>NZ_JBSGVG010000003.1:0-310845 GCF_053608345.1 Nocardia sp. NPDC055050
GGCGGTGGGTAACCGCGAAGCCGGGGCCGGGTTCGTTCGAATCAGCCCGCGGTCTTCTCCGAGCTGCGGATCTCGACGATCGGCAGGACCAGGGCGGCGGGTGCGCCCGCGGGCACGACCGGCTGGTTGGGGCGGACCGGGGCGATCTTGGTGTAGCCGGCGTCCTGTTCGGGGCGGGTGTCGAGTTCGCCCTTGTTCGGCCAGTAGGCGGCCGCGCGCTCGGCCTGCGCGGTGATGGTGAGCGACGGGTTCACGCCGAGGTTGGCCGACACGGCGGCTCCGTCGACGACGCTGAGCGTCGGGTAGCCGTACACGCGGTGGTAGGCGTCGATCACGCCGTGCTCACGGTCGGCGCCGATCGCCGCGCCGCCGAGGAAGTGCGCGGTCATCGGCACATTGAACACATCACCCCAGGTACCACCGGCGACGCCGCCGATCTTCTCCGCGACCCGGCGGGTCACATCGTTGCCCGCCGGGATCCAGGTCGGGTTCGGTTGTCCGTGGCCCTGTTTGGAGGTCAGCTTGCGGCCACCGAACAGTCCGCGCTTGGTGTAGGTGGTGATCGAGTTGTCCAGGTGCTGCATGACGAGGGAGATGATCGTGCGCTCGCTCCAGTTCTTCACACTCATGAAGCGCAGGAAGATCAGGGGGTTGGACAGCACGAGGCCCAGGAACCGCAGCCATCGCGGCACCCGCCCGCCGCCGTCGACCATGAGCGTTTGCAGCATGCCCATCGAGTTCGAGCCCTTGCCGTAGCGCACCGGCTCGACGTGGGTGTCGGGGGTGGGGTGGATCGACGAGGTGATCGCGACGCCCTTGGTGAAGTCCTGGTCGGGCCCGAGCGTCTTGGTCGCGGCACCGACGATCGACTCGGAGTTCGTGCGGGTGAGCAGGCCGAGCTTGTCCGAGAGGTGCGGCAGCGCACCTTCGTCGCGCATCGCGTGCAGCAACTTCTGCGTGCCGAGCGTGCCCGCCGCGAGGACGACATGCTTGGCGGTCACGGTCTTGGGCGCCTTGCGCACCCAGGCGCCGGTGCGCTCGGTGGCCACATCCCAGGTGCCGTCGGGCAGCGGTCGCAGCGACGACACCGTGGTCATCGGAATGACCTGTGCGCCGGCCTGTTCCGCGAGATAGAGGTAGTTCTTCACCAGGGTGTTCTTGGCGCCGAACTTACAGCCGACCATGCAGTCGCCGCATTCCACGCAGCCGGTGCGCTCGGGGCCGGCACCACCGAAGTAGGGGTCGGCCTCGGTCTTGCCGGGCGTACCGAAGAACACCCCGACGGGTGTCTGCACGAACGTCTCGCCCACACCCATGTCCTCGGCGACGGCCTTGAAGATCTCGTCGGCGGGAGTCATGTGGGGATTCGTCACCACACCGAGCATTTTCTTCGCTTGCTCGTAATAGGGAGTGAGCTCGCTGCGCCAGTCGGTGATCTCGCGCCACTGCGGATCCTGGAAGAACGGCTCCGGCGGCACGTAGAGAGTGTTGGCGTAGTTCAGCGAGCCACCGCCGACGCCGGCGCCGCCCAGGATCAGGACGTCGCGCAGCGGGTGGATGCGCTGGATGCCGTAGCAGCCGAGCTTCGGCGCCCACACGAATTTGCGCAGGTCCCAGCTGGTCTTGGGCAGTTCGTCATCGGCGAAGCGGCGACCGGCTTCGATGACGCCGACCTTGTAGCCCTTCTCCACCAGCCGCAGTGCGGTGACACTGCCACCGAAGCCGGACCCGACGATCAGAACGTCGAAATCGGTGGTGCGCTCGGGCATGGGGGAGCTCCTCGATCGGTGTCGACAGTGACGCGGGTAACGCTAATGGCGACAGCCAGAGCTGTCAACGTTGGCTCCGAGCCCACCTATGCTGGTCGGGTGGCCCGATACACCCGAGCGGAACTCGCCGACGTCAGCGGCGTGGCGTCGCGCACCATCCGCTACTACCACTCGCTCGGCGTGCTGCCGAAACCCGGCCGAGCGGGCAAGGAAGTCGTCTACACCGACGAGCACTTGGACCGGCTGCGCGACATCGTCGCCATGCAGGCACGCGGGCTGCGGCTGGACGCCATCCGTGAGGTATTCGACACCGAACCGCAGGCAGGTGACTGGCGCACGCTGTTCGATCCGCGCGCGGGACAGTCGATCGAACGCTCGTCCTACCTCGACGATGCCGAACTCGCCGCGATGCTGGGGGAGCGTGGCACCGATGTGCTCACCGAACTCGCCGCGGCGGGGTACCTGGAACGACGCGGCCACCGATGGTTCGTCGCGGACCGCACGATGCTCAAGGCCGCACTGGTCCTCTACGACGTGGGTATCGACGTCACGCTCAGCGGGGTCTTGCGGACGCTGATCCAGTCGCGCATCGCCGATCTCGCCGACGAGGTGGTCGGCACGGTGCGCGACGCCTCGGGCACCGGGTACGGCGGTGAAGGGGTGGGCGTGGACCTGAGCCGCTTCCGCGACCGATTGCTGGCGACGGCCTGGGCGGTCGGCGGCGCGACCTTGGCCGCCGAGATCGAACGCGCCGCCGCCGAGGACGACACGGCCGGACGCCGGGATCCGGCCCGCGCCGTGAGTGGGCGATGATCGGACGATGAGCTCCGACCAGCCGGGTCCGCGCGCACTGGCCCGCGCGCAGACGATCGCCGACATCAAACGCATCGGCCGCGAGCATCTGGCCACGCAGGGTGCGGCGGCGTTGTCGTTGCGCGCGGTTGCCCGCGATCTAGGCGTGGTGTCGTCGGCGGTGTACCGGTATGTCCGCAGCCGCGAAGAACTGCTGACCATGCTGGTGGTCGACGGCTACAACGCACTGGGCGACGCGGTGGACGCGGCCCTGCTCGACGCACCCGACGACCCCGCGACCCGCTTCCGGGTCGCCGCGCGAGCGGTACGGGAGTGGGCGTTGGCCGAACCGGCCTGGTACGGCCTGCTCTTCGGTACCCCCGTCCCCGGCTATGCCGCACCGGCGGCCGACACGGAAGCGCCGGGCGTGCGCGTGATCGCGATTCTGCTGGGCATCGTCGACGGTGCCTACCGACTGGGTCAGCTCAACAGCCCCGTGCTCGAGCCCGCGATCTCTCCGCGTACGGCTGCCGATTTCGCGACGATCCGCGAGCAGTTCGGCCTCGCCGCCCCCGATCGGGTGATCGCGTCCGCCCTCACCGCGTGGACCACGCTCTTCGGTGCCGTGAACTTCGACGTGTTCGACATGTACGGGCGCGACACCTTCGCTGATCGGGCGGAGATCTTCGACCTGAACATCGACCAGCTTCTGCTTCTGCTGGGCTTCGTCGTGCCGCGCCCGGATCATGTGGACCGGTCGGTACGGTAGCGAATTGAAGAGTTCCCGCGGTATGTGGGGAGAGGGAATGTGTGAACGGCGACATCGGCGTCGCCAACGAAGGAGAGTGCCCGAGTGAATTCTCGCGAGGAGATCTTGCGCCGAGTCCGTGACGGGCTGCTCGACCTGCCCGAGGACGAGCGCCGGGTACCCATGCGTCGATCCGCGGGCAGGCACGCGATCGTGGATCCGACCGAGCGGGCCGAGGTGCTCGAGCGGTTCGTCGACCGATTGCGCGAGTACGGATCGCTGGTGCGCACCGTCGATGTAGCGGGCCTGCCCGCCGCGGTCGCCGACGTCCTCTACGGCATGAGCGTGCAGACGGTGCTCGCCGCGGTCGAGCCGGGCCCGGCGTGGCTGGATCACTGGGCCGGCGCGCCGGGTCATCAGGTCGTGCACAGCGGTTCGGATTCGGTCGAGTCCGGTGACGCGGTGGTTCGCGATGCGGTGGCAGGCGACGCCTCGACCGGTTCGCTGGCACTCGATGTCGATGGTGGACCCGCTGTCTCGGAGTCCGTGCCCCAGGTCTGCGTCGTGCGCGCCGATCGCGTCTTCGTATCCCTGCCCGAAGCGCTGGACCATCTCGATCAACGTCGCCCACTGATCTGGCTCGGTGGTCCCGGTGATGTCGAGCTGGCTCGTCAGTTGGTGGTGCTGCTCGTCGAGTAGGCGGGGAGAAAACGTTATCGCGCCAGGGTTGTGTGGGACTGACGGTCTCAGTTATTCTCGGGGAACGGTGTGACGGCGATAACAGTGCCGTGCGCGCCGGACGCGAACCGAGGAGGCACCGATGACGCTGACCGAATCGAGCCGTGGCGGACCCATCACCGAGGAGTACCGAGAGGCGCTGGCAACCCTGTCACAGGGTTCTGTCGACCGTCATTTCGATCCCTACCTCGATATCGACTGGGATTCACCCGAGCTCGCCCTTGACCCGAACGACGTGCGGTGGGTCCTCTCGCCGGAGATCGACCCGCTCGGCGCTACGCAGTGGTACCGCGATCAACCGCTGGACCGGCGCATCGAGATCGGCAAATGGCGCACAGCCAATTCGATCAAGGTCGGCGCCGCCTTCGAGAGCATCCTGATCCGCGGCATGATGCAATACATCATGAAGCTGCCGAACGGGTCGCCCGAGTTCCGGTACTGCTTGCACGAGATGACCGAAGAGTGCAACCACATCCAGATGTTCCAGGAGCTGGTCAACCGCATCGACGTCGACGTGCCCGGCATGCGGCCGATGTTTCGCGCGTTGTCGCCGCTGATCGGTGTGGCGGGCGGCTATGCCCACACGATCCTGTTCATCGGCATCCTCGGCGGCGAGGAGCCGATCGATCACTACCAGAAGGCCGTCATCCGCGCGGGCGCGACGATGCCGCCGATGGTGTTGCGCACCATGGAGATCCATATCGCCGAGGAAGCGCGTCACATCTCCTTCGCCGGTGACTTCCTCACCGCGCACATCGGGCGGATGGGCAAGTTCAATCGCGGCGTCTGCTCGGTGGCCTTCCCGATCGCGATGCGCTGGCTGGCCAACGAGATCATGGCGCCGCCGCGGTCGTTCGAGCGCGAGTTCGACATTCCGCGCGAGGTCATCGAGCAGGCGTTCTGGAAGTCGGAGCATTCCCAGCAGATCCTGTCGGGCTACTTCGGCGATATGCGCAAACTGGCCAGTGACCTCGGTCTGATGAACCCGAGCGCCAAGTGGCTGTGGCGCAAGTTCGGTATCGACGGTCCCGCATCGCGCTACCGCAGCGAGCCCGAACGCAGCGCGCGTCGCGTCGCCTGAGCGGATCCCGGCGGCGATTCAGTTGCCGGCGACGAGTTGGGTGATGATCTCGGTGAGTTGCTGATCGGGATCGAGGTTCAGGCCGTGGCGGCGGGCGACGCCGTCGACCACGTGCCAGGCGTAGGAGGCGACTTCCTCGATGAGCTGATCCCTGGTGAGGGCGGGCTCGGGGTCGTTGGCCCAGCGGGTGACGGTGGCCTCGGTCATCGACACGATGGCGAAGGTCATCGTGTCGGCCGAGGCTTCGTCGGTCACGCCGACCACCCCGGCCAGGCCGGTGACCAGAGCCCGGGTCGACCCCGCGATGGTGGCGATCAGCGCGCTCATCGCGTCGATATCGGGATCGGCCTCCGACGGCCCGGTCCGCAGGAATTCGTGTAATCGGGGGTGATCCTGGATCCAGGTGACGACGCCGCCGATCGTGCGCACCAGGATTTCGTGGATGGAGCCCTCGGCGATGTCGAGCGCGTCCTCGATGTCGGCGACGAAACGGTCGGCGATCTCGCTCCTGATCCGGCGATCCAGCTCGTCGCGACCGGCGAACTGCCGGTAGACCACCGATTTCGCGAGCCCCGCGTGCTCGGCGATCTGGATGATCGGCACCTCGACGCCGGCGGGCGCCTGTTCGATCAGCTCGACCGCGGCCAGCACGATCCGCTCCCGGCGGCTGTCGTTGTGCGGCTGCCATCGGGCTTGCCTGCCGCTCACGGCGCTGGAGGGGCGTGACGCTGTGCTCGACACCCGCCCGAGTGTAGAGCACACGTTGACGCTTCAAACCCCTACCGGGGGACCGACACCGGATCGGTGCAACTGGCGAGTCCGTCGACGAGCGAGCACGCAGCGACGGGGCGCGTCGGCCGGTAGTCGGGGCCGACGCCCCCCGTCGTGGTGATCGCCCGGTAGGCCGCGACCGCGTCGGTCGGTGTGCGGGTCAGCGTCGGGTCGGTGAGCACGTCGACGGTGTAAAGGCCGAAACGTGGTGTGTAGGAGCCCCATTCGTAGTTGTCGGTCAGGCTCCAGTAGTTGTAGCCCATCACCGGGATGCCGTCGGCGACGGCGCGCTGCAACCAGTAGACGGTGTCGCGGAGCGAATCCGCGCGGGTGTAGCCGTCGGCGCGCGGGCGGCCGTTCTCGGTGGGGATGCCGTTTTCGACGATGTAGAGCGGGCGGCCGGGGAACTTCCGCGCGTAGTGGTCGAGCGCGTAGTAGATGCCTTCGGGTTGCAGCGGAATCGTCCAGAGACGGTCGGGATCGGGGACTTGCAGCTGTGCGGGGGAGAAACCGTAGTAATAGTCGATGCCGATGTAGTCCAGGCGGGCGGAGATCCGGTCGAGCAGGGGTCCGCTGACCGCGTCGTCGACGCTGGGGATGTAGGCGACGTTGCTGGTCACCTGAGCGCCGGGGTGTACGGCGTGGATGTAGTCGTAGATGCTGTTGTGGACCTGGGTGATTCGTTCACCCATCGTCAGTACGTCGGCCGCGCCGATGCCGCCGTGTCGCAGATCGTTGACCAGATAGAACGTGGGCTCGTTGAACGTCACCCACAACGGGTCGGTGCCGGCGTACCGGTCGACGACGCGGCGGGCGTTGGACAGCCAGTTCGCCACGATCTCCGGATCGCGCCAGCCGCCGCGGTCGGCTGCCCAGCCCGGGTACACCCAGTGGTCGAGGGTCAGCATCGGCCGCATTCCGGCCTCGGTGATGGCCGCGATGACATCGTCGTAGAACGCGAGCGCCGCGTCGTCCCAGATTCCGGGTTGCGGTTGAACCCGGGCCCACTCGATGCCGATGCGGTACACCCGCACACCGAGTTTCGCGGCAAGGGCGATGTCGGAGCGGTATCGAGCGCGGAAGTCCACCGAGTTCAGGTAGGGGTCGGCCGTGCTCCCCGATTCGACATAGCGGCGCCAATTGCTGTCCGGCGCATCACCTTCGGCCTGAAAGCCGGAAGCTGCCACGCCCCACAGGAATTCGGGTCCGAGGGGCGCCAGGTGGGCCGGTGCGGGTGGTCGGGCGAGAGCGGGGGAGGGGCCGGTTGTGAGCAGGGCCGAAGCGGCCACAGCGAACGTAGCGAGGATGCGTCGACCACTGGGGGAGGGCATGGCACTCCTGGCGGGCTAGGGGAGGGGAGTGAGATCAGTGTGCGACATCGAGGGGAACGGTGCGGGGAATTAAGGCGGAGCGGCGAGGCTGGAACTTGTCACAATAATTACATGTGGTTACGTAGATATGCGCATCTACTTATGCGTTACCTCATCATGACCCCAAACATCGCTCAATTCACGACATGTTCGAACGAAAGGTGAACTCACCAGCACGGACAGGGGAGGGGCTTCCGTTAGACCGCGAGGTCTACGGCTACCGCACGGCCGGTGTCGAACCAGTACTCGTGCAGCCGCCGGATCTTTGCCCGTGAGGGCATACCGCGCAGGTGAAGCGTGCATTCGCCGAAGTCGACCAGCACGACGGTGTCGCACAGCAGAGCGCGCGCGGTGGCGAGTTCGGCCGGGTCGCTGATCTCCCTGGCAATCCCGCTGTGGGTGCCGTCGGGCAGCTTCACTGTGACGTGCGGATCGGCGCGGACGTTGAGCAGCCAGGAATTGACCGCGCCGGGCTGCGCGACCGTCACGTGCGGCGGCATCAACTGGACCAGGTACGCGCGATCGCCGTCGCGCAGGATCCGGACGCACTTCGGGCGCGGAAGACCGGTCTTGCGCCCCGTGGTGGTCAGAATCCCGTACCCACGCGGTGTGCGGAGGCGGAAGAACGGCAGCATGCCCGCGCTGAGCAGCTTCCCGTCGCGAGGGCCGCGAACGAGCCGCCCGTGTTTGCCGATTTCGGCCTGCGCCGCGGTGCGCCGGGCTTCGTTTCGGGCCTCGTCCATGCTCCTATGGTCCGCCTGCGGCGATCGGTCGTCCAGCACACCGAGTGAGTTGGCTCTCAGCACACCGTCGTGAGTGGGCGAACCGGGTTCGCTCGAGCCAGGATTCGGGGATGGTTTGGAATCCCTTGCCGGGCTTTGCGCGCGTGTTCGCGTCGCAGCCCTGGGTGATGCGTGGCGCCGGCGTTGTTCTGCCGACCGAGCGGCTGTTGCGCAGGCTCAGCGGCGGTCGGTGGGGTGTGCTCGATCTGGCCGGGCTCCCGTCGATCGAGATCACGGTGGTCGGGCGCAAGTCGGGACAGCCGCGCACCACCTCGCTGCTGTGTGTGCCCGACGGCGACGGCTTCTATCTGGTGGGCTCGAACTGGGGCAAGCCGGAGCATCCGGCCTGGTCGGCGAACCTGCGCGCGGCCCGCACGGCATCGGCGCGCTTCGACGGCAGCTCCGCGTTCCCGGTGTCGGTCACCGAGATCGCTGGTGTCGAGCGTAAGCGGGTGTGGGACCAGGCCGTGGAATTCTGGCCGGGCTACGAGATGGAGTTCCAGCGCTCGGGAGGTCGCGAGTTCCGCATCTTCCGACTCGACCGGATCGTCTGATCAGAGGGCATTGTCGGTGGCTCGCGAGCTTCGATCGCGTTGTGCGGCGCTGACGGCCGATTGTCGCCGTACGGGGCTGGTTCAGAGGCCGAGTTTGGTGACGGCGTTGTCTTCGAGCGGATTCGCGGTGCGGATGTAGCCGTGGACGGTGCGGGGGTTGGCCCAGCGGCCCTGGCGCATGATCTCGCGGTCGCTGGCGCCGCCGAGGGCGGCCTGGGTGGCGAAGCCTGCGCGTAGGGAATGCCCGGAGAACAGGTCGGGGTCGAGGCCCGCGCGAGCCGCGTAGCGCTTGACCAGTTCGGCCACGGCCCGGCCGGACAGCGCGGTGTCGCCGATCGAGCCGTGCCGGTTGATGGTGGGGAACAGCGCGCGGTCGGTGTCGGTGCTGAGCCGGGTGCCGGTGAAGCCGTGGCAGCGATGGATCGCGGGGTCGGCGGCGAGGTTGTTCGCCGTCCAGGATCGTGTGCCCTCGTCGCCGGTGTCGGCGTGGACTTCCAGCAGGCGGACCCAGTCGGCGAACGCGCAGATCGGGCAGGTGCGTGGGTGTTTGCCGCGGGGTAGGGCGATGCGCTGTTCGGCGATGCCGGTCGGGTCGGTCTTGGTTGTCGGCAGGTGCACGACGAGCAGCGGTTCGCCGGTGGTGTGGTCGGTGCGTACGTGTACGTCGCTGATGCGCAGGCCCGCGAGTTCGCTGCGCCGCAGTGCGCCGGCGAAGCCGACCAGCAACGCCAGACCGTCTCGCCGGCGCGCGGGTTCAGTGGGCCAGGCGGGTGCGGGGAGTTCGGCGAGAAGTTGGTCGAGGGTGTGCAGCAGGACCGGGCGTTTCCGGGTCGGCGGGGTGCGACGGGTGCGGCGGATGCCGCGCAGGGTGAGTCGCACGACGTCGGAGCGGGTCGGTGAGGGGAGTCCGTTGGCGGCGTGGACTGCGGCGATGGCGGCGGACTTGCGATCCAGGGTGGCCGGGCTGAACGCCCACGTGCCGTTTTCTCGTCGGGCGTCGGCGGAGGCGGCCAGGTAGACGGCTACGTCGAGTGGGTCGGCGGGCAGGGCCTGTCGGTGTTCGGCCGCGCACCAGCCTGCCCAGGCGATCCAGTCGGTCCGGTAGGCGCGCAGAGTGTTCGCCGATTGGGACGCTTCGAGGTAGCGGCGCAGTGCGCCTGCCTGGGTGTCGTCGAAGCGTTCGCGGACCAGGCGCAGGGCTGCGGTGTCGACGAGGACGCTGCGCACTCCGCGGCGTAGTTCGGTGCGGACCTGCTCGGGAAGCACCACCGATGCGTCGCTCAAGCTCGCCACTCCTCCGCGTGAATCGCCTCTGCCGCCGATGATTGCCGGTGTCGCAGCTTATGTCATCGGCGTGCGGTCACGGCATCTCTTCGAGTTCGGCGAGCTGGGTGTGGATGTAGGCCGCGAGGCGGTGGCGGGCCGCGCCGGTGAGGAAGCTGGTGTCGCCCAGGCGCGGGAAGTGGTCGTCGACGTCCCGGTCAGGCGCCGAGGCAGTCTCGGGAGCTTCGCTGACCAGTTCGAGACGGGCCGGATGATGTTGGGGCAGAGGCACATTCGGTTCGTACGGCTCTGAGGTTACTGCTCCGGTACGCACCATGGTCGAATCCTAACGTTTTGATTACGGCGGCTGCCAACATGACGTGGCAAGTAGTGATTACCGCCACGTTTTGTTCCATATAGTTCATGACACCCGGTCGGAGCCTGCGCCGGCCGACATCATGGACCGATGCAGGTGGTCATCGCCGACACGGAAATCCGGTTCGTCGACTATCCTTTCGCGGGCGCGTCGGTGTATCCCGACGGCGTGATCGCGGTATCCGCGATCAGCGAAGCCGATCCGGGCGCGATACGCCCATACCTGCGTACCGTCACCGGTGAGACGCTGTTCGTGCACGCTGAGCATCGTCGCGGGCTGGACGATTTCTGCCGACGCAACGCGATCGCGATCCATCGACGTCTCGATATCTGGGCTGATCTGCTCGAGCCGTTCCTCGACACCTGGTTCGATGCCGAGGACCAGCGGGCGACCGAAGCACGGTTGCACGGGGTGGGACTGGAGTCGAAGGAGATCGCCGAGATCCGTGGGCGCGTCGAACGGGCGATGATGTCCTACAACTTCGACAGCATGCTGTGGGAGTGGGTCTATCTGGGCCTGTACGACTTGCTGTCAGCGGCGAACGGCGTCCTCGAGCGGCCTGAATCGCAGGCGACGCTGGGAGATCCGGTAGAGCTGTACCGCTGGGCGATGAGCATCGCCGGGCGAGCCGGATCCACCTGAACGGCAAGACCTTTCGGCTCATGAGGCGCGTGCCTGCGGATCGGGGCGCGCAGTTGCCGCGACATATCCGGCCACCGGACTCAACCGCAACACCGCGGGCATGCGGCGGGTCAGCGCGGGCGGGCCGGTGAAGGTGATCCGCCCGGTGCGTTGCGCGTGGGTGAGCGGCATGCGCCCCAACCACACTTCGTAGAGCCCAGCGACATCCGCGCTGATCGTGACGTCGACGGGATAGCCCGGATCGGTCTCACATACCGAGGGCACCGCGCCTTCGACCACGATCCAGAAGCGGCGAACGTCGTCGGTGAACCGGACGTGCAGCACCTGCCGTCGGCCCGGCAGCATGGAGGTGTCGACGCGTGTGTGCATCCACCACACGAGCAGGGCGGCGTCGAGTTCTTCCTCCTGTGGCGCGCCGAAGGTCCAGCGTGCGCCCCATTCGCCGAGGCCGAACAGAATGGGCTCGAGCTGGCTGCCTGCTTCGGTGAGCAGGTGTTCGGTGCCGAGTTTCTCGATGAGTCCGGCCCGTTCGAACTGGCGCAGGCGTTTGGCGAGCAGGCTGCGCGACAGGCCCGGCAGGCCGCGGGCGAGGTCGTTGAAGCGGGTTGTGCCGAGGAACAGGTCGCGCAGGATGAGCAACGACCAACGTTCGCCGAGCACGTCGAGAGCACGCGAGATCGGACAGTACTGGCCATAGCCTGCGGTCGTGATTGTCATGGGCACCTCAGCGGTCGGCAATTGCTCCTCCGTCGCACCGACGGGGTCCACTTTCTGGACCGGGAGAGTCCACTTTCTGGACTATCTGGTTATCGCGGCGCTTTCTAACTTCGAAACATGACTTCCACAATTTCTGACACCACGTCCAGCACCGACCGGGTATCGGTGGCCCGCGAGATCGGTGAAACCTTGCGTCTCGAGGTCCCTGAGCGGGACCGCACCGGCGAAATCTCTGTCGCCGCGTTCGATCGATTGCGAGCGAGCGGACTCTCCGCGGCGCTCGTGCCGGTCGAGTTCGGCGGTGGGGGTGCCTCTCATCGGGAGATGGGGGAGATCCTGCGCGAACTCGGCAGGCACGATCCGTCGACGGCGGTCGCGTTCGCGATGCACTCACACCTGGTGGCCGCGCAGGTGTGGCGGCACAACCATGGGGTGGACGCTTCGGCGGTGTTCGCGAAGGTGGCCGGCGGTGCGATTCTGGTCAGTACGGGCGCCTCGGATTGGGTCGATTCCAACGGGCAGGCGGTGCGCGTCGAGGGTGGGTATCGGGTGAGTGCGCGTAAGGCGCCCGCGAGTGGGTGTGAGGTGGGCGATGTGCTCGTCACCAGTGTCCGCTGCGACGGTGAGGTGCTGCATTTCGCGATCCCGTTGGCCGCCGCGGGCGTGAGCATCGACAAGACCTGGGATTCGTTCGGTTTGCGGGCGAGTGGGTCGCACACGGTCGTGCTCGACGAGGTGTTCGTGCCCGATGCCGCGATCTCGATGACTCGCCCGGCGGGTCCGTGGCCGCCGGTGCTGAATGTGGTGATCGGTGCGGCGCTTCCGCTGGTGCTGGCCGCCTATCTCGGTGTCGCGGACGCTGCTGTCGAGCTCACCGCGCGTCTGCTGGAAGGCCGTTCCGACGCCCACACGGTCCAGTCGGCGGGTGAGATGCTCAACGCCTACACCACCGCCGAGGACCTCGTCACCGCCATGTTCACCGCCTCGGAGAACCTGAGCTTCCCCAACACCGATGCCTACGCCGCGCGCACCCTCAGCCGCAAGACCGTCGCGGCCGACGCGCTCATCACCACCGTCCGCCTGGCGATCGAAACCACCGGCGGCGCAGGCTATTCCCGCGCCTGCGACCTCGAACGCCTCTACCGTGACATCCACGGCTGCCAATTCCACCCACTGCCTCGCGCGAAGCAGACTCGCTTCAGCGGCCGAGTTCTACTGGGGCACAGTCCACTCGGCTGAGCGGCAAGGGGTCATCCACACCGGATGACCCCTTGTCTACTGGTACAGGTGTGCGGTGACGGTCGGGTCGTTGGCCAAGACGAAGTCGACGACGTCCCAGAACTCCGGGAGGCGGGGGTGGACCAAGCCGTCCGCGCGCGAGAGCACCACGCCGTGGACGTCGTCGGCGGATCCGTCCAAACAGGCCTGGACCAGGGTCGCCGCCGGGTACGGGTTGCTCTGGACCGGGCCGACGCGACAACCGAAAGTCACATGATCGTCTGCGGATTCGGTATCCCAGGTTCCGAGGATGACGTCGATCCAGGTGTCATGGGCCTGGTCGGTGTGGTGGTAGCTGTTGGCGAAGTACGCCGCGTAGGCGATTCCGTCGCGGGTGACCATGTTCCAGGTGCGCTCGATCGGCTCTTCGCAGCAGGGACATTCGTACCGGGCGAACTGTCGCTCATCCAGATCCGCTGCGAGCTCGGTCGGATTCATGTCAGACCGCAGATCATCACGACCGGACGCCATACCAGCATCCGGACCTCGAGTGTGCCGGCGAATTCCGTCGCCCTGACCCTCAATCGATCTTGATTCACCGCCACATGATCCGCTACAGCGGTGAAAATCTCCTACTCGAGCGAACTTCCACGTGGTTCAATCACCGGGTGATGATGTTCGCCCAACAGTGGTGGCCGCTGACCTAGCGGCTGACCGAGTTGTGCGCGGCCGCCCCGAGGGTGGCCAGATCTGTCGTGACGACATCTGTTCCGGCCCCACGGGCGGCCCTGGAACGGAAGGACGACCATGATCGACAACGACGCGTCTACGGGGACCGGAGGGTTCGGCGAGATCCTCGTCAGCTCGCGCTCCCTGCACGAGTACCGGGCGATGTTCGCGCTCACCGACGACGATCTCGGGCGCCGAATTCTGGACTGCCCGGGTGGGGCGGCCGGCTTCGCCGCCGAGGTCAGTCGACGCGGCGGTGATGTCACCGCCTGCGACGTAGCCTATTTCGACGATGGTCTCGACCGAGTGGCCGCCACCGCGGTCGCCGAAGCCGACCGCGGCAACAGATACGTCCGCGAGCATGCCGACGCCTACCGCTGGACCTTCTTCGCCGACCCCGACGAACACCACCGCGCCCGCCGCGAGTCGGCGCAACACTTCGCCACCCACACCCGCACCTCCCCCCACCACTACATCCCAGGCCGCCTGCCCACACTCCCGTTCGCTGACAACACCTTCGACCTGGCCCTGAGCTCCCATCTGCTCTTCAGCTACGCCGACGACCTCGACTACACCTTCCATCACCAATCCATCATGGAACTCGCACGCGTCGCCACCACCGAGATCCGGCTGTTCCCCCTGACTCCCATCGGTTCGTCGGAGCGCTACCCGCAGCTCGAGAAGTTGCTCGCCGATCTTGCCGAATCAGGTATCAGCAGCCGAATCGCGAAGGTCGACTACGAATTTCAGGCGGGCGCCAACGAGATGCTGGTATGCCAGGTGCCGAGGTAGTCGGTCGGCTCATGTCATCGCTGTGCTGTGACGGCGTGCAGGACGGTGCCGAACAGGTCTGCGGGCACGACGCCGGGTTCGGTGAATTCCTCTATCGAGAGCCCGCTGTTGAGTGCCAGCACCAGGACGGCGGTCGTGGCGGGGTCGATCTCGGTTCCGAGATCCAAGCGCTCGACCGCCTCCGCGATCGCGGCGCGGACGATACGACGGTGCTGTACGAATCTCTCGCGGACGGACTCGTCTCGGAGCGCGCGCAGCCAGTATTCGGTGAACAGCAGCTGCCAGTCTCGGTTGTCGAGCATGCCCTGCATCAGCAGATCGCCGATCGCTGTGATCGTGGGGCGAGTGGCTGCGGCGTCGGCCAGCGCGGTGACCGCCTCGATCCGTCGACTGATCTGCTGATCGAGCAGCGCGAAGAACAAGTCGTCTTTGGAACCGAAGTTGGAGTAGACGGCGCCCTTGGTGAATCCGGCGACGTCGGCGATCGCGTCGATCGTGGTGCCGACGAACCCTTTGCCTGCGAACTCGGACAGGGCCGCGGCCAGGACTCGTTCCCGTACTTCGGCGCGAGGAGTGCGGATTCGGGGGTTGACTGTGGTCACCACGCTGACGATACTCGCGAGTATCGAAATTTCAATACTCGCCAGTATCAAGGGGTTCTGATGTCGCACTATTCGCTCGTCATCCGCAACGGCACCGTGTTCGACGGTGCGGGGTCGGCACCCGTTCGCACTGATATCGGCGTGCGTGAAGGCAAGGTCGTCGCGCTCGGGACCATCGAGTCGGCGACTGCCGAGCGCGAGATCGACGCCACCGGCAAATGGGTGATCCCCGGCATGCTCGATGTACACACCCACTACGACGCCGAGGTCCTGGGATCGCCGGGCCTGGGTGAGAGCGTGCGGCACGGAGTCACCTCGGTCGTGCTCGGCAATTGTTCGCTCTCGACTGTCTACGCCGACGCCGACGACTGCGCCGACCTGTTCGCCCGCGTCGAGGCATTGCCCTGGGACGCAGTGCATTCCGCGGTCAAGGAGCACAAGACCTGGACCGATCCCCAGTCCTACGTCGATGCCATCAACGCACTACCGCTCGGTTGCAATATCGCCGGATTTCTCGGGCACTCCGACATCCGTGCCGCGGTCATGGGTTTGGATCGCGCGACCTCGCCGGGTGTCGTCCCCACCGACGCCGAGCTGGCGCGGATGAAAGCCATGCTGACCGCCGCCCTCGATGCCGGATTCGTCGGTCTTTCCACGATCCGCAGCTCGTTCTCCAAGCTGGAGGGGACCCGCTGGCCGGCACGGTTGCTGCCCTCGACCTATGCCAGTTGGCGCGAATTCGGTGCGCTCAACGCGCTGCTGCGCGCGCGTGGCCGGATCCATCAGAGCACACCCAATCTCGCCAAACGCTCGGAGATGGCGCGCTACTTCGCCCAGAGCATGGGCCGAAAGCGCAAGCCGCTCAAGACCACCATCATCAGTGCCGCCGACGTCAAGGCCGACCGCACCGTGGTACGCATGGCGATCGCCGCGGCGAAGATCGTCAACACACTCGGCGGTGACGGGTTCCGCTGGCAGCACCTACCGGTCCCGTTCGAGGTCTATGCCGACGGTATCGACGTGGTCGTATTCGAGGAATTCGGTTCCGGTGCGGCGGCGTTGAACATTCGTGAGGTCATCGCCCGTGGCGAACTGCTGGACGATGAAACCTTCCGAGAGCGCTTCCGTGAGGAGATGACGGCGAGCGGCTTCAAGATATGGCATCGCGACCTGCACGACGCCGAGATCGTGGCCTGCCCGGACGCCTCGGTGGTGGGAAAGTCGTTCGGTTCGGTCGCGGTCGAGCGGGGCGTCTCCCCGGTCGACGCGCTGCTGGATCTGGCGGTGGCCTACGGCACGGACCTGCGCTGGCGCACCACCATCGCCAATGACCGCGACGATGTGCTCGATCGACTCCAGCAATCGGCCCAAGTGCAGGTCGGGTTCGCTGATTCCGGTGCCCACCTGCGCAATATGGCCTTCTACAACTTCGGGGTCCGGATGCTCGAGCGGGTACACACCCGCAAATTCATGACCCTCGAGGCCGCGGTGCATCGTCTCACCGGCGAGTTGGCCGATTGGTACGGG
Source organism: Nocardia sp. NPDC055050 (assembly GCF_053608345.1). Lineage (NCBI taxonomy): Bacteria > Bacillati > Actinomycetota > Actinomycetes > Mycobacteriales > Nocardiaceae > Nocardia > Nocardia sp. NPDC055050. The sequence goes on from NZ_JBSGVG010000003.1 coordinate 16,472, forward strand.
CTCGACGCCGGACACCTGACCCTCGGGTCGCGCGCCGATATCGCGATCATCGATCCTGCCGGCTTCGACGGTTCCAGTGCCGCCTACGCCGAATCGCCCATGCCCGGCCTCGATGGGGTCGACCGCATGGTCAACCGCAACGACCGCGCCGTCGCGGCCACGATCGTGGCCGGGCACGTGCTCTACGAATACGGTGTTTTCGCCGAAGGATTCGGCACCAGGGTGCACGCCGGGCAGTTCCTGCAAGCCAGGTAGTCGCTCAGCGCGGCCTGCTCGGCCGTCCGCACCGAACGAGGCGCAACCAGTGCTGTTGCTCGACCGACACTGCGCGTGTGTCCATCATTGGTGTGCCGTGGTCATTCAGTGCGGCGGCTGGTCCGAGTTCCCGGTTTGTTGATCGTGGTGGTCCAGCAGCTTCGAGAGCAGCTCGGTCAGTTGGTCTCGCTCGGCGGGGGAGAGCGGGTCGAGGAGTTCTTCTTGGCTGTGGGCGAGTTGTTTTTCCAGGCGGCGGAGTTGGCGTTTGCCCGGGGTGGTGAGAGTGATGACGTTGCGACGGCGGTCGGTGGGGTCGGGGGTGCGGTCGACGAGGTCGAGTTCGGCGAGTTCGTTGATGGTGGCGACCATGTCGCTGACGTGGATGCCGCTGCGGCGACCGAGGGTGGCTTGGCTGGCTGGACCGAATTCGTCGAGGGTGGCCAGGATCCGGTAGTGGTAGCCGCGAGCGTCGGCGGCCGCGAAACCATCGCTGACCAGGCGGTGGGCGTGGTTCGCTGTTTGGGTGAGTAGCCAGGTGGGCAGGTTCTTCCACCTGGCTGGGGTCGGCTCGGGTGGGTGTTCCATGTGACAACTCTAACAAATCGTTTGTGCGACCAACGATCGCGATATCGTTGGTCACGCAAACATTAGTCGCCCGAACGTTGGGTAGACGAAGGAGTTGAGACCATGATCGAGCCGTTCCGCGTCGACATCCCCCAGGCTGATATCGACGACCTCAACGACCGCCTCGCCCGCACCCGCTGGCCCAACGAGCTCGCCGACGCCGGCTGGGACTATGGCTTCCCGCTGGCGCGGCTGAAGGAACTCGCCGAATACTGGCGCACCGGCTACGACTGGCGAGCGCACGAGGCGAGACTCAACGAACTCGCGCACTTCACCACCGAAATCGACGGCCAGAACATCCATTTCGTCCATGTCCGCTCGCCGAAGCCGGACGCGCTCGCCCTGATCCTCACCCACGGCTGGCCCGGCTCGTTCCTGGAATTCCTCGACGTGATCGAACCACTGTCGCGCGACTTCCACCTGGTGATCCCGTCCATTCCGGGCTACGGGTTCTCCGGGCCGACCCACGAGCGCGGCTGGGACATCGTCCGGGTGGCGCGCGCGTGGGCCGAGTTGATGCGGCGGCTCGGCTACGAGCGTTTCGGTGCGCAGGGTGGCGACTTCGGCTCGGGTATTTCCCAGTCGCTCGCAGCGGTGGCGCCGGACAGCGTTGTCGGTGTCCATGTGAACTACCTGCCGACGCGGCCGAACCCGGATGTCGAACTCTCCGACGCCGACGAAGCACGACTTGGCAAGATCAAACAGCTGATGGCGAATCGACCGCCCTACCAGGCACTCCAGGCTGCCACCCCGCAGACCATCGGCTACGCGCTCACCGACTCGCCCGTCGGCCAACTCGCCTGGATCGCCGAACGTTTCGCGCAATGGACAGACCCACGCTCACCGATCAGCGACGACCGGATGCTCACCGACATCTCCCTGTACTGGCTCACCGCCACCGCGGCATCCTCGGCACGGCTACACCGCGAATCGGCGAGGGCGAGCGCGCCGTGCCCGGTGCCTCTGGGCGTCGCCGTCTTCGCCCATGACATCACCCAGTCGGTGCGCCCGCTGGCCGAGCAGCTCTACGACATCAGGCACTGGTCGGAATTCGACCGAGGCGGTCACTTCGCCGCGATGGAGGTTCCCGACCTGCTCGCCGCCGATATCCGAGAGTTCTTCCTGAACAGCATCAAGGAGGGCTGACCTCGCTCAGCGGCTGTCGCGCGGTGTGGGCCGCCAGAACACACCGAGCAGCAGCGTCGCAGAGACGACGCCGAGCACGACCGAGATCATCAGCGGTGCTGTGCCGTCCATCGCGATGCCGACCAGATGATCAACCGACCCGCCGTGCCGGTCAGCTTGCCGTCACCCCAGGCGTGATTGATGCCGTGAGCGAGGACGACGGTGCCGAGGGTGAGCCGGAGAACGAGGGCTGCGGCGTCGACGGAATTCATGCCGCCTGCTTCTTCGCGACACCCACCACGGGTTTCCGCGTAGCCGGTTGCCACCCGGGCGGCGCGAAGACGTAGCCGAGCCGGTCACGCCACCGGCTCGCACGGCGAACGTCGCGGACGATGTTGGCGTACTCGTGGTACTGCAGGCGCAGCACGTTGTAGGTGCCGACCGGGGTGGTGAGACCGTAGGTGGGAGTGTGCAGTTCCGCCTGGAAGGTGCCGAACATGCGGTCCCAGATGATCAGGATGCCGCCGTAGTTGCGGTCCAGGTATTCGGGGTCGCTGCCGTGATGGACGCGATGGTGGGACGGGGTGTTGAACACGAATTCGAGCGGGCGCCACATCTTGTCGATCGTCTCGGTGTGGGTGAAGAACTGGTATATCAGGTTGAAGGCGAAGGCCACATAGATCGTCCACGGTGCGAAGCCCAGCAGGGGTAGCGGCGCCCAGAAGATCGCCTCCGACCAGGGGTTCCACTTCTGTCGCAGGGCGGTGCCGAGGTTGAAGTACTCACTCGAGTGATGTGCCTGATGCGCGGCCCAGCCGATGCGGACACGGTGAGAGAACCGGTGATTGCAGTACCAGGCGATATCGACGACCACCAGCAACAGCGGCCAGTACCACCAGGAGCCGGTGGGCAACTTCCACGGCGCCAGCTCGGCGTAGAGGATCACGAATACGAACAGCGTCGCGAGCTTGAACAGTGCCATCGCGCCCATCGCACCGAAACCCATCGTGATGCTGGTGCGCGAGTCGATGGGCGAGTAGGCCCGCGGTGTGTCCTCGGCGTCCGCGTGGCGCAGACTCAGCGCTTCGATGGCGATGAAGACGAGAAAGAACGGAACTGCGTAGATCAAAGGGTTGTTGATGTGGTCCCAGAACACGGACAGCAAGCCGACTCCTCCTATTGACGTATGAGTAATTTACAAAATAGTAAATTCACTGTCAACGCCCGTCCAACGGTCGTCTCGCCACTGCCGCCAGGAGCTGGACCTCGACCGACTCCCCGACGCGAAGACGTTGATGCACGCCCTCGCCGGGCAACCTCGATCTGCCTGTCGGGCGGCGAAGATCGGACGGAAACCTGACACAAGATGTCAAGGTTGTGGTCGAGGATGGGAATCGTCCGTTGCCGCACCATCCACAGATAAGGGACCGCCTTGCGTGAAACTCCAGAAGATCTCGCAGCACTTCAGGCGCTTCTCGACGCCTCGCTCACCAGCGCCACATCACACTTGCGATCGATCATCGACGCCGAGAACACGCTGACCGCAGCGGAACTCACCCAGACCCTCACCGGCATGTGCACCCTCGCGCTGTCCACCGTGACGGCGAAGGGTGAACCTCGGATCAGCGCGGTAGACGGACATTTCCTGCACGGACACTGGCACTTCGGCACGGCGCGCACTGCCGCGAAGGCGCGCCACCTCGCGGCCAGGCCCGCTGCCAGCGTCGCACACTTGCGCGGTGAGAACTTGGGCGTGTTCACCCACGGCACGGTCGAGATCCTCAACCCGCTGGGCGGCGAACCCGGCACGGGCTGGCCGGAACTGCTGGCGTACTTCCAGGATTTCTACGGCGGCGACGCCTTCGACTGGGACAACGAGGTGGTCTACTACCGCCTGCGTCCACACTGGATGACGGTCTACGCGCCCGATGTCGCGAGGCTCGCTCCCTGATCGTCTGTGCACAGGCGAAAACTCGCGCTTGCGCTATACGTATACATCTACTTATAGTGAGAGCACGCAATGTACGTATACATCTACGTACAACCTTCGTAGCCTAGGAGTACAGATGCCTACTTTCCAGACGCCGCAGCCGGTCGCCGTCGCCGTCGATGTGCCCTGTGGTGACGTCACCGTGGTCGCCTCCGATCGCGCCGACACTGTGGTCGAGGTCCGCCCGGTCGATACCGCCAGCAAGGCTGATGTCCGTGCCGCCGAACAGCTTCGGGTCGAGTTCGCCGACGGCAAGCTCACGGTCGAGGCTCCGAAGAAATGGAAGTCCTTCACCCCGTTCGGTGGCAACCCGTCGGTCTCGGTGACCGTCGAGGTGCCGATCGGCTCCGCCCTCGACGCGACCCTCGCGATGGGTCGACTGGTGAGCGTCGGCGAATTCGACCGGTGCGATCTCGAAGTGTCCGCCGGTGACATCGCGGTCGAACGCCCGAGCGGTTCGGTCAGCGCGAAGACCGCCAAGGGCAACATCCGCGTCGACGAGGCCGCGCGGGGGGTGCTGCGACTGGAGACCTCGATGGGCGATCTCGAGGTCGGCATCCGGCCGGGTAGCGCGGCGCGGCTGGAGGTCAACGCCCTGCACGGCAGTGTGCAGAACCGGATGGAACCCGTCGATCAGTCGACGGGGAACGGAGAGGCCGTCCAGGTCTTCGCGCGCAACCTGTACGGCAACGTCACCGTCGGCCACGGAACGCTCGTATAGACCCGGGGGGTCTCGAAGCTGGTGCACCCGTAGCCGTTCGCGTGCCACCTCGCCGTCCTCGCAGTGACCGCGTCCCCAATCGGTGGGAGGGGTCATCGGGTGAATGCGCCCGCGTCTGCTGCGAGGGCGGCGCTGGTCGCCGCGAGGTCGGGCAGACGAGGACCGGGTGGGGTGCGTAACAGGACCAGGTGGTGGTAGATCGGTGCGGTCGCGGCGATCAGGAGGGCTCGTGCGTCGACCTCGGATGGCAGCTCGCCGCGACCGATCGCGCGCTCGACGATGATCTCGGACTGGGTGTAGCGGTCATCCCAGAGGCGACGCAGTGCTCGGGCGGCTTCCTCGGATCGGAACGAGGCGGCGATCAGCGCCATCGCGAGCGAGGGCTCCTCGGTGAACGAATCCTGGATCTCGTGGTTGAGTGCGGCGAGGTCACCGCGTAGGGAGCCGGTGTCGCGGGGGTGCCATTGCCGGCCGCCCGCCGCGTCGAAGAGGTCGGCGAGCAGGCCGCCGACGTCGTGCCAGCGGCGATACACCGTGGCGCGGTGGACGTTCGCGCGGGCCGCGACCGCGTCCATGCTGAGCGCGTCGTAGCCGTGTTCGGCCAGCTCGGCGGTGACGGCGTCGAGCACTTGGGTTCGGATGCGGGCGGTTCGGCCACCGGGACGCGAGCGTGCCGGGGAAGGGGGTTCGGAAGCATCCGATGCAGATCTCATTGTCGGCAATCCGATCGCTTGACGGGACAAGTACTACCGTCGTAGCTTAGTGCGACAGTTGTCGTATTAGGAAGCCGTAGGTGTTCGGCCTCCACCGGATAGCCCACGCGCCGAAGGAGTTCCGCTGTGCAGCACGATCACTCGCCTGTTCCCGCCGACCCGACCGTGCTGCACCCCATGCCCGAGCAGCCGCGAGTCGTTCTGTTGAAGCCGCTGATCACCTCACCGCTCATCGAAGTCGGCGAGTACTCCTACTACGACGATCCCGACGACCCGACCGCCTTCGAAACCCGCAACGTCCTCTACCACTACGGCCCGGAGAAACTGATCATCGGGAAGTTCTGCGCCCTGGGCACCGGAACGCGGTTCATCATGAACGGGGCCAACCACCGCATGGACGGCCCGTCGACTTTCCCGTTTCCCACCATGGGCGGTTCCTGGTCGGACCACTTCGACCTGCTCACCGGCCTGCCGGGGCGAGGTGACACCGTTGTGGGCAACGACGTCTGGTTCGGCAACGGCGCGACGGTGATGCCCGGCGTGCGGATCGGCCACGGCGCCATCATCAGCACCGGGTCCGTCGTCACCGGCGACGTCCCCGACTACGGCATCGTCGGCGGAAATCCCGCCCGCCTGATCCGAACCCGCTTCGGCGACCGCGACATCGCCCGCCTGCTGGCAGTCGCGTGGTGGGACTGGCCCGCCGAGCACATCACCGCACACGTGCCGACGATCATGTCCGGCAGCATCGACGACCTCGAAGCCGCCGCCGAATCCTCGAAGTGAGCGAAATGCTTTCTCGTCCAGCCCATATCGCGATGATCGGCATCCCCATCGTCAGCCATGTCCTGCCGAGCCTGGAAGTGATCCGTGAGCTGGTGGCTCGTGGCCATCGCGTCACCTACGCCAACGACCCGGCCGTCGCGGACCTGATCACCGAAGCCGGCGCGGAGCTGATCGCGTGCACCTCGATGCTGCCGGTGGCCGACAACACCTGGCCCGAAGACCCTGTCGCGGTGATGAACCTGTTCCTCGACAATGCCCAGCTCGCGCTGCCTCAGCTACGCGCGGCCTACGACCACGACCCCGCGGACCTCTATCTCTACGACATCGGCGCCTACGCCGGACGCGCCCTCGCCGAAACCCAACACCGCCGCATGATCCAGCTCTCGCCCACTTTCGTGGCGTGGACGGGCTACGAACACGAAGTCGCGGCACCGTTGCGGCAGCTGCCGGGCGCCGACGCCTACCAGGCGAAATTCGCACGCTGGCTCGCCGGCTGCGGTGCCGCGACCACCGATGTCGACGACTTCTCCGGCGTGCCCGACCAGGCGCTGGCGCTGATTCCCCGAGCGATGCAACCGCACGCCGACCGAGTCGATTCCGGCACAGTGACTTTCGTCGGCCCCTGCTTCGACACCCGCCCGTCAGCGGGCTGGGACCGCCCCGCCCACGCCGAGAAGGTCCTGCTGATCTCCCTGGGCTCGGCATACACCCGCCGACCCGAGTTCTACCGCCAGTGCCTCCAAGCCTTCGGCGACCTCCCCGGCTGGCACGTCGTTCTGCAGATCGGCAAACACACCGACCCGAGCGAGCTCGGCGACATCGCCGCCAATGTCGAAGTGCACTCCTGGGTTCCCCAGCGGGCGATCCTGGAACGCGCGGACGCCTTCGTCACCCACGCCGGCATGGGCGGCTGCGGCGAGGGACTGCTGGCGGGTGTCCCGATGATCGCCGTGCCCCAGGGCGCCGAGCAGTTCATGAACGCGGACCGGCTCGTGGAACTGGGGGTTGCGCGCCGCATCGACACCGCGGACGCCACCGCCGCGAACCTCCGCCAGGCTCTGCACGACATGGTCACAGACCCGGACCTCGCTCGCCGCTGCGCTCGGCTGCGCGCCGACGCACACGCCGAAGGCGGGACGATGCGCGCGGCCGACCTGATCGAAAAGCTGCTGGGCTGAATCAGGTCCAGACGTAGCGTTGCGGATCCATGCGTCGCCATGCTCGGTTCATCGTGGTGTAGGCAGCCCGGCGGTAGTGCGTCCATGTGTACCCGCCGGCGCGCAGCGCGCGATGGTGACCGACCCACACCAGGAGCATCACTGCGAGGAACAGGACACGGTGGACAAGCATGGTGCAGCGGTAGCGGGTGCGGGAGCGGTTGTGCAGCAGCACCGCGAGTCGCTCACATTGCAACCGCACATGGGGCACTTCGTCGGCGAGGATCTGGGCGCAGACCGCACGCAGGACCGGTGAGCCGGTAGCCCGACGGATCGCGTTGTAATAGACCATCGCCAGAACTTCGACCATGACCACGGGGGTGGTCCAGACCTCGATGTCGGTGATGCTGTACCGAAGTCTGCGAAAGAGTGTGTCGCCCCAATCAGCGTGTCGCCGTGGGATGCCCGCATCGTCCAAGATCCGGCCCAGCAGCGCGCCGTGGCGTTGCTCCTCACGGATGAACAGGTCGATGATCTCGCGATACGCGGGATCGTCGGTGGCAGTGGCAAATCGGTCAGCGGACGCCGCCAGATGCTGTCCATCCGATGTTTCGCCGAGCTGCCAGGCCTGCAGCGACCGGCGAAGGGGTGCCATCTCGGCGGGAGATGCCCCGACCCCGTTCGATTGCCACGGAACCTCACGCTGCTGGAGCGCATTCTGCTGGAAGTAGGCGAGCCATTCCTCGGTGGAACGCACTCTTCGCCCACCTGCCCCGTGACCGATCGCTGATGTCGCGCTTTTCGACTCCCGCACAGCTTCCCCCTCTGCTCGCCTCCAGTCGTACCCGAAGCGGGAGTCGGCCGCCAGCGGACCCTGTACGAGACCGATGCCGAGTCACCAGCAGGACAGCGTCCCGGTGACTCGGCGTCGGTGTTCGTCTGGCTACTTCCAGGACGGCAAGCAGCCGGCCGCACGCAGGCGGGAGGCGAAGCCGGTGTCGACGCTGCTGCTCGATCCGGTGGCCGAGCCCGTCGTAGCTCCGGTGAACGCGGCGGCGAGTTCGCCACCGAGCCCGGCACCGATGGAGCACCCGAGCAGATTGAGGTCGATGGTGATGATCTCGTTGGGCTCCGCGGGGTTGTCGACGGCATTGGCCGGCCCGGCGAGGCAGGCGATGGTGGCGGCGACGGCTACCGCGACGGCACCGGCTGTGACAGAACGCATTTTTCTCCTGGCAGTTGATTCGGCGAAATTCCGGTGCCCGATCAGTCGGCGGACGACCGTCGGCACCGCGGCAGCGCGGTCCATCCGGTGTGGGCGGGGCGACTGCCTTGAACGAACTACCCAGGACACCCACTGTCGAAAACCTCGATCGTCGAGATGCGCAGTGAGACATCCCTCGCGTTGTGCGTAGCGGTATTTCGTGGCCGACGTGCGCCTGTGCCCTGTGGCGTCGGTGCTGTGAACTGGGATGATTCTCTGTGGTCGGCACAACCTGGACGCGAATTCCTCAGTGCGGGTGAACCGTTGGCCATATCTGGCGGACAGGGGCGCGCGCAGCGAGAGCGAGAGCCCACGACAGCTCGGTACGGTCGGATTCATGGAGTGGAGCTTTCAATCGGCCGAACAACTCGTCTCCGCGCTGCGGGCGGGTGCGGTGTCATCGGTAGAATTGACCGAGGAGGCAATCGGCCGTATCGAGCGTGACGACACGGCGATCAATGCGATCTGTGTGCGTGATTTCGACCGTGCGAGGCAGGCCGCACACCGTGCCGACCAGGCACGCGCCCGCGGTGCCGACAGCGCACTGCTCGGAATTCCGGTGACGGTCAAAGAGTCCTACAACATCGCCGGGCTTCCCACGACCTGGGGCATGCCGCAATTCGCGAACTACTCTCCGCCCGCGGACGCGGTGCAGGTGTCGCGGCTCGCCGCTGCGGGCGCGGTGGTGCTCGGCAAGACCAATGTGCCGCTGGGACTGCAGGACGTGCAGAGCTTCAACGAGATCTACGGCACCACCAACAACCCGTGGGATCACGCTCGCACCCCCGGTGGATCCTCCGGCGGGTCCGCGGCGGCATTGGCGTCCGGATTCGGTGCGCTGTCCATCGGGTCCGACATCGGCGGTTCTCTGCGCACTCCTGCGCATTTCTGCGGCGTCTACGCACACAAGCCGACACTCGGGCTGGCCGCGAGCCGCGGCATGGTCGCACCGCCCGCGACGGCATTGCCGACCGATCTCGACCTCGCGGTCGTCGGTCCGATGGCGCGTACGGCTCGCGACCTCACCCTGCTCCTCGACGTCATGGCGGGACCGGACCCGCTGACGAACGGTGTGGCATACGACCTGGCACTACCGCCTTCGCGCCATGAGCGACTCGCCGACTTCCGTGTCCTGATCCTCGACGAGCATCCGCTCATCCCGACCGGATCCGCGGTGCGCGCAGGTGTGAACCGGGTGGCCGACGCGCTGGTCGACAGTGGCGCCCGCGTGGCACGACACAGTTCCCTGCTGCCGGATCTCGCCGAAGCCGCGACGGTCTACATGCAGTTGCTGTTCGCCGGCGCGGGCGCACGTTTTCCCGTCGACGCCTACGAGCAACTACGGACCCGAGTCGCACAGCTGAGCGTCGACGATCGCAGTCTCGTCGCGGTGCGCCAACGCGCGCTGGTGTTCAGCCACCGCGACTGGCTCGAAGCGAACAACAGTCGCGAACTCCACCGCGCCGGCTGGCGGCGACTGTTCACCGAATTCGATGCCGTCGTGTGCCCGATCACGCCCACGCCCGCGTTCGCCCACGATCACGACCCCGACCTGCTGGGCCGCCGGCTCGATATCGACGGTGTGGATTACCCGTATCTCGACCAGCTTGTCTGGGCCGGTGTTGCCACGATGCCCGGCTTGCCCGCCACCGCCATCCCGGCGGGACGCTCACCCGAGGGCCTACCGGTCGGGGTGCAGCTGATCGGCCCGCAGTTCGAGGACCGCACCCCACTGCGGCTTGCCGAACTGCTCGAACAGAAGATCGGCGGCTTCCAGGCGCCGCAGTAGAGCCGTGGCGGCTGTCTCCTCAGTACCTATAGACGACAGATTCCGGATCGCTGTCGGCCACCTAACTTGGTGACGACAACGCGATTTCGAGCATCGAGCCGCAACGGAGCCGAGGAGAATCATGACCGCCTACGCCATCGCCAGATTGCAGGACGCCCCGCTGCACGCGGACATCGCCGACTACATCGAGCGCATTCCCGCCACCTTCGAGCCGTACGGAGGCCGCTTTCTCGTGCACGTGACGCCACACGAAGTGAAGGAAGGCAGCTGGAGCGGGGGCATCGTGATGATCGGCTTCCCGGGGATCGACCAGGCGCGCGCCTGGTGGGACTCACCGGCGTACCAGGAGATCGCGCCGTTGCGCTCGCGGCACATCGAGGGCGACATCATCCTGGTCGGCGGGGTCGCCGAGGACTACGATCCCGCCACCACCGCCGAGGCCATGCGTGCCGCGCTGAGCGGCTGAGGTCCGAGCAGTCCCGGTGTGATCACCCTCCGACGCGGTGCGCAGCTGTGACGGCCAAGGCCGCCGGGAAGGCTCAGGATCCGGGGGCCGGCCAGGCGGCCGCGTCGGTGTTGCGCGATACCCGGCGGAGCAGGGTCGCGAGCGTCTGCCGCTCTTGCTCATCGAGTCCCTCCAGCAGCCGATGGTCGCGTGCTACGCGGCTGGGCAGTTCGGTGTCGACGAGATCGCGCCCGGCCGCGGTCAGCTGCAGCAGCACCACCCGGCCGTCGCGCTCGAACGGCAGCCGTTCGACCAGTCCGATCTTGGTCAGCCGGTCGGCGTGCTTGGTGGTCGAAGCGCCGCTGGTCATGGTCCTCGCGGTCACCTCGCTGGCGCGCAGTGGGCGGCCGGTGCGGGCCAGGGCGCACAGGATGTCGAATTCGCCGCGGTTGACGCCCCTCGGCGCGAGTGCCCGGTCGAGCTGGTGCAGCGTCAGCGAACTGATCCGGTTGATCCGCCCGATCACCTCGATCGTGGAGGTGTCCACCTCGGGATAGGTCTCGGCCCATTCGGCTCGAACGCCGTCGACGAAGTCGGGGGAGGTGTCGGCCATGTACTCATCCTAGCGATCGGTCTCACACTATTTCAGATATACTTTACTAGTAAAATACATTTAGGATGGCAGCGTGCCTGCCGCGACTTCCGACCTACACAACCCGCCCACCGCCACCCGGCTGCGACACTCCCGTGGCGCGTTGGCGCACTCGGTCTCCGCATCCACCTGGCGGCGCGCGCTCGAAGTGCGGCCTGCCGACGCGACCGTGGCGGCCTCGTTGCGCGTCGGCGTTGCCGCAGCGCTGGTCTTCGTCGGCTGTGGCCTGTTCGATCTGCGGCAGTACGTCGGCTTCGCGGTACTCGGTGCACTGGCCTCCGCTTTTGCCCGGCACGAGCCGATGGTTCGGGTCGCTGCCAAGGTGACGCTCGTCGGTGTGCTGGTTGTCGCTTTCGTCGCAGGAGGTGGGCTGCTCGCCCTCGCGCACGTGCCGATGTGGGCCGAGGTCGCGTTGATGTCGGTCGGTGCCGCGGTTGCGGCGATGTCGGTATCGGCATTCCGGATCACCGGTCCCGGCCCGGTGATCCTCGTCTTCGCGGCCACCGCGGCGATCGGATATGTCAGCGCCCCCGGCGATGTCGTCCGCGTGTGCTCGGCCGCGGCGATCGGCGCCGCGGTGGGACTGCTCGCGCAGACGGTGCCACTGCTGGTGCTGCCCCTGGGGCCCGCCCGGCTGGCCGTCGCCCGGGCGCTCTCGACTGTCGCCACTCTCGATCGCGGTGGGTCCGTCGAACCGGCCCGCGTCGCGATCGCGCACGCTCGAGAGAAGGTGGCGCTCAGCGGTGTTCGGGGCGGGGATGCCAGACACCACCGTGACCTGATCGCCTTGCTCGACGAGGCGGAGGCCGCGGTCGACGACTGGACAGCGGGGGACCGAACGCGACTGCTCGACGTGGTCGGGCACGAGGCAGAACTGCGCAAGATCAAGCGGCGCAGCATCATTTTCGACCGTGGCGCCGAAGTCGGGGCGTCCGCGCTGCCGCGTCCCGAGGGGTTCCTGGCGACGGGCCTGTCCGGACTGCGCTCACGCGCGGTCCTCGGCAACGCGGCGCGCATCGCGCTCGCCTCGGCCTGCGCGGGGTGGTTCGCGGCGGCCGCCGGGCTCACCCATCCGCTGTGGGCGTCGATGGGTGCGATGGCCGCGATGCAGGGTGTCTCGTACGCGATGACCGTGCAGCGTGGAATCCAGCGACTGCTCGGCAATGTCGGCGGCGCGGTCATCGGGGCGCTGCTGATCGCGGCGGGCCTGGGGTACTGGGCGACCGCAGTGGTGATCGTGGTCTTCCAGGTGAGCGCCGAAGTGATGGCCGCACGCAGCTACGCGCTCACCTCACTGGCGGTCACGCCGATGGCGTTGCTGATGGTCGGCCTCGGGGTGCACCTCTCGCCCGAGATCGGCGTCAGCCGGATCGTGGACACCCTGATCGGCGTCACGGTCGGCGTCGTCATCGCGGCCGTGACGATCAGCCGCTCGGATCTGCAGCATCTCCACACCTCCTCGGCCACCGACGTGAAGCAAGGCGCCACCCGCGTTCGTCCGTGAGATCGGCGCGGTGAGCACAGCGCGGGCGACGGCCCGAGTGCTCCGTTCCGGCAACGCGAGATCGGAGGTGAGCAGCCCGCTGCCGGACACCGGCTCCGATCAACCAAGCGATCGACGGTGGTCGCCCCGAGTCGCCGCGGTGTAGGCGGCGGCAAGCATCACGACGCATCCGAATAGTCGAAGCTGCGTGGGGTTCTCATCGAGGAAGAGCACCGCCGACCCCAGCGTGCCGACCGGGACCAGCATGAGGACGGCGGCATTCACTGTGCTGCTCAGCCCGTCAGCGGCGAACAGCACCCCGGCCGTCGCCGCGACCATGACCGGCCGCCGAGACAGTGGACCGTCCCGACGACGTTCCCTGCGCGAGCAGTCACAGTGCGGGCACGGCCAGCGCATATCGAAAGATAGTGGCAGTCACGGGGGAGACCGCTGCCATCAACAGGCGCGGTCGTCTCCCGCCCAGGGGCGTCCTGAGCTTCGAAACCGTGTGCTGCCTTGGGCGGCGGACCATCGGGTGACGCTATGTCGACTGGCAAGGGTGAGCATCTGATTTCCGGGGCGCGGGTTTCGTGCAGTCGCTGAATCGGCCGTGAGCTCAGAGTGAATCGGTCATTGGTACGCCCGTACAGGCGAGCACAGTTTTTCATGAGTTCCGTAGCTATTACGTTTCGTTGTCTGCGACCAAACGGAAACGTAAATCATTCAAGGTCATTCGAAACGATCTCAGATCCTGACCACCGATAATGTTCACTTATCGGAGGTCAGACTGGGCATCGCCGGATCTGACTCGCGAAGGGGCGACACGGATTTCGTTTCGTGTAATACGTAACGTATCGACGAAACCAACGCTACGATTCACCCGTGTCGAGCGTATGCAACTATCCGGGCTGTGCCCGTCCCATTACCCGCGCCGGTGGGCCGGGTCGTCCCTCCGAGTACTGCGATCACCCCGACCACACGCGGTGGCGGGCGTGGCGGGAAAGGCAACGGCAGCAACAGGAGTCCGAGAGTGCGGCCCCTACCGTCACTGTGACGGCTCAGGGGCCGGTGACGGTGGCGCGTCTGCGAGCCGACGAGCTGCTCGGGCAATTCCGGGGACTGGCCGAGCAGCTGGGGACCACGCTGAATGCAGCGGTCGCCGAGCTGCAGACAATCGGGGATCCGTCGGTGGCCGAGGCGCAGGTCCAGGCGGTCCAAGCCGACGCGGCTCGCCGGATCGCCGAGGCGGAGATGGCGACAGTGGCGGCCGAACAAGCGCGGCGCGAGGCCGAAGAGGCACGCGCACTGGCGGAATCAGTGGCCGAAGAGGCGGTGGCGGCCGCGGAACACGCCGAACAGGCGGTGGGGGAAGCGCTCGCGGCCAGGGACGAAGTCGTGGCCTCGGTCGACGCGCTCACCCGACAAGCCTCCGAAGATGTGTTCGCCGCACGCAGTGACGCCGAGGCACAAGTACGTGCGGCACACCAACAAGCAGCCGACGACATCGACGCGGCGCGACAAGAAGCCGACGACACCGTGGCCCGCGCCCAACAGCGCGCCGACACCGAGGTCGCGCACCAGCGCCGCGACGCCGAGGCCCGGATCGCCGCCGCGAACGCCGAACGGGACCTGGCGATCCAGCGGGCCGCCGACGCCGACCGTGCCACCGAACGCGCCGAACAAGCCACCGCCGAACGCGTGGAGGCCGCCGCCGAAGCACGCGAGGAGTGGCGCCGGGCCCGCACCGAACTCGACACCGCGCGCGGTGAACTCGACCGCACCCGTACCGAACTCGCCGAGCTGCGCCGTACCACCACCGCCGAAACCCAGCAGCGCCGCGACGAAGCGGCAGCCGCACTCGAGCAGGTGCGCACCGAAGCCGCCGAACGGTGGGCCGCGCTCGACGACGCCCGCAAACAAACGCTGGCCCGTGCCGAACGCGCCGAAGCGCAGCTCGACGAACTCCTCGCCACCACCCGCACCCCGCTACCGCAAACATGAGCGGGGGTATCGGGGGCGGCGAGCAGTGACCTGGACTAGCGTCACGCACATGACCGAGCAGCCCGGCCCTCTCGAATCGACGCGTGAGTTCGCCGCCATCGACATCGACGACATGCTGAACGCCGACGAAACCTACACCGGACCGACCTCACGGACGCGACTGATCGCGATCCTGGTGGTGGTGGCACTGCTACTGGGCGCCGGTGCCACCACCCTCGCGATCCTGCTGGCCTGACCTCTCACGCGGGCCGGGGCAGCGGAGTGTCGGGTTCGCCGGAATTTCGCAGCGCGACGATCTGTTCGGGCACCCAGTAGATCCGGCCGAACTCGAACGCCTGGTAGACCCCGTCGTCGTGGGCGGTCTCGTCGGAGGCCGGCCAGCCGAGCTCGCCGTTCTCGTACCCGGCCGCCGCCCACCGCGCACCGATCGCACCGTGCACCCAGTACGCGGGTTGGCCGGCGCGCCGGTAGACCATGCCGCCCTGAAACGCTTGCGCCAGCCCGGGGCCGGACCCGCGCCGATCGGGCAGTTCGGTGTGCTCGGCCGTCGGATAGCCCAAGGGGCCTGTCTCCCACTCCAACTCCGCGTACTTGTCCATGACCGCGGTGGGGACGGCGTGGGCATCGGTGCTCGGATGCCAGTACACGTAGCCGTGCTCGAATTCGGCGAAACGTCCCACCCCGTCCGGTGTGCTGAGTTCACCGTCGGTGCGCCGCGCGCCCAACCACGGGGACGCGGCGGCACGGACATCGATCGCGTTCGGTCCGGTCCCGTCGGCGAACGAGGCGACGTGGGCGGCGAACACATCCCACGGGAAGTTCGGGCCCACATCGGTATGCGAGCCGATGCCCAGTGCCCTCGTGACGTACTGATGGTCGGAGATCCCGTCGCCGACGTGGTAATCCGGCTCGATCACCTCGGTCGAGTACCCGTGCCGGTGCGCGCTGCGGACAGCGAGGAACGCCGCGATCCGCAGGTCGCCGTCGATGGCCAGCCACTGTTGCCGCGACCATGCGATCCGGCTGCCCGCGAAGCACAGATTCACCGTGAACGGGTTCGCCGAGAGCACCGACCAGGACGCGAGCTCCTCGGGCACCACGCGCACCACCACCGCGTCGCGCAGTGTGTAGTGGTAGGACACCCCGTTGGCGGGGTTGTTGAGGTAGGCGGCAAGGGATTCGGCGGTGCCGTTGCCCTCTTGGGTGTGCAACAGGAAATTGGTGATGCGAGCCCCTTCGCGCGGGGAGTGCGAGGGTCCGAGCCGGTCGATCTCGGTGAACTGAGGTATCGATACCGAACGGTCGAGCGCCCACTGCCCGAAGTCGGGGGCGAGGATGTCGTTGACGTCGACGCGGGTGCCGTCGATAATCGGTCCGGGGTTGCTCGGGGTGTCGATCACCCGCTGGTAGAGCACCGCGCGTGGTTCCCGTTCGGTACCCGACCAGGCCCGCGTCTGCCATGCCCAGCTGAATTCCCCGCGTGCGCCGACCACCCCGTCCTCGATCGCCCACGCACACACTCGCGAATGCCCGTAGATCCCGGTCCAGGCGGTCCCCAGTACCGAGTTCACGCCCCGGAAGAACTCCACGGCCGTGCTGTTCCACTGCGACAGCGAGATGTCCTCGTCGACGGCGAAGAAGATCGGTGCGTGTTCAGGCGCGCCCACGCTCAGGTGGGTGGCCGACGCCTGTTCGGCCATCCGGCGACCGCCCTCGAAACCGGTAGTCCAGTCCGAGGGGGTCGCGTCGCCGGGTTTGCCGTACTGCCAGATGGAGACGATGTCGAGCCCGGCGGCGGTGAGCGCGCGAGCGTAGTCGGCGGTGATCGGTTTGGCACCGAAGTTCGCACCCGGCCTGCTCGGTGAGATGTAGGCGAGAACCGCTGAATGGCCCGCCGCGACGATCGCCCGCGGTTCGATGAGCCTGGCCGCGAAATCGACAGCTGTAGACATGATTGACCCCCTGTATGGCTGCGTATCCGATGGAATTCCGAGATGGTGGAACTATCGCGATGATTGACGCTGGTACCCGAGGAGCGGCACCGGGGGTGAGGATCTCACCGTGCATCATTCTAAACGAAACACTCACTCCTGCACCGGCGTTCACCAACGAACAGGGTAGTACCCGAATTCGGGAGTAGTTTCACTCACGCGTGCCCGCCCGTGGGCCCGCTAACCTTTCGCCATGGTGGCGCAGCTGATGTGGGGGATCCCGACGCACGGGTTCTTCGTCGCGCTCGGTGTCGCCGTGGCCGCGGTGGTGTTCGTGTCCGAGTGCAGGCGCCGCGACGCGCTGCGCGAAGAGTCCCTGGTCGCGGTCACCGGGGCACTGGTCGGCGGGGCGATCGGCATGCGGTTGTCGAGTCTGGTCGAGACCCTCGATCCGTACGAGAGCTGGATGTTCGGTGCGCGCAGCGTGCTCGGCGGATTGTTCGGCGCATATGTGGGCGTGTTGATCGCGAAAAAGATCATCGGATATCGGGAACGGACCGGTGACCTGTTCGCACCCGCGGTGGCGCTGGGCATGGCGATGGGGCGCGTCGGCTGCTTGCTCACCGAGGCACCGGGACGGCCGACGAACCTGCCATGGGCGATCCACGCTCCCGCGACGGTGCCGCAGTGCCCGGGATGCGTGGCCGGTGTCGCGATGCATCCGAGCTTTCTCTACGAAATCGTGTTCCAGTTGGCCGCTTTCGGCGCACTGTGGTGGTTGCGAGACCGGATCAGCACGCCGGGTGAGCTGTTCACCCTCTACGTCGGGGCGTACGCGATCTTCCGGTTCCTGGTCGAGTTCACCCGCGCCAACGACACGGTATGGCTGGATCTGACGCGCCCGCAATGGTTCCTGCTGCCGGGACTGGTCCTGGTCGCGGTGCGCTGGAGCATCGGCCGCCGGCGCGGGAACTACGACGGTGTACTTCGACGAAAGGTCGTGGCATGAACTTTCCTCCTGGCCCACCACCGAACATGCCGCCCCCACCGCCGCAGCAAGGCGGGAAACCGCCGGGCCAGGGCGGTCAGGTCGCGGCGTTGGCGGGGGCGATGGCGTTCATCGTGGCGAACGCGATGGCGGGATTCTTCGTGTTCATGGTCGTCGCCTCTCTCGATGACGACGCCGCGACCAAAGCGCTGTTCGGGCTGACCGCGGTGGTCAGCGCGGCAGCGGCATTCGGGGGTGGCTGGCTGTTGATCCGGCGCAAACGGCCCGCGCCCAAAGGGTTCGGGATGGGGCTGATGATCGGGTGGTCGCTGGTCACGGTGTGCACGGCGGGTTTGTGCACGGCCATCAACCCGGAGCTGTACACGGGCATGTTCGGGATGGCGCGATGACCGGGATGCCGTTGCGGGGCGATCGGATCCTGCGCTACGTGACCGCGTTCTGTCCCCGCTGCCACGACGAACACCCCGACACCGCGCTGCCCGACGTCGCGAGACTGTCGGGGTGGCTCGCCGAACGCGACGGGAAGGTCTTTCTCGAACGAGGGTGTCGAACCCACGGCATGGTGCGCACCCTCTACGACGAGGACCCCGAAATCCTGGCCTACCTCGAAGAATGGACCGCTCCGACCAAAGCGCACCTGCCCGACACCGTGGGCAATTTCGACCCGGTGCCCTCGGCGTATCTGCGGGGGCTGCCCGAGATGCAGACCCAGCACACCTGCATCTTGCTCGAAGACATCATCGACAGCTGTAACCTGCGCTGCCCCACCTGTTTCGCCGACTCCTCGCCCGAACTGCGCGGGGTGGTGTCGGTCGAGGACGTGCTGGCCAATGTCGATCAGCGCCTTGCCCGCGAGAACGGGCGCTTGGACGTACTGATGCTCAGCGGCGGCGAACCGACTCTGCATCCACAGTTGGCGCGGCTGCTGACCGAATTGACCGCACGGCCGATCACCCGGATCCTGCTCAACACCAACGGTCTGCGCATCGCCGGCGACGACGAACTGCTGGCGCTGCTGCGTGCCCATCGCGACCGGGTCGAGGTGTATCTGCAATACGACGGGGAAACCGCGCAGGCCTCCCGCCATCACCGTGGCGGTGACCTGCGTGTCCGCAAACAGCAGGCACTGCGACGGCTGTCGTCGAACGCCGTCTTCACCACCTTGGTGATGACCGTGGCCCTGGGTGTGAACGACGACGAGATCGGCGCGGTCCTGCGCACCGCGATGGACACACCGTTCGTCGGCGGGGTCTCGATCCAACCGCAATTCGGGTCCGGGCGTTCGGGAACGATCGACCCGATGGACCGGCTCACCCACACCGGTGTGCTGGCCCGGCTCGGCCCCCAGACCGACGGATTGGTGACCTGGCGTGACCTCACCGCACTGCCGTGCTCGCATCCACACTGCTGCTCCGTGGGCTACCTGCTGCGTGACGACGCGGGTGAATGGCGGTCGCTGGTCTCGCTGATCGGACACGACAGACTGAAGCAGCAGCTGGGACTGGTGTCCAACCGGATCGCGGACTCGGCGCTGCCCGCCGAACTGCGGGTAGCGGTCCAGGAATCGTTGCTGGGATTGCTCTCGGAGCAATCGTCGCTGTCGCATCCGGAGATCGGGCGGGTGTGGCGCAACATCTGCGAGAACTGCGATCTGGGGATGTCGACGCTGCTCACGCTGGCGTCGTCGGCGTTGCCGGGGCGGCGTCAACGGTTGCGCACACTGCTCGGGGAACGCGTTGTGCGGATCACGGTGAAACCGTTCATGGATATCTCGACGATGATCGAGGAACGGCTCACCCAGTGCTGCGTGCACGTGGGGACCCGTGCCGATGCCGATCAGTGCGCGCCGTTCTGCGCGGTGCAGGCCTGGCCAGCATTGTCGCGGCAGCGGTTGTCGGCGGCGGCACCGGCGGGGCGGGCGTTGTTGCCGGTGGAGGTGCGGTGAGCGAACGCGGGGTCTACTACGAGGAGGCGATGCGCGGGCAGCAACCGCACGACCCGTTGACCTTGTGTGTGGTCGCGACGGTGGCGTTGCTGACGTGGTTGGTGGGGCCGTGGGCGGTGGTCGGGTTCGGTGCGCTCGCGTTCGCCGGATACTGGCGGGCGTGGCGGGCGGGGTTGAAACGCAGTCGATGCTGGTTGCGCGATACCCGGCTGGTGCTGGGGTATGTCGGGGCGATCGCCGTGATCGGGGCCGTCGCCGCGGTGTGGTAGCGGCGTGTCGCCAAAGCCGGTGTGGCAGAACGGTAGCGGGCGGGCGCGGGGCACGGTTGACTGGTAGCCATGGCCTCCACCCGATCCAGCAGGCAGCGCCGACCCGGGGTGCCCGCACCCTCGGTCCCGCCGGGCGAACTGATCGTCGTCACCACGCCGACCGGCCCGGAGATCACGCCGATCGCGCTGCGTGAGAACCGGTCCGTGCGCACCAGGGTCGACGAGCTCCTGCCGGCCACCGCGCGTTTGGTACCGATCTTCGGCCCGGACAACCGGCTCGCGGCCCGCCTTGCCGACACCCCGCAGGCGCCGGTCGCGGGGGAGTACCTCAGCTACTACTCGGTGCACGGTGAACTGGGCGACCTCGGAGAGCTCGCGCACCGGCTGCGCGAGGACGACACCGTCGCCGCCGCCTACGTCAAGCCGGCGGCCGAACCGCCGCTGGCACCCCTCGCGGAGAACATCGTCGCACCGCGAGCGCCCGCTGTGACACCCGATTTCCGGGTCAGACAGGCCTATCTCGACGCCGCACCGCACGGCATCGACGCGGTGTGGGCCCATGGCAGGCCCGGCGGACTCGGCACCGGCGTGCGGGTGATCGACGTCGAGGGTGCGTGGCGGTTCACCCACGAAGATCTGCGACAGAACCAGGGCGGAGTCATCGGCGGTACCGCCTCCGCCGATCTGGGATGGCGCAACCACGGCACCGCCGTCGCCGGCGAGATCAGTGGCGACCTCAACGAATTCGGCGTCACCGGAATCGCACCCGACGCCCACATCAGGGCCATCTCGATTTTCGGCATCGGCTCGGCCGCCGCGATCCGCTCCGCGGCCGACGCCCTGCATCCCGGCGACATCGTGCTCATCGAACTGCACCGCCCCGGACCACGATTCGACTACCAGGCCACCCCCGATCAGCGCGGCTACATCGCGGTGGAATGGTGGCCCGACGACCTCGCCGCCATCCGCTACGCGGTGAGCCGGGGCATCGTCGTCGTGGAAGCGGCAGGCAACGGCGGTGAGAACCTCGATGACGCCGTCTACGACACCCGCCCCGGCGACTTCCCCGCCACCTGGCACAACCCGTTTCGCGCGGGCCCCGCCGATTCCGGTGCCATCCTGGTCGGCGCGGGCGCCCCACCGCCGGGCCTGCACGGCCGCGACCACGGGCCCGCCCGCTCGCGCCTCGACTTCTCCAACCACGGCGCCCGCCTCGACACCCAGGGCTGGGGCCGCGAAGTCACCACCACCGGCTACGGCGACCTGCAAGGCGGTCCCGACGAAGACCTCTGGTACACCGACGAATTCAGCGGCACCTCCAGCGCGTCTCCGATCGTCGTCGGCGCCATCGCCGCCTACCAGGGCATTCGTACCACCGGCCCCGGCCGCGCGACCCCCGACCAGATCCGGACCCTGCTCCGCACCACCGGCTCGCCCCAAACCGCCGCCCCCGGCCGTCCGACCACCCAGCGCATCGGCACCCTGCCCGACGTGCGCGCCATGACCGCGAAAGGCTGAGGCCCCCGATGGCAGTGATCCATCAGACCACCGTCACCCCGTCCAAGCGCGATCTCGTCGCGGCGTGGTTGCCCAGTCGGCAGTGGTACCTGGGCACGACCCCGTGCCTGGATAGAGTCGGTGGCTTCCGCCTCGACGACCCGGCCGGAGAGGTCGGGATCGAATTCGTGCTGTTCGTCGACGGGTCCGGTGCCGACCAGGTGCTGTATCAGGTGCCGATGACCTATCGCGGGGCACCGCTGCACGGCGGCGACTCGGCGCTGATCGGCACTGCCGAGCACGGGGTGCTCGGCCGGCGCTGGATCTACGACGCGACCCGCGATCCGGTCGCGATCGCCGCCGTCATCGATCTGCTGACCGGCCGCGCGACCGCTCAGGCTCAGAGTCTGAGCGACACGACCGACCCGACGGTCGTTGTGACACCGGCCGGGTCGGCCGACGGCAACCTCGGCCTGGCTGTGGACGGCGTCGCGCACACCGATGTGCCCTGGGGGTCCGCTGCCGTGCGATTCCATCGGGTGCCGGTGTCGTTGTGGGTCGGCGGAGCCGGTTCGGTCGCCGCACCCTCGGCGCTGGGCCCGGTTGTCGAGTTGATCAGCGTGGTGACCGACTGGGCATAGCGCTGCCCGTGCGGGACGGACCGACACGTGCTCTGCCGGGGAGAAAACCGGATGTGCCGGGGTGGGGTGGCGTGGCAGGGTACGAGCATGGCATCGGCGAAGAGCGTGTGCGTTCGGACGGCGACTCCCGCGGACTCCGCGGCGATCGCGGGGTTGCAGGAGGCCGGGTTCGGGATGCGGTACGGGAGTGATGAGAACGAATACCGGGGAGCGGTCTTTCCGGTCGAACGGTCACTGGTCGCGGTGGAGGGCGACCGGATCGTCGGGCACACGGTGGATCGGACGATGACGATCACGGTGCCGGGGGAGCGGACGGTGCGCGCGTGTGGGGTGTCGGGGGTCGCGGTGGCGCCGACGCACCGGCGGCGGGGGATCCTGCGCGAGTTGTACCGGGCCCAGCATGCTCGGACCGAGGCCGACGGGTTGCCGTTGACGATCTTCACCGCCAGCGAGGGCACGATCTACGGGCGGTTCGGCTACGAGGTGGCCGTCCTCGACACCGCGATCTCCATCGATCCGCGGCGTGCCGAATTCCGTTCCACCACACCGGATCCCGGTGGCGTCACCTTGGAGACACTGCACGATGCCGCCCCGCGGATCCGCGAGATCTACGAGCGCTGGCAGCAGGTGACGGCGGGGGCACAGGTTCGGCCGGATGCCAAGTGGGACCTGTTCTTCGCCGACATAGAACGCCACCGCCACGGTGCGACGACGCTGTTCGTCCTGCTGCACGCCGACGGCTATGCCCTGTATCGGCGCTCGCGGCGCGAGAACCGTGACATCGCCTCGGTGTGGGAATTGCGTGCGGTCACCCCGGACGCGCACGCCGCGCTGTGGCGGGTGCTGCTCGGTATGGACCTCGTCGACACCGTGGAAGCCGAGATCGCCGACGACGATCCGCTCGCCTACATGCTCACCGACCCGCGCACCGTGCAGATGACCCACCGTGGTGACGCACTGTGGGCGCGGGTCATGGATGTCCCCGCCGCTTTGACCGCCCGCGCCTACCGCGCCGACCTCGATACCGTCGTGGCGGTGCGCGATCCGTTCCGCGACGCCGGCGGGAATTTCGCCCTGCGGATCCGCGACGGCGTCGCCGAGTGCGAGCCGACCACCCGGACAGCGACTCTCGGCTTCGATATCAATATTCTCGGCGCCCTCTACTTCGGTGCCCATCGCGCGAACATGTTCGCCGCCGCGCACCGGATCGCCGTCGAGGATCCGAAGGCATTGCGTGCGTTCGACGAAGCCTTCACCACCGACCGTGCCCCGCAATTGGGGTGGTTCTTCTAATATCTCGGCACCGGGCGCGTTCGCCCCGAAGGTTGCTCCCCCGGGAGTACGGTGGGTAGCTGTGGATTCGCACGAGGTCGATTCTTCGGTTCGGGTGCGTGGCGCCCGGGTCCACAACCTGCGTGATGTCGACGCGGACATGCCACGAAATGCCCTGGTCGCCTTCACGGGAGTGTCGGGTTCCGGCAAGTCTTCGTTGGCGTTCGGCACGCTCTACGCGGAATCGCAACGCCGCTACCTGGAGTCGGTGGCACCGTATGCCCGCCGGTTGCTGAACCAGGTGGAAGCGCCCGATGTCGACACCGTCACCGGCCTGCCGCCGACGGTGGCCCTGGCCCAGCGCCGGTCCTCGCCGTCGTCACGCTCGACGGTCGGCACCGTCACCGCGATCTCGAACACGCTGCGCATGCTCATGTCCCGCGAAGGCGACTATCCCGACACCCCGGCCAGGACGGGCCCCGGGCACTACCCGGAGGGCACCAACCGTCTCTACTCCGACGCGTTCTCCCCGAACACCGTCGAAGGCGCCTGCCCGCGCTGCCACGGACAGGGCGTCGTCCACGAGGCCACCGAGGCGTCGATGGTCCCGGACCCGTCGCTGAGCATCCGCGAGGGCGCGATCGCCTCGTGGCCCGGTGCCTGGCAGGGCAAGAATCTGCGCGACGTACTCGGCGCGCTGGGCTACGACATCGACCGCCCGTGGCGTGAACTCTCACCCGCCGCCCGCGAATGGATCCTGTTCACCGAGGAGAAGCCGGTGGTCACAGTGGAACCGGTGCGCGAACCGCACCGCATCCACCGCCCCTATCAGGGCACCTACACCGGCGCCAAGCAGTTGCTGTTGCGCTCGCACGCCGAATCCAAGAGCGCGGCGACCAGGGCCCGCGCGGCCGAATACCTGCACACCGCCGTCTGCGGACTGTGTGCGGGTCGACGACTCAAACCCGAAGCGCTCGCGGTGACCTTCGCCGGGTACAACATCACCGAGCTCGCCGACCTGCCGCTCAGCGAACTCGTCGAGGTGCTGCGCCCCTACACCTCCGGCACGGAAGCTGTGGCGGTACTCACCCAGGACCTCACCTCCCGCATCGATGTGCTCATCGAGCTCGGGCTCGGCTATCTGAGCGTCGACCGGGAGAGCCCGACGCTGTCCGGCGGTGAGCTGCAACGATTACGGTTGGCCGGGCAGTTGCGGTCGGGCCTGTTCGGCGTCGTCTACATTCTCGACGAACCCTCGGCGGGACTGCACCCGGCCGACACCGCGGCACTGACGACGGTGCTGGACCGGCTCAAGCGCTCGGGCAACAGCGTGTTCCTGGTCGAACACGATCTCGACGTCGTCCGCCACGCCGACTGGCTCATCGACATCGGTCCCGGCGCCGGTGTGAACGGCGGCACGGTGCTCTACGCCGGTGAAGTCGAGGGGTTGCGGCAGGTGGCCGACTCGGTCACCCGGCCCTACCTGTTCGACGAGATCGTCCGCGCACCGCGCGCGGCCCGCACCCCGACCGGCGAGCTCCGATTACGCGCCGTCACCAGCCACAACCTGCACGACCTCGACGCCGACATCCCCCTCGGCGTGTTCACCGCGATCACCGGCGTCTCCGGTTCGGGCAAATCCACTCTGCTGCACGCTGTGTCGACGACCGCCGCCGCCGACCCGGACATCGTGCGAGTCGTCGAAGTCGATCAGGCGCCGATCGGGCGCACCCCACGGTCGAACCTGGCCACCTACACCGGCCTGTTCGACACGGTCCGCAAACTCTTCGCCGCGACCGACGCCGCCAAAGCCCGCGGATACGGCGTCGGCCGGTTCTCGTTCAATGTCGCCGAAGGCCGTTGCCCGACCTGCCAGGGCGAGGGATACATCACCGTGGAGCTGCTGTTCCTGCCCAGCACCTACAGTCCGTGCCCGGCCTGCCACGGTGCGCGCTACAACCCCGAAACCCTCGACATCACCTACCGCGACAAAACCATCGCCGAGGTGCTCGATCTGACCGTCGACCAGGCCGCCGACTTCCTCGACGACGTCGACGTCGTCGCGCGTGCCCTGCGCACGCTGCGCGATGTCGGCCTCGGCTACCTGCGGCTGGGCCAACCCGCCACCGAACTGTCCGGCGGTGAGGCCCAACGGGTGAAACTGGCCACCGAATTGCAGCGGGCACGGCGCGCGGGCACGGTCTACCTGCTCGACGAACCGACTACCGGGCTGCATCCGGCCGACACCGATATCCTGATGACACAACTGAATTCGCTCGTCGACAGCGGCGCCAGTGTGGTGGTGGTCGAACACGACATGACCGTTGTCGCCGGGGCCGACCACGTGATCGACATGGGACCGGGCGGCGGCGGGCAGGGAGGCCGGATCGTGGCGCAGGGGACACCGAAACAGGTGGCGGACAGTGCGGTCAGCCGGACTGCGCCCTACCTGCTGGAGCGGCTGACATGACCGGCAGCGCGGATCGGACCCGCACCGCGATGCTCGTCGCCGGCGGATGTTCGTTCCTGCTCGGTGTGGCGCTGCTGCTGTGGCCCGGGCGCGACGAATCCACGCTGGCGACGCTGTTCGGGGTCTCGCTGATCCTGAGCACCGTGGTGCAGGTGTATCTGGCGTTCATGGCACGGATCGCGTTCCCGCTGCGGGTGCTGGTACTGGTCAGCGTCGCACTGACGGGGATCTTGGCGGGCCTGGCCTTCCAGGGCGGCAATATCGAACTGCTGGCCCTGTGGATCGGCATCGGCTGGTCGGTGCGCGGTGTGGTGCACGCGCTGGTCGCCGCGTGGGACGACAGCGTCGAGGACGGCTGGGCGCACGAACTGTGCGGGCTCGCCACCACCGCGATCGGCATCGCCATCATCGCGATCACCTTCCAGACGGTCACCGGGCTGGCCACGATGGCCGGTGCCGGGCTGGTCGTGATCGCCGTGATGGAACTGCTCGCCGGTGGGCTCGGGCGGGCGGCGATGCAGGCAGCGCGCGGGTCCGCGACCGAGGAGCAGCCGCCGCCGGTTCGGGCCGCTACCGAGCTGCAGTAGCGAATCACACACTGCGACTTCAAGATTCGAGGTTTACGCGAACTCACGGACAACGTGACATTGCGGGCAGTCGAGCGAGCGCTGAACTCTGCGTGCACCCTCGCTCACGGCTGGGGTATCTGTGCTGCGCGACGGTAGCGTGGCCCGCGGCGTGCGCACGGGGAGGGCCCTGTTCGGCGCGCCGCGTCCGCAGCCCGAATGTGAGCCCAGGAGAATGTGGTGTCGCGCGTAGTCCCCGGCGTAGCTGCCGATGCCGTCCAGCGTGAAGAGCTGGCTATGCGGCGCATGACCGAGAGTTTGGTCGAAGACCTGTCCGAGAACGTCCCCGTCGACCAGGTGACGTCGGCGGTCGGCGCCGCGCACCACCGATTCAGTGGTAAACCGATCCGGGAGTTCGTGCCGATCCTGGTCGAGCGGATCGTGCGCCGCGAACTCGCCGATCCCGACCCGACGGTACGGGTTCCTGCCCCCGCGGCCGGCGTGCGCGCCGCGGAACTGATCGCGCGCGAGTCGAACACCACCGAGGAACCGCCGAAGCGGGCGGTGAGCAGGCGTGCGGTGGTGCCGTTGTCGATCGGCGCGGCCGTGGTCGTGGCCGGTGTCGTCGCCGGAGTCGTGCTCCTGCCCGGCGGTGCCGATGCGCCGGCCGCCGCTCCTGTCGCCGCCGTGACGGTGGTGCGCGGGGTGGTGGGGTCGGAGAAGATGTCGTTCTTCGCCGACGAGCGCGTGGCGAAGGTGCTCGCCGACAACGGCCTGCGGGTCGAGGTCGAACCGGCCGGTTCGCGCCAGATCGCGACCACCGTCGACCTCGGTGCGTTCGATTTCGCGTTCCCGTCGAGCATTCCGGCCGCCGAGCGAATCCAGCGCCAGCGCAACATCACCACCAAGTACACGCCGTTCTCGTCACCGATCGCCATCGCCACCTACCGGCCGATCGCGGACCTGCTCACAGCGGCCGGAGTGATCAAGCCCGGCCCGGTCGCGACGTTCGACATGGGCAAGTACCTGGAGCTGGCCGGGACCGGCGTGCAGTGGGACGACCTGCCCGACAACACCACCTACCCGGTCGCCAAGAACATCCTGGTCTCGACGACCGACCCGCGCAGCTCGAACTCCGCGGCCATGTACCTCTCGATCGCCAGCTATGTCGCCAACGACCACACCATCGTGCGCGGCGCCACCGCCGAACAGCACGTGTTGCCGGCACTGTCGAAACTGTTCCTCGCCCAGGGTTACACCGACAACAGCAGCGACGGACCGTTCAACCAGTACCTCACCAACGGCATGGGCCCGACCCCGCTGGTCTGCATCTACGAGGCGCAGTTCGTCGAAGCCGCGGGCAAGGGCCGGATCAAGCCGGACATGGTGCTGACCTATCCGACCCCGACGGTCCTGTCGAGCCACACCCTCGTCCCGCTCGACGCCACCGGCGACAAGATCGGCAAACTGCTCACCGACAACGCCGAATTGCGTCGCCTGGCCGCCGAACACGGCTTCCGCACCGGCGACACCGCCCAGTTCACCTCGGTTGCCGCCGAACGTTCGGTGCCGGTGGCCGCCGATCTGATCGACGTCGTCGACGTGCCGGCCTACGAGACCCTCGAGCACCTGCTCGACGGGGTTGCCAACTCCTACAACTGAAGTCGCCTCCCCGGTTGCCGCGCAGCTCCCTGGCTGCGCGGCACCGGTGTTCCTGTGGCCAGGAGGACGCGTTCAGGACATGCGGCGTCGCACCGATTCGGGTTCAGGTGACGGGCGGACTGTAGTGCCGGATTCGGGGGTTGACACGAGTTCGGCGCACGACTGTACACTGATGTGTTGCCAGGCATCCGAGCTGGCCCGCACTGCGAATGGAGTTCCACCGAGATGGACAAATTCGAACCCGGCCGAGAACTGATCCACGAGCTGTCCATCGCGGCACGCCGCACCGGGACCGCGCTCGCCGCCATCTTGGGCGACGCGGGCCGCAAGAGCGCGCGCGAGGTGGTCGATCTGGCGCACGAGGGACGTGAACTGGTCGCCGGAACGCTGCGGGCCAGCGCTGACGAGCTCCGCCGCCGCCGTTGAGTGCGCCCCCGTGCGGATTCCTCCATGCCGCTGCGGCGTTCGCGGGAAGTCGCCGCGGCGGCGGCGAGCGGGTCTCGGTAGGATTCGGCGGGTGCCAGATTCTTCCGAGATAGCCCGCCTTTTCGATCGGCGACCGCGCCACTGGGGGTCGCCCGCGGACCCGGTGGCTTGGAATGCGGTGCGGGACAAGGTCTGCGCGCAGGTCCCGCCGGAGACCGCGACGGAGTTCGTGACGCTGCTGCGGCGTGAGATCGTCCAGGTGACCGGGGTCGACGTCGACGATGCCGACGCGTTGTCCGAGGCGTCCGTGCTGGTCGAAGGGCGATCCGAAGCTGTGGACCTGCCGACCTGGCGCACCGTTGTGCTGCCGCTGCTGACTGCTCGGGCGCGGCAGCTGTACGGCGAACTGCCCACCGAGCGCCCCTGACGCATCACCTCGTCGGGCGCGCCAAGGCTGGCTCTCTCCGTCGCGTTCGCGCACTTGCCGTCCTTCGACGAGCAGGGCTCTAGAGCATTCAGTGCACGTCTGTACACTCCACGCGCTGGCCATGTGCTCGCTGAGCCCGCACGTCGGCACCCCAGGGTCACCGCAAAAATTCGCCTGACCTGCGGAAGAGATTGTCTGAAAAGTATTTTCGTGGCGAGCGATGAGTTCTTCCGGCGCGCACCGTCTGTATGAGTGCTACCTGTAGCCGAGATCCGGGAGAGCCTCATGACCGCCAGTTCCGCCGTCACCACCGGCACCCTCGTGGTGCCGGACGCCTGCCTGTACTACGAGGTCCGTGGTGCGGGACCGCTGCTCGTCCTCGTCGGTGCCCCGATGAACGCCGCCTCGTTCGCCGCGGCCGCCGAACAACTCGCCACCACCAACACCGTGCTCACCACCGATCCGCGCGGGCATTTCGGCAGCCCCCTCGACGACCCGAATCAGGATTCGACGGTGCTCGCCCGCGCCGGGGACCTCGCCCAGCTCATCACCCATCTCGGCGCGGGCCCGGCCGTGGTGTTCGGATCCAGCGGTGGCGCGGTCACCGCGTTGGCCCTGGCCCAGACCAACCCCGACCTGGTCACCACTGTCGTGGCCCATGAGGCGCCGCTGCGTGAACTGCTCCCCGACGCCGAAGCTCAGCGCTCACTCACCGAGGACATCGTCGCCACCTACGCCACCGGCGATGTGATCGGCGCCTGGCGAAAGTTCTTCGCCCAAGCCGCTATTGCCATCCCGGAACCGATGCTCGTAGAGATCTTCGGCGGCGACCGCGATCCCCGACAGGTCGCCAGCGAACGTTTCTGGTTCGCCCATGAACTGCGCCCGACCACCTCCTGGGTACCGGACCCGCCGTTGCTGCGTTCGATCCCGACCCGGGTGATCGTCGGGATCGGTGCCGAGTCCACCAGTCAGTTCTGCGATCGCACCTCGCGGGAACTGGCATCGGCGCTGGGCGTCGACCCGGTCCTGTTCCCCGGCGACCACATCGGATTCGTCAACGATGCCGTCACCTTCGCCGCCCGCCTGCAAGAAGTACTCGACGAGCCGTGAGCGTGGTTGCTCGCGCACGAGCGGGCCGGGGGAGAAGATGCCAGGCATGAGCGAATCACAGGACTGGAACAGCAAGATCATCGCCGAGTTCCGAGCCAACGAAGGGCGCGTCGGTGGGCCGTTCGAGGGTGCGCCGATGGTGCTGGTGCATCACCGAGGGCGGCGTACCGACCGGCAACTGGTGTCGCCGATGATGTACTTGGCCGACGAGAACGACCCGAAGCTCGTGTACGTCTTCGCTTCCAAAGCCGGTGCCCCCACCAATCCCGACTGGTACTACAACCTCATCTCGGCGGGCGCGGCCGACGCCGAGGTCGGCACCGAGACCTTTCCGGTCACCGTTACCGAAGTGACCGGCGACGAACGCGACCGCCTCTACGCCGAGCAGGCACGACGGTATCCCGGTTTCGCCGGATACGAGGAGAAGACGAAGGGCATCCGCACCATTCCGGTGCTGGCGTTGCGCCGGAACTGATCGGATGAGGTAGCGGGGCAGGGCAACCGGACCGCCCTGCCCCGCTACCGAAGACCGAGGCGGGGGTAGTACCGCAGTCCGATGCGTGTGCGGGCCTCGGCTTCCTACCGTTCGATCATGCGTTTTCGAACCCTCACTGTGCCGATATTCGCCGTCGCGCTGGGCTTGTCCGCCTGCACGACCAGCACGGCTGATCCCCTCGCCTCGGCTCGTGTGGACAGCGTGCGCGGCGACCTCCACGCGCTAGTCGGCTCCGGTGCTGTCGGAGCCATCGCCACGCTGACCGCGCACGAGGCCGACACCGTTATCGGTTCCGGACTGGCAGACGCGGGCGCGGCGACCCCGATCGGAACCGATGGTCCCCAACACGTCCGGGTCGGCAGCGTCACCAAGTCGTTCACCGCCGCGATCGTGTTGCAGCTGGTGGCCGAACACCGCGTCGACCTCGACAGGTCCGTCGACACGTATCTGCCCGGATTGCTCACCGGTGCGGGCGTGGACGGGCGCGCGATCACCGTCCGCCAGATCCTGGGCCATCGAAGCGGCCTGCCCGAGCCGGCCCGCTCCCCGGAGCTCGACGAACACGAAGCGGCGAAGAACGGCCGCACCTTCACCCCGGCTCAGGAGGTCGCCCTGGCCCTGGAACATCCGGCGAAGTTCGCGCCCGGTGGCCGGTTCGAGTACGCCAACATCAACTACATCGTCGCGGGCATGCTGATCGAAGCCGTGACCGGGCATCGCTACACCGACGAACTGCGCGACCGCATCCTGACACCGCTCGGCCTGTCGAATACCTACCTGCCCGCCACCGGCGAAACCGGTCTCCGTCAACCGCATCCGACCGGCTACACCACCGTCGGTGGGACACTCACCGACACGACCCTGATGGAGCCGTCGGTGCCGTGGGCATCGGGCGCGCTGGTGAGCACCGGCGCCGATGTGAATCGGTTCTTCCTCGCGCTGCTGGCCGGTCGGGTCGTGCCCCAACCCCAACTCGCGCAGATGCTCGACGGCATCGACATGGGCAACGGTGACGGCATGTCCTACGGTCTCGGCCTCGGGTACACCCAGCTGCCGTGCGGTGCGCAGTATGTCGGCCACATCGGCGGCATCCCCGGCTTCTCCACTGTCGCCGGTGCCACGGGGTCCGACCTCGCGGTTACCATCGCTTATACCGGCACATCGTCGTCTGTCGATCTCGGCGGGATGCTCACCCACGCGCTGTGCGACTGAATCCTTCGCCTGGTCGGGGCGCCGGCCGCCGCGCAGCAAGGTCGAGGTGACTCCGCGACGCTGTCAACGCGGAAATGGCACACGCTGCAAGTCGGCACCGGGTGCATCAACGATCGCGTCACGGCATCGTTCGCTCACCGTCCGCAGCGCCGCGACGAGCTCAGGCGGGTCGGTGACCGTGAATCCGATGTCCAGGGCGGTGATCATCCAGGCCAGTGCGGCCGGGGAATCGGCGCCCAGATGCAACAGACAGCTGACATCGTCGACCGCTTCGAGGACGCCCATGCCCGGCCAGACCCGATCGGCCACCTCGGTGGCCGACCCGTGCAGGGTGACGACGGTGCGCCACGGCCACGACGCGACCGAGAGCCTGCGGGACAGATAGGTCGCCGCGTCACCGTCGGGCAGCGGTCGCGGGGTGAACCGTGGGCCCGTCGGCACTCGCGGCTCGAGCCGGTCGACGCGGAACGACCGCCAATCGGCTCGATCGACATCCCACCCGACCAGATACCAATGCCTACTCACATTGACCAGCGAATCGGGTTCGACATCGCGGCGAGACGTCCGACCGGCGTGATCGGTGTAGTCGAAGCGCAGACGCTCGTGGCATCGACACGCCTGCGCGATCGTCAGCAGCGTCTCCGGTGCCACCCGCGGTGCTTCGGCGGCGACCCGCACCATCGATTGCTGCAAGGTGGTGAGCCGGTGCCGCAGTCGCGAGGGGAGCACCTGTTCCAGCTTCGCGAGCGCGCGTAGCGAGGCGTCCTCGATACCGGTGACCGTGCCGCCCGAGGTGGTGCGCAAGCCGACCGCGACGGCCACGGCCTCCTCGTCGTCGAGCAGCAGCGGCGGCATCGACGCACCCGCTCCCAGCCGATACCCCGCGCTGCCCTGCCATGCCTGCACCGGATAGCCCAATCCGCGCAACCGTTCCACGTCGCGGCGCACGGTGCGCGCGGTGACATCGAGCTTGGTCGCGAGTTCGGCACCCGACCACGCGCGGCGGGTCTGCAACAGCGACAGCAGCCGGAGCAGCCGAGCGGATGTTTCGGACATCTCTCCATCATGCCGCGAACTTAGGAACAGTACTGACCTAAGTGCTGCCTAGCGTTGTCGGTATGAGCGACATCGACAGCTTCCGGATCGACATCCCGCAATCCGACCTCGACGACCTGCGTGAGCGGCTCGCCCGCACCCGCTGGGTCGACGACCTGCCCGGCACCGGCTGGACCTACGGCCTGCCCACCGCCTATCTGCGCGAGCTCGCCGACTACTGGCGGACCGGGTTCGACTGGCGTGCCGCGGAAACCGCACGCAACGCCCACCCGCAGTTCGTCACCCAGATCGATGGGCAGCGCCTGCACTTCACCCACGTGCGCTCACCCGAATCCGGCGCATTGCCGCTGGTCTTGGTGCACGGCTGGCCGTTCACCGACTTCGGTGCGACGATCGGACCGCTGACCGACCCCCGCGCGCACGGCGGCGACCCGCGCGACGCCTTCGACCTCATCATCCCGACCCTGCCCGGATTCGGCTTCTCCGGACCCACCCACCAGCCCGGCCAGGCGGCCACCGAGCGATCCGCGGAACTGATCGCCCGGCTGATGGGCGAATTGGGCTACCAGCGCTACGGCGTGCAGGGTAGCGACGCGGGCTCGTTCATCGCCCCGCAGGTGGGTCGGGTCGATACCGAGCGGGTCGCCGGTGTGCACCTCAACGCCGCGATCACCATCCCCGCCTGGAACGACGACGGTGCGGGCTACACCGAGCAGGATCAGGAAAAGCTCGCCGCGCTCCAGGATTGGAGCAGCAACGAAACTTCTGCCTACGCGGGTGTGCACAGCACCCGCCCGCACACCCTGGCCCATGCTCTGACCGATTCACCAGCAGGTCTGCTCGCGTGGGTCGTCGATGTCGTCAACACCTACAAGGACCCCGCCGCCGCGCTGCCCGAGGATTCCCTCGACCGCGACGCCATGCTCGCCGAAACAGCGATCTTGTGGTTCACCGGGACCGCGGGCTCCTCGATGCGGCTGTACAAAGAATCCCAGCAGTGGGGCGCGGACCTGCCCAGCTCCGGTGTCCCCACAGCGGTCGCGGTCTTCCCCGGTGACACCACGATTCGCGGCATCGCCGAGAAGCAGAACAACCTCGTCCGATGGACCGAATACGACCGCGGGGGCCACTTCGCCGCGATGGAAGCGCCCGAGCTACTGATCGATGATGTGCGCGAGTTCTTCCGGTCGGTGCGGTAGGAGTCGGTGGCCCCCGGTTATGGCCGGGGGCCGTCGCCATCTCGATGCCACGCGGCACCGATCTCGCTCAGCCGCTCGACGGCGTAGGTGGGGTCGATCAATGCCTCCGGGGTGTGGATGCCCGGTGCGGGACGGTCGCCGCGCAGGCCGAGCAGCCGTTCGACGCCGAGTGCGATCCCCACTGCGGTCAGCGGTCGCTGACCGTCCTGATGGACGAGGTGCTGTGTTCTGTTGAGCGGTGCGCCGTTCCGGCCGGTTCCGGCGAGATCGATCCGAACCTCGACGGAGGCAGGTTCACCGCGCCGCCTGCTCGGGGTGGCACCGACCGCGAAGTCGACCCGGACGTTCGGTGCGCCGGTAGCGAGGGCCAGGCTGGGCACGTCGAGAACCGGGATGCTCTGGCCGGGCAGGGCGGTGCCGTCGACGGTGCGGACGTCGGCTTGCGCGTCGGCCTCGGCGAGCC
Source organism: Nocardia sp. NPDC055050 (assembly GCF_053608345.1). Taxonomy (NCBI): domain Bacteria; kingdom Bacillati; phylum Actinomycetota; class Actinomycetes; order Mycobacteriales; family Nocardiaceae; genus Nocardia; species Nocardia sp. NPDC055050. The sequence goes on from NZ_JBSGVG010000003.1 coordinate 51,131, forward strand.
AGGTGAAGACGCCGTCGCGGCGCACGAGACCTGCCGTCGTGACGGCCGACCAGCGTTCCAGGTCGGCGATTCCCGCGGGTCCGCCGGTGTCGGTGTCATCGAGCGCGACGCCGACTCGGACCCTGTCGACCCGGTCGAACTCGCGCGCGGAATCCAGCGCGGCGAGAACGATGATGCCCGCCATCAAGTGGCTGGCGACCAGAACCGGTGCCGCACTGGACCTTTGCGCGCCCGCGACGATCTCCGGGCCGATGTCGAGCAGGCCGCTGGAGATGCTGAGGTAGGGCAGGCCACGGTCCTGTGCGTAGTGCAGGCCGTTGAGCCGATGGTCCCACAGGGTCGCCACGACCGCGGAGTAGTCGGCGTCGGCGAGACCGAGGTCGCGGCGTGACAGATCGATCGTCACCGCCGTGGCAATGCCGACGGCGTCGGCGACCCGTTGCGCACGACCGAGATCACGGCCCGCGATGGTCAACGGCAGGGTCGGATGCCATTGACGCAACAGGGCGGCGGTGTCCGACCCCGCCTGTCCCGACCCGCCCAAGATCAGTACCGATTGCTCCATGGTGAAATCCCTCTCCGCTAAGCTACAAGTTGTAACTTACTCTTTGTAGCTAAGCTGTGGACATGGCGCAAGGGAGGACGATGACCACACGATCGGGCAGATTGGCGAAGCCGGCCAGGCGCGAGCAGCTGCTCGACACCGCCTTGACGCTGGTACGAGAGCAAGGCACCGACGGCCTGACCTTGGCCACTCTCGCCGAAGCTGCGGGCGTGAGTAGGCCGATCGTCTACGACCACTTCGGTACCCGCCCCGAACTGCTCCTCGCGCTCTACCGTCAACTCGACGAACGCCACCGCCTGGCCTCGGAACAAGCCGCCCGCGACGCCACCCCCACCGTCGACGAGATCGCCCGCGTCATGGGCACCGCCTACTTCGCCTGCGCCACCGACATGCCCGAATTCGACGCGATTTCCGCCGCCCTGAAAGGCAATCCGGACGTCCAGGCGATCCAGCACGACATGCTCGACAGCTACCGCGACTGGATGGCAGCCACCCTGCAACCGTTCTCGCCACTCACCGCCACAGCACTGCGACTGCGCTGCGTCGGCGTGCTCGGCGCGGCCGAAACACTGGCCGCGGAACTGAACCTGGGTACGACCACGCCCGACGAAGCGATCTCGGCGCTGACCGATCTGATCGTCGGCAGTATCGGTGTGCGATAGCGGCACCGCAGCAGACCGAAGCTGATGCCGTTGTCCGCCGACAGGGGGCGGCGTCGGACGCCTGTCGAAGCGACAGCGCCTGCGGGGCCCGAAACCCGTGGCGTAGGCCAGGGCTGGATCGTTTGCATGCTTGTCGTTCCCGCCGAGCCGGTAGTGTCGGACACCGTGCCAGGGGTGGTTGTCGACTCAGCTCGATCTCCTTCTACGACCGATGATCCACGCCCGCCCTTCGCGCGGTTCGCTGTTGCGGTGGTGGGAGTGGTCTTCGGCATCGTCGCGGCGCTATCGGCGACGCGGTACGGCTACTACTACGACGAGCTGTATTTCATCGCCGCGGGCAAGCACCCCTCGTTCGGCTATGCCGACCAAGGTCCACTGGTGCCGCTGCTCGCGCGCTCGATGGACTGGCTGTGTCCCGGATCGTTCATCGCATTGCGCATTCCGGCAGTGGCGGCGTCGCTCGCCGTAGTGGTGTTGAGCGCGGTCATCGCCCGCGAACTGGGCGGTGCTCGCGGAGCCCAGTCACTGACAGCGATCGCCTGCGCGACATCGGCGTTCGTACTCGGTCAGGCGCAGACTTTGTCGACGAACGCCATCGATACCTTGCTGTGGGCGGTGCTCACCTGGCTGCTGGTGCGCTGGGTCCGGACCCGCGACGATGCGTTGCTGTGGGCGGCTGGGTTCGCGACAGCCGTTGCCGTGCAGGTCAAATGGTTGATCCCGATTTTCTGGATCGCGGTGGTCGTCGCCGTGGCCTGGCTGGGGCCCAGAGCGTTGTTGCGGCGACCGGCGCTGTGGTGGAGCGCGAGCATTGTGGTGCTGGCGGCAGCGCCGGGGCTGATCTGGCAGGCCATGAACGGTTGGCCGCATCTGGGCATGGGGGCGGTGGTTCGCGGCCAGACCGGCGGTTTCGCCGGCTCGCTGTGGTTCGTCCCGCGCACCTTGCCATGGTGGGGTCCGCTCGCCGCGGTGCTCGTGGTGTGCGGTGTGTGGCAGTTGTGCCGATCGCCGCTCCTGCGCCGCTACCGGTTCCTCGGTGTGGCGTTTCTACTGGCGGTGGCGATCATCGCGATCAGCGGCGGTCGCAGCGGCTACGGTGCGGGCATCTACCCGGTGGTGATCGCGGCCGGGGCCGTGGGATCGGCCGCGATACCCAGACGCTGGCTCACCATCGTCGCGGTGCAGGCGGCAGCGCTGTCGATGGTTGCGGCCGTCGTGTACGTGACGCCGTGGCGTGCCGCCTCGGACTACGCCCCTGCCCCCGATCTCGCTGCCGCACTGGGACCTTCGGCATACAGCGAACTCGGATGGCCCGAGCTGGTGGCGGCTACTGCGAACGCCTACCGCGCATTACCGCCGCACCGGCAGCGCACGGCCGTGGTCGTGACGCAATGGTATGTGCAAGCGTCAGCGCTCGATCACGCTCGTTCCACTGCGGGTCTACCGCCGGTCTTCAGTCCGAACCGCGGCTTCGGCTACTTCGGTGTCCCGCCGGATACCGCTGACACGGTCGTCTACGTCGGCGGTACCGAGGCGGATCTGCGTCGCTGGTTCAGCTCCGTCGTCCCAGCGGGCCGAACCGACTACCCGCTCGGAATTCCCGGCATCACCACCGATGCCACGATCTGGGAATGCGTGGGTCCGATTCAGCCGTGGTCGTCGATGTGGTCGACGATGCGCGGCCTCTGACACCAGGAAGTGAGTATCGCGTGGGCAACGAACCTGAAATCCGCACGGGCGCCGGTGTTGTGCGCGGCCGGTGGGAAGGCGCTGTCGCGGTCTTTCGGGGGATCAGCTATGCAGCGCCGCCGGTCGGCGCACGACGGTTCGCGGCGCCTGGGCCTGCACAGCGGTGGCAGGGCGTTCGCGACGCGCTGATGTTCGGCCCTCCGGTTCCCCAGGCCCGCAATGGCGGTTCGGTGATGTCGTCGGCGTCCGGCTCGACCGATGACGGATCCGAGGACTGTCTGACCCTGAATGTCTGGTCACCCGACCTCGGGGCCGCGAAACTGCCGGTGATGGTGTGGATCCAGGGCGGCACCTACCTCGAGAACGACACCGCCGACCCGCATTGCGACGGTGCGCTGCTCGCAGCGGCCGGCGTGGTGGTGGTCAGCATGAACTATCGAGTCGGCGTCGACGGTTTCGCCCGCATTGCTGGAGCTCCGGACAATCGCGGCATCCTCGACCAGATCGCTGCTCTGCGCTGGGTCCAGGACAACATCGCCGCATTCGGTGGCGACCCCGCCAACGTCACCGTTTTCGGGCAGTCCGCGGGCGGTGCGTCCATCGGTGCGCTGCTGGTGATGCCGATGGCGGCCGGACTGTTTCGCCGAGCGATCAGCCAGAGCATGCCCGGCACCTATTTCACTCCGAGCCTCGCCGCCGCGATCTCGACCACGATCGCCGCACAGCTCGGCGTCCAGGCCACCGTCGAAGACCTCGCCCTGCTGCCGCCACGCGCACTCACCGACGCCACCACCGCGGTGATCGCCGCGATGCCCGAGTTCGTCGATGCCTGGGGCCCGATGGCGCTCACGCCCACCCCGTTCTCCCCTGTTGTCGACGGTGAGATATTGCCGTGCGCGCCATGGCGTGCGATCGCGGGCGGTGCCGCACGCGACGTCGACCTGCTCGTCAGCCACACCCGTGACGAGTTCCGGCTCTACACATCTCGCCCGGGGAGCGAACCGGCACCGGAGGCCATGACCGCAGCTTTTCGCCACCTCGCACCAGGCACGGATGGTGACAGGCGCTACCGCGCGGCCTATCCGGAGGCGACATCTGGCCAGCTGTTCGAAATCCTCAACTCCGACTGGCTGTTCCGGATGCCGAGCCTGCATCTGGCCGATGCTGCGTACTCGGGCGGCGGGCGCGTGTGGCTGTGCGAACTGGCGTGGAGCTTCAACTCGCAACAGGGCGCCGCGCACTGCCTGGACTTCCTGCTCGTCCTCGGCACCCTCGGTCCCGACGAGGTCCGCGCCCACCGCTTCGCCCATCCGAACGCCGCGAACGAAATCACCGATGTCGCCCACCGCATGCGTACCGACTGGGTGAATTTCGCTACCTCGGGAACCCCCGGCTGGGCGCCCTACGATCCACAGGCGCGAACCACGCGCGTCTACCACGCCGAACCCATCACCCAGCCCTACCCCGAAGAAGGCTCCCGCCGCATCTGGTCAGCCCACCAGTTCGACACTCTGGACCTCCCGAGCTGAATCACCCAGCCGGTCTCGTCCGGCATGCGCCGGCCGCACCTTTCGAAGAAGCTACGTCAGAGGTCGGTGGGCGGTGACACGGTCGGGCTCGATACATCGACGAGGAAACGGTTGGGATCGGTTACCAGCAAACGTCTTTGGCCGTAGAACAGATCCCGGGGCTCCTCGACGATGGGAATGCCGAGGTCCTTGGCACGGGCGTAGACAGTTTCCACATCGTCGACGACGATGGTGAGGTAGGAGCCGCCGAACCCGCCACGAACATGGTCGGGCACCAGCTCGTGATCGCGCGCCATGATGCCGATGGTTGTCGCCGAGCCCGAGTCGACGAGTTGTACGAACCAATCGCTGTCGTAGGCGACTTGGAAACCCAATAGGTCGACGTAGAAGTCACGCGTCGTAGCGAGTTGGTCGCTAAGGATGTTCACAAAGCTCCGTGCAATGGTCACATCGGTGAGACTAGCAAGCGGGCGCGAATTCCCGGCGGTTCGATCCGGATCGCCCATTAGATTGAAAGAGTGTTCACCTCCAGTGGAATTCCGGTCGGGTCCGGGCACAGATTGATCTCACCCAGTGTCGATATGTACGGAGAATGGCGCGACGCGCATGTCGAATGGGGGCCCGGTGTCCACGAGGACGGTTTCGGTTTGTTGCCGAGTGACGATGTCGACTCGGCGAGTGGATTCGAGCTCTGGGTCGCGCGGCTCATCACCACGTCAGGGGACGGGCGTTGCTCGTATCGCTGGATAGTCGAGGGTGATCGTGTACTCGGCGGGATCGCATTGCGGCACGGGGACGGTGAACTTGAGCGGGCGGTCGGGCATATCGGGTACGGGATCCGGCCGTCCGCGCGCCGTCGAGGGCTGGCCACGTGGGCATTGGGAGAGATCATCGCTGAGGCGCGAGTGGCTGGGATGGACCGAGTACTGATTGTTTGCGCGGCCGAGAATATCGGGTCGGTGAAGACGATCGAGCGCTGTGGTGGCGTCCTCGAGAGCATCCAGGACACCGAACTCGGTCCGGCACGGCGGTATCGGATCACGGTCGGGGAGTCGCGCACGTAGGCCACTGACGGGAGGGGCGAGCGAAGGGTCGGCCTGCTGGGCGAATGGCCGCAGCGATGGTCATGATCTGGCCGTGGAATTAGTAAGCACGGTGCTCGCGCGCCAACTGTGAAGAGCTCAAACACCCTTCAGGTCAAGCCCGAAATCGGCCGAGCTGTTATCGGCGTTCGATCGTGGCGAGCCAGGCGGAGGTCGAGTCGGCGAAGCGTGTTCGGAGATGCTCGGGGGCGATGGCGGCGATGTGCCAGGCGGGGTTGTCATCGAAGGGTGCGGTGAGGGCTTGCCTGGTGACGGGGTGCGGACCGGTGTCAGGACCGGTATCGCTGAAGCACAATACGTACAGGGTGCCACCGGAGTCGGTGACCGAGGCCAGGCTTGCCGCGTACTCGGTGCGTTCGGACTCGTCGAAGGTGTGGAACAGGCCGCAGTCGAGGACTGTTTCGAAGCGGCGATACAGGCGCTGGAGATGTAGGGCGTCTGCCATAGCGAAGGCCACCTCGATCCCGCGATCGTCGGCTGCCTGCCTGGCAGTGGCCAACGCCGTTTCGGCCACGTCCACACCCAGCACGGGCAACCCGCGGGCGGCGATGAACAGGGCGTTGTCGCCGGTGCCACACCCGACATCGAGGACCGGTCCGCAGAACCCGCCTGATTCGGCCAGCCGCACGACAGCGGGCTGCGGGGTACCGATGTCCCACGGTGCGGGGCCGTCGAGATAGGACGCGTTCCACGGCTGACCGGCCTGGCGTTCGTGGCTGGTCGGTGGGCGGGGGTCGGGCGGGGAACTCGGCGGCATCAGCGGATGAACAGGTTGGAGCGGTCGGCGAGGTCGAGAACCGGCTGGGGGAACAGACCGAGCAACACGGTGGCGCCCGCGCTGAACGCCACGACCAAGGTGGTGGCGAACGGGGCGGTCACGATGGGCGCGTCGGCCGGAGGGTCGGTGAAGAACATCAGCACGATGACCCGGACGTAGAAGAAGGCCGCGATGGCGCTGCAGAGGACACCGACGATCACCAAGGCGGTATAGCCCGCACCGGAGGCAGCGGCGAAGACCGCGAACTTGCTGACGAATCCGCTGGTGAGCGGGAGACCGGCGAAAGACAGCAGCAACAGGGCGAATGCCGAAGCGAGCCACGGGGATCGGCGACCGAGGCCCGCCCACTGCGACAGCGCGGTCGCTTCGTCACCGGAGGCGTCACGCACCAGACTGACCACCGCGAACGCGCCGACGGTGCCGAGGCCGTAGGCCAGCAGGTAGAACAGCACGGCGGCCACACCGGCGCTGTCGGCGGCGACGACACCGACGAGCAGAAAACCGGCGTGCGCGATCGAGGAGTAGGCCAGCATGCGCTTCACATCGGTCTGGGTGATCGCCATGATCGCACCGACGACCATCGTCGCCACCGCGACCGCGGCGAGCACCGGGCGCCAATCCGAGCCCAGCGCACCGACTCCCACCATCAGCACCCGCATGGTCGCCCCGACGGCCGCGATCTTGGTGGCGGCGGCCATGAACGCGGTGATCGGGGTCGGGGCGCCCTGATAGACATCGGGCACCCAGGCCTGGAACGGCACTGCACCGATCTTGAACAGCAGCCCGACGGCGAGCATGCCGAGACCGAGCAGGGCCAGAGTCGCGTTCTCGGGCTGCTTGTCCAGTGCCGCACCGATTCCCGGCAGCGACACCGTGCCGGTCTGCCCGTAGAGCAGCGCGACACCGTAGAGGAAGAACGCCGAGGAGAACGCACCGAGCAGGAAGTACTTCATCGCCGCCTCTTGCGAGAGCAACCGCCTGCGGCGGGCGAGCCCACACAGCAGATACAGCGGCAGCGACAGCACTTCGAGCGCGACGAACATCGTCAGCAGATCGTTCGACGCGGGAAACAGCAGCAGACCACCGACCGCGATCATCGTCAGCGGGAACACCTCGGTGGTCGAAACCCCCGAGCGCACCGCCGCGAGCTCGTGCGCGCTGCCGGGCACCGCGGAGGCCTGCGGTGTGAACGCGTCGACCCCTCGATCCAACGCGGCCGCCGCCCGACTCCACGTGCCCGGCCCGCTGCGCGCCCGCGGGACCGCCCCACGCTCGGCGATCAGCAGCAGGCCCAGCAGTGAGACCAGCAGGATCGTGCCCTGCAGGAACAGCGTGACCCCGTCGATCGCGACCGCGCCCATCACCGCGGTGCCCTCGGATCCCGCGAGCAGCACCACGGCCACCAGAGCGCCGACCACACCGGCCGACCCGAGCACCAACTGTGTCGGATATCGGTAGGGCCGCGGCACGAACGCTTCGACGAGTACACCCACCACGCCGACCCCGAACACGATCAGCATCGGGGCGAGCAGGTGGTATTCGATGCTCGGTGCGGGCGCGATGGCCGCGAGCTCGGTGATGGTCACGGAGTCCGTCCTCATTTGTGGCCGCCTGCGGGCGGGGTGGCCGCACCTGCTTCGGGAGCGGGGACCGTCGGAGCGGGATCGTGCTTACCGATCGTCGAGAGAGTGTGTCCCACCGCGGGATCCACCAGATCCAGGATCGGTTTCGGATAGAACCCGAGCACCAGCAGCGCGATCAGCAGCGGCACCACCACGGCCAGCTCGCGCGGCACCAGATCACGCAGGTGTTCGTTGCCCTTCTTCAGCGGGCCGGTCATCAACCGCTGATACAGCCACAGCACATAGATCGCGGCCAGGACCAGTGCACCGGTCGCGATCACCGCTGCCACCTGGTACTTCGGGAAAGTGCCGATCAGGACCAGGAATTCGCTGACGAACGGCGCGAGCCCTGGCAGCGAGAGCGTGGCCAGGCCCGCGATGAAGAACGTGCCCGCCAGCACCGGCGCGACCTTCTGCACGCCGCCGTACTCGGCGATCATCCTGGTGCCACGCCGGGAGACGAGGAACCCGGCGATGAGAAACAGTGCGGCCGTGGACAGTCCGTGGTTGACCATGTACAGCGTCGCCCCGGATTGGGACTGGCTGGTCATGGCGAAGATGCCGAGGATGATGAACCCGAAGTGCGAGATCGAGGTGTAGGCGATCAGGCGCATCACATCGGTTTGGCCGATGGCGAGCAGCGCGCCGTAGAGGATGCCGATGACGGCCAGGGTGATCACCAAGGGCGCGAAGGTGTCCGATGCCAGGGGGAACAACAGCAGGCAGTAGCGCAGCATGCCGAAGGTGCCGACCTTGTCGACCACCGCCATCATCAGCACCGCGCTGGACGGGGTGGCCGAGACCGCCGCGTCGGGCAGCCACGTGTGCAGTGGCCACAGCGGCGCCTTCACGGCGAAGGCGAACATGAACCCGAGGAACAGGGCGTTGAGAACCGCTGTGCTGCCCCCGAGTTCACCGTTGTTGGCCGCGGCGACCACGACGCGCAGGTCGAAGGTCCCCGCCGACCCCTCGCCGAGGCCCGCCTGGGCGGTCAGCACGTACAACCCGATGACCGCGGCGAGCATGATCAGCCCACCGAAGAGGTTGTAGAGCAAGAACTTCACCGCCGCGCGCGAACGTTGGGCGCGGACCGCGGCGTCGGTGGTGCGGGTGCCGAAGCCGCCGATGAGGAAGTACATCGGGATCAGCATCGCTTCGAAGAACACGTAGAACAGCAGGATGTCGAGGGCGAGGAAGGAGATCAGCACCATCGACTCGACCAGCAGCATCAACGCCATGTAGAGGTGGATGGTCTTGGGTCCGTCGCCGGTGGGGGTGTCGTCGTTCCAGCCTGCCAGGATCAGCAGCGGCACCAGCACCGCTGTCAGCAGGACCAGGGCGGTGGCGATACCGTCGAGGCCGAGTGTGTAGCCCACACCGAATGTCGGGATCCATTCGTGGGATTCGACGAATTGGTACTGGGCACCGCCGGGCTTGAATCGCGCCGCGAGGACAACGGCCAGTGCGAGCACACCGATCGACACCGCGAACGCCACGCCACGCGCCACCGTGCGGCGGGCGGCGGGCAGGACGAGCACCACACCCGCCCCGATCGCGGGGGCGAGCCAGAGCGTCGTCAGCCAGGGAAACGAGTTCACCAGAACCTCACCGCCAGCAGGGCGGCGGCCACCAGGGCCGCGCCGGTGAACATGGACAGGGCGTAGGAGCGCACGAAACCCGTCTGCACCTTGCGGATTCGCGCCGACAGTCCGCCGATCGAGGCAGCGGTTCCGTTGACGATCCCGTCGACGCCCTTCGCGTCGAGGAACACCAGCGCCCTCGTGAGGTGGCGGCCGGGGCGTTCGAACACGGCTTCGTTGATCTTGTCGCCGTAGAGATCGGCACGGGCGGCCCCGGTCAGCACGCTGACCGGCTCGGGCGCGACCTCGGGGATCGGGCTCTCGGCGTACTTGCGGTAGGCCACGGCGACACCGATGGCGACCGCGGTCAATGCCAGACCGGTGACCACCGCCGCGGGGATCACCGGCTCCGCGTGATGAGAACCGACGACGGGTTCGAGCCAGTTCACCAGCGACGAGCCCCAGACGAACAGACCACCGGCGAAGACCGATCCGAACGCGAGCAGGATCATCGGCCCGGTCATCACCGCCGGTGACTCGTGCGGGTGGGTGTCGGGCTTCCAGCGGCGCTCACCGAAGAAGGTCATCAGCATGACGCGGGTCATGTAGAACGCGGTGAGCGCGGCGCCGACGAGAGTGACCGCGCCGAGCAGGATTCCGGTGGATCCGCCGTGGTCGAAGGCTGCCTCGATGATCTTGTCCTTGGAGAAGAACCCGGACAACGGTGGCACTCCGATGATGGCGAGATAGCCCAGGCCGAAGGTGATGAACGTGATCGGCATCAGCGTGCGCAGGCCGCCGTAGCGGCGCATATCTGTTTCGTCGTTCATCGCGTGCATCACCGAGCCGGCGCCGAGGAACAGCCCTGCCTTGAAGAAGCCGTGGGTGAGCAGGTGCATGATCGCGAACGCGTACCCGGCCGGGCCGAGGCCGACGGCCAGGATCATGTACCCGATCTGGCTCATCGTCGAGGCGGCGAGGGCCTTCTTGATGTCGTCCTTGGCGCAGCCGATGACGGCGCCGAACAGCAACGTCACCGCGCCGACGGCGAGCACCGCCGTGCGCGCGTTCGGCGCGAGGTCGTAGATCGGGTTGGCGCGGGCGATCAGGTACACACCGGCGGTGACCATGGTGGCGGCGTGGATGAGCGCCGAGACCGGAGTGGGGCCTTCCATCGCGTCGCCGAGCCACGACTGCAGGGGCACCTGCGCGGATTTTCCGCAGGCGGCCAGCAACAACAGCAGACCAATCGCGGTGAGGGTGCCTTCGCTCGCGCCCGGGGTCGCCGCGAACACAGTGCGGAAGTCGAAGGAACCGAATGCCGCGAACATGACCATCATGGCGATGGCAAGGCCCATGTCGCCGACCCGGTTGACCACGAACGCCTTCTTGGCTGCCGTTGCGGCCGAGGGCTTCTCGTACCAGAAGCCGATCAGCAGGTAGGACGCCAGGCCCACGCCTTCCCAGCCCAGGTAGAGCACGAGAAAGTTGTCGGCCAGGACCAGGACGAGCATCGCGGCCAGGAACAGGTTGAGATAGCCGAAGAACCGGCGCTTGCCCGGATCGTGGCTCATGTAGCCGATCGAGTAGAGGTGGATCAGCGACCCGACCCCGGTGATGAGCAGTGCGAAGCAGATCGACAACTGGTCCAGTTGCAGGCTGAACCCGACCTGTAGATCACCGACGGGCACCCAGTTGAACAGTTCCTTGTGCACGGCCCGGTCGGCGTCGGCGCGCCCGAGCATGCCGAAGAACGCGACAGCGGCGACGACGAACGAGGACAGCGCGGCCGTCGTGGCGAGGTAGGGGCCCCAGCGGTCGGTGAGGTGACCGAACAGGAGCAGAACGATCGCCCCTGCGAGCGGGAGGGCGGGCAGCAGCCACAGCGTTGCGGTACCCATGTCAGAACTTCAGCAGGTTGGCGTCGTCGACCGAGGTCGACCGGCGGGCGCGGAAGATCGTCATGATGATGGCCAGGCCGACGACGACCTCGGCGGCGGCGACCACCATGGTGAAGAACGCGATCACCTGACCGTCGAGGTTGCCGTGCATCCGGGCGAAGGTCACGAACGCCAGATTCACCGCGTTGAGCATCAGCTCCACGCACATGAACACCACGATCGCGTTGCGGCGCAACAACACTCCCGCGGCGCCGATGGTGAACAGCAGCGCAGACAGGAACAGGTAGTTCTGGGGGTTCACCGCTTGCCTTCCTCGTCGGCCGTCGGATTGTCGTCGCGGACCGTGCCGACCGAGAGCACAGCGGCTTCGGTGTGGGCGCGGTTGCGGCGGTGACGCAGGATCGTGCTCACCGAGAGTTCGGCGAAAGAGCCGTCGGGAAGCTGGGCGGGGCTGTCGACGGCGTTGTGCCGTGCGTAGACACCCGGTGTCGGCAGCGGGGTGGCCCGTTCGCCGGCAGTGCGGAAGCGATCGCGCGACATTTCCCGCTGTCCGCGTTTCGGGGTGAACTGTTCGCGGTGGGCCAGCACCATCGCACCGATCGTGGCGGTGATCAGCAGTGCGCCGGTGAGTTCGAACGCCCACACATAGCGCAGGAAGATCAACTCGGCGAGTTCGGCGATCACGTCGCGGTCGCCGAAACCACGGCCGGGGAAGCTGGTTCCGCTGTCGCGCAGGGCCGCGCCGATGCCGCCGATGAACAGCAACCCGAATCCGAGGCCGACGATCGCGGCGGCGATGCGCTGACCGCGCAACGTCTCCCGCAGCGATTCCGCGGAGTCGACGCCGACGAGCATCAGCACGAACAGGAACAGCATCATCACCGCGCCCGTGTACACCACGATCTGCACGACGCCGAGGAACAGCGCACCCTGCGCGATGTAGAACACGGCGAGCGCGATCATGGTGGCGGCCAGGCACATCGCCGAATGCACGGCCTTGGCCGCGGTCACCATGCCGAGGGCGCCGAGCACCGCGATCGGGGCGAGCACCCAGAACAGCACACCCTCACCGGTGGAGGTGCGGGCGACTTCGGCGGCCAGCACGTGTGCGGTGCTCATCGCAGTACCTCCTGCTCAGACGGTGCGGGACCGACCCGGCCGAGGTAGTAGTCGGCCGCGTCGGTGCCCGGTGCCATCGGGTGCGGCGCGGGGGTCATGCCCGGTTGCAGGGGGGCCAGCAGTTGGTCCTTCTCGTAGATGAGGTCGGCGCGGTTGTCGTCGGTGAGTTCGTATTCGTTGGTCATCGTCAGCGCGCGCGTCGGGCAGGCCTCGATGCACAGGCCGCAGCCGATGCAGCGCAGGTAGTTGATCTGGTAGACGCGGCCGTACCGCTCACCCGGGGAGAAACGTTGCTCCTCGGTGTTGTCGGCGCCTTCGACGAAGATGGCGTCGGCTGGGCACGCCCACGCGCACAGTTCGCAGCCGATGCACTTCTCGAGTCCGTCGTCGTAGCGGTTGAGCTGGTGGCGACCGTGATAGCGCGGCGCGGTCGGCACCTTCTGCTCGGGGTAGGACTCGGTATTGGGCTTCTTGAACATCGTGGCCGCGGTGACCGCGAACCCGGCGAGCGGGTCGAACAACCCGAACTCGGGCTGGTCGTTCGCGGGGCGTGCCGGCATCGGCGGCACCGGGAAACCCAGGAACACCGCCGAGGTCGAGGGCTCCTGCGGCGGCAAAGGCGGTAGCCCCTTGCTGCGGCCTGCGCGCAGGAACATCGCGATCATGGCCGCGGTGATCACCAGCCCCACGCCGACCAGGATGAAGTTCTGTCCGGGGATGCCCTCGAGATCGAGCACCCGTGCGGCGGCCACGACCATCACCCACACCAGCGAGGTCGGGATGAGCAGTTTCCAGCCGAGGTTCATGAACTGGTCGTAGCGCAGGCGGGGCAGCGTGCCGCGCAGCCAGACGAACACGAACAGGAACGTCCACACCTTGAGGGTGAACCACAGCAGCGGCCACCATCCGGAGTTGGCGCCCTCCCACAGGCTGATCGGGAACGGCGCCCGCCAGCCGCCGAGGAACAGCGTCGTCGCCAGGGCGGACACCGTGGCCATGTTCACGTATTCGGCGAGCATGAACATCGCGAACTTCAGCGACGAGTACTCGGTGTGGAAACCGCCGACCAGTTCGCCTTCGGCTTCGGGCAGGTCGAAGGGCGCCCGGTTGGTCTCGCCGACCATCGACACGCAGTAGATGAGGAACGAGGGCAGCAGCAGGAACACATACCAGGTGCCCTCCTGCGCGCTCACGATCTCGGAGGTCGCCATGGTGCCCGACAGCAGGAACACCGTGGCGAAGGTCAGTGCCATCGCGATCTCGTAGGAGATGACCTGCGCGGTCGAGCGCAGGCCGCCGAGCAGCGGATAGGTCGAACCCGAGGACCAGCCGGCGAGCACGATGCCGTACACGCCGATGGAGGTGATGGCGAGGATGTAGAGCACCGCGACGGGCATGTCGGTGAGCTGCAACGCGGTGTGGGTGCCGAAGATCGAGACCTCCGGGCCCATCGGGATCACCGCGAAGGCCATGAACGCCGGGATCACCGAGATGATCGGGGCGAGCACGAAGATCGGCTTGTCCACGATCGCCGGGATGATGTCTTCCTTGAGCGCCATCTTCACGCCGTCGGCGATCGACTGGAGCATGCCGCCGGGGCCGATCCGGTTGGGCCCGATCCGCATCTGCATCCACGCGACGACTTTGCGTTCGGCGTAGACCGCGATCAACGGCACCAGCATCAGGTAGATGAACACGCCGAGTGCCTTGACGACCACCAGCCACAGCGGATCGGTGCCGAAGACAGGTCCGGCGTCGGCCGCGAGGAGTAGGACTCGATCACTCATGACGGTGTTCCTTCATCCTGTCGTCGGCGCGACGCAGGCGCACCACGGCGCCGGGTGTCACACCGAGTTCGGCGGCGACCGTCGAACCGGGTGAGTGCAGCGGCAGCCACACCACCCGGTCGGGCAGGTCCGTGATCATCAACGGCACCGAGATCTCGCCGCGGTCGGTGGAGACGATGACGTGATCGGCATCGTCGGCTTCGATCTCGGCGGCGGTCGCGGCCGAGAGCCGTGCGACCGGCGGGCGGGCGACACCGGCGAGATTGGGTTCACCGTCTTGCATGCGGCCGGCGTCGAGCAGCATCCGCCATCCGGCGAGCACCGCCGTTCCTGGCCCGGGCACGGGTCGGGTCTGGCTGGTCAGCTCCGGAGCGGGGATGGGCTCACCGTTCCAGGCGCCGAGCCCGTCGAGTTCGGTGCGGGCGGCGGCGGGGTCGGGCAGGTTGATCGGGACGCCCATCTGCGCGGCCAGCGAGTTGAGCACCCGCAGGTCCGACAGGGGAGCGGCGACGCGGCGGGTGGTGTCGAGCGAGGCCGCGGCGAAGGGGCGCGGGCGGCCTTCCCAGGTGCGGAAGGTGCCGGACTTCTCCATCGCGGTCGCCACCGGGAACACGACGTCGGCGCGTTCGGTGACGGCGCTGTGCCGCATTTCGAGGCTGACGACGAACCGGGCCGCGTCGATCGCGGCCAGGGCGGCGGCCGGGTCGGGCAGGTCGGCCGGGTCGACGCCGCCGATGACCAGCGCACCCAGCTGGGCGGCGCCGGCCAGGATCGCGTTGGCGTCACGGCCGACGGTGACGGGGAGTTCACCGGCCTGCCACCGATGCCGAACCTGTTGACGCGCCGAAGGATCCACGACAGGCCTGCCGCCGGGCAACAGGCTGGGCAGGGCACCGGCTTCCAGCGCACCGCGTTCGCCCGCACGACGGGGCACCCACGCCAGTGCCGCGCCGGTGGCATCGGCCAGGCGGGTCACCGCCGACAGCGCGCCGGGGCTGCCCGCGAGCCGCTCGCCCGCCATGATGACCGCGCCGGGCGTGTTCAGCATCGTCACGAGTTCGGCGGCGTCGGCGGATGTTTCGGCCATGATCGAGGTGATCACGTCGGCTTCCCCGCACGGCGGGGTTTGGATGAGCGCGCCCGACATACGTTCGAGGCCGCGGGAGGCGAACGGTGCCAGCGACACCACCCGTTGCCCGCGGGTCCGTGCGGCCTTGCGCAGCCGCAGGTAGACGATGGGCGATTCCTCTTCCGGTTCGAACCCGACCAGCAGCACGACGGGGGCTCGGTCGAGCGCGGCGAAGTCGACCCGCACACCGCGTCCGGCGATGCGGGCGGCAAGGAATCGTTCTTCCTCCTCCGAATGCACCCGGCTGCGGAAATCGATGTCGTTGGTCGCGAGGACCATGCGCGCGAACTTGCTGTACGCGTACGCTTCTTCCTCGGTGACGCGGCCGCCGACGAGCACTCCGGCATTGCCGATCGCCGCGCTCAGGCCCGCTCCGGCGGCGGCGAGAGCTTCGGGCCAGGAGGCCGCGGCGAGAACGCCGTCCCAGCCGCGCACCATCGGCGTGGTGAGGCGGTCGCGCTCGGTGGCGTAGGCGAAGGCCCAGCGACCCTTGTCGCAGTTCCATTCTTCGTTGACCTGCGGGTCGTCACCGGCCAAGCGGCGCAACACTTTTCCGCGGCGGTGATCGGTGCGTTGTGCGCATCCGGAGGCGCAGTGCTCGCACACGCTCGGGGTGGAGACCAGGTCGAACGGGCGGGCCCGGAAACGGTAGGAGGTACCGGTGAGAGCGCCCACGGGACAGATCTGGACGGTGTTGCCGGAGAAGTAGGAGTCGAGGGGTTCGGCTCGAGCGATGCCGACCTGTTGCAGCGCACCACGATCCATCAGTTCGATGAACGGGTCGCCGGCGACCTGCTGGGAGAACCGGGTACAGCGTGCGCACAGCACGCACCGCTCCCGATCGAGCAGCACCGCCGTGGACAGCGGGATCGGCTTCGGATACGTCCGCTTCTCGCCGTCGAATCGGGACTCGGCGCTGCCGGTGGACATCGCCTGGTTCTGTAGCGGGCACTCGCCGCCCTTGTCGCACACCGGGCAGTCCAGCGGATGGTTGATGAGCAGCAGCTCCATCACCCCGCGCTGGGCTTTTTCGGCGACCGGAGAGCTGACCTGGGTGCGCACGATCATGCCGTCGGTGACCGGGATCGTGCAGGAGGCCACCGGCTTTCGCTGCCCTTCGACCTCGACGAGGCACTGACGGCACGCGCCGACCGGGTCGAGCAGGGGGTGATCGCAGAAGCGAGGGATCTGCACGCCGATCAGTTCGGCGGCACGGATCAGCAAGGTGCCCACGGGAACTTCGATCGTGGTGTCGTCGATGGTGACGCTCACCATGTCGGCGGGCACCACATCGCTGCTGTTGCCTGGCGCGATGGCTGTCATCGGTCCTCTTTCGCTGGTGCCCACACGGTCGAGGCGGCCGGGTCGAACGGGCAGCCGCCGAGTCGCTGATGCGCGAGGTATTCGTCGCGGAAGTACTTCAGCGAGGAGAAGATCGGGCTGGCCGCGCCGTCACCGAGCGCGCAGAACGATTTGCCGTTGATGTTGTCGGCGATGTCGGCGAGCTTGTCCAGGTCGGCTTCGGTTCCGTCGCCGGCTTCGAGTCGGCGCAGCAACTGCACCAGCCAGTAGGTGCCTTCGCGGCACGGTGTGCATTTGCCGCAGGATTCGTGGGCGTAGAACTCTGTCCAGCGCAGGACCGCGCGCACCACGCAGGTGGTGTCGTCGAAGATCTGTAAGGCCTTGGTGCCCAACATGGATCCGGCGGCGGCGACACCTTCGTAGTCGAGGGCGACGTCGAGGTGTTCGTCGGTGAACATCGGGGTCGAGGAACCGCCGGGGGTCCAGAACTTGAGGGTGTGCCCGGCTCGCACACCGCCCGCGTAATCGAGCAGCTCGCGCAAGGTGATGCCCAGTGGAGCCTCGTACTGGCCGGGCCGGGCCACATGCCCCGACAGGGAGTACAGGGTGAAGCCGGGTGACTTCTCGCTGCCCATCGAGCGGAACCACTCGGTGCCGTTGCGCAGGATCGAGGGCACGCTGGCAATGGATTCCACATTGTTCACGACCGTCGGGCACGCGTAGAGGCCCGCGACGGCGGGGAACGGTGGGCGCAGACGGGGCTGTCCGCGCCTGCCTTCGAGGGAATCGAGCAGCGCGGTTTCCTCGCCGCAGATGTAGGCGCCCGCGCCGGCGTGCACGATCAGGTCCAGGTCGAATCCCGAGCCCAGGATGTCGTGGCCGAGCAGGCCGGCCGCGTAGGCCTCGGCGACGGCGGCTTGCAGTCGGCGCAATACCGGCACCACTTCGCCACGCACGTAGATGAACGCGGTCGCGGCCCGGATCGCGTAGGCGGCGATCACGATGCCTTCGATGAGGGTGTGCGGGGTGGCCAGCATCAACGGGATGTCTTTGCAGGTGCCGGGTTCGGATTCGTCGGCGTTGACGACGAGGTAGTGCGGTTTCGTGGTGCCGTCGGGGCCGGGACCCTGCGGGATGAACGACCACTTCATCCCGGTGGGAAAGCCCGCGCCACCACGACCGCGCAGACCCGCGTCCTTGACGGTGTGGATCACCTCGTCGGGCGTCTTGCGTAAGGCGGCGCGGAGACCGTCGTAGCCACCGGTCGCGCGATAGCTTTCCAGGGTCCAGGACCGCGGGGTGGCCCAGTGTTCGCTGAGTACCGGGGTGAGAGTCATCATCGCGAACCCCCTGCCGAGTCCTCTTCTGCGGCAGCGATGTCGAGCCCTGCCAAGGTGGGGGCGCCCGGTGTTCCTTCGAGCGCGCCGGGACGCTCGTCGGGGAATCCGGCGAGGATGCGGGCGGTCTCGCGGAACGTGCACAGTGGTGCGCCACGGGTGGGGCGGACCTGGTGGCCCGCTCGGAGGGCGTCGGTGATCGCGACTGCTGATTCGGGAGTCTGGTTGTCGAAGAATTCCCAGTTCACCATCATGACCGGGGCGTAGTCGCAGGCGGCGTTGCATTCGATGTGTTCGAGGGTGATGGCCCCGTCGGGTGTGGTTTGGCCGTGCTCGACGGCCAGATGTTGTTGCAGTGCTTCGTAGATGGCGTCGCCGCCGAGGATCGCGCAGAGGGTGTTGGTGCAGACCCCGACGTGGTAGTCGCCGGTGGGAGTGCGCCGGTACATCGAGTAGAACGTGGCGACCGCGGTCACCTCGGCGCCGGTGAGGTTCAGATGATCGGCGCAGAAGTCGATGCCGGTGCCCGTCACGTACCCCTCTTCTGCCTGTACCAGGTGCAGCAGGGGGAGCAGGGCCGAGCGGGGGTGCGGGTAGCGGGTGATGATCTCTTTGGCGTCCAGTTCGAGACGTTCGCGCACATGCGGCGGATACGGTTCGGGACGAGTGCTCAGGCTCAGGAGAATCGGTGTGCTGGTGGGGTTGTCGATTGTCATCTGTCCACTCCGCCCATGACCGGGTCGATGCTGGCGACCGAGGCGATCACGTCGGCGACCATGCCGCCCTCGCACATCGCGGCCACCGCTTGCAGGTTGGTGAACGAGGGGTCGCGGTAGTGCACCCGGTAGGGCTGGGTGCTGCCGTCGCTGACCATGTGCACACCCAGTTCCCCGCGGGGGGATTCCACTGCCGAATACACCTGTCCGGCAGGCACTCTGATGCCCTCGGTGACGAGCTTGAAGTGGTGGATCAGCGATTCCATGGAGGTGCCCATGATCTTGCCGATGTGCTTGGGTGAGTTGCCCAGACCGTCGGGGCCCAGTTCCAGGTCGGCGGGCCAGGCGATCTTCTTGTCGTCGATCATCACCGGTCCCGGGCGCAGTTTGTCCAGGCACTGTTCGACGATCTTGATCGACTCGGTCATCTCGGCGATCCGGATGATGTAGCGGCCGTAGCAGTCACAGCCGGTGGTCGTCGGGATGTCGAATTCGTAGTTCTCGTACCCGCAGTACGGATCTGATTTGCGCAGATCGTGCGGCAGACCGGTGGCGCGAAGGACCGGCCCGGTGATGCCGAGGGCCATGCAGCCGGTGAGATCGAGGTAGCCGATGTCCTGGGTGCGCTTCTTCCAGATCGGGTTCGCGCTGAGCAGGTGCTCCATGTCGCGCAGGCGACCGGGCAGCAGGTCGAGCAGTTCCCTGACCTTGGTGACGCCGTCGGCGGGCAGATCCTGCGCCAAGCCGCCGGGACGGATGTAGGCATGGTTCATCCGCAAGCCGGTGATGTTCTCGAAGACGTCGAGGATGAGTTCGCGTTCACGGAAACCGAACAGCATCGGGGTGAGCGCGCCCAGTTCCATGCCGCCGGTCGCGAGGGCGACCAGATGCGAGGAGATGCGGTTGAGCTCCATCAGCAGCACGCGCACCACGGTGGCGCGTTCGGGGATCTGGTCGGTGATGTCGAGGAGTTTCTCCACGCCGAGGCAGTAGGCGGTTTCGTTGAAGAACGGGGACAGGTAGTCCATCCGGGTGACGAAGGTGACGCCCTGGGTCCAGTTGCGGAATTCCAGGTTCTTCTCGATGCCGGTGTGGAGGTAGCCGATGCCGCAGCGGGCCTCGGTGACGGTTTCACCTTCGATTTCGAGGATCAGGCGCAGCACCCCGTGCGTGGACGGATGCTGCGGGCCCATGTTCACCACGATGCGTTCTTCGGCGCCGCCGTCGATCACTTCGCTGACCTGGTCCCAGTCCTGGCCTGCGACGGTCACTACCGGTGGTTCGTCGCGGCGGAAGTCGGTGTCGGTCATCAGCTGTAGGTCCTCCGCTCGTCGGGCGGTGGTATGCGCGCGCCCTTGTACTCCACCGGGATCCCGCCGAGCGGGTAGTCCTTGCGCTGCGGATGCCCGCGCCAGTCGTCGGGCATGGTGATGCGGGTCAGGGAGGGGTGACCGTCGAAGAGGATGCCGAAGAAGTCGTAGGTTTCGCGTTCGTGCCAGTCGGTCGTCGGATAGACCGAGAACAGCGACGGAATGTGCGGATCGGCATCGGGCGCGGACACTTCCAGCCGCACACGACGTCCGTGTGTGATCGATTTCAGGTGATAGACCGCGTGCAGTTCGCGGCCGTCGTCGTCGGGGTAGTGCACGCCGTTGACACCCAGGCACAGTTCGAATCGCAGTGTGCTGTCATCGCGCAACGCGCTCGCGACCGCGACGAGGTGTTCGCGCTTCACGTGCAGGGTGAGTTCGTCGCGGAAGACCACGATCCTCTCGATCACGGTATCGAAGGCGATGACCCGGCCCACGAGTGCGGCGCGCAAGGTGCCGACGAAGGCGTCGAACCAGCTGCCGTACGGGGGAGGTGTGCCCGCGGGCAGGGCGACGGGGGTGACCAGGCCGCCGTAGCCGGAGGTGTCACCGGTGCCGCTGACGCCGAACATGCCGCGCCGGGTGCCGATCACCTCGTCCTGTGGCGGTTTGGGTTGCGCCTGCGCGGGCGATTCCTCCGGAACCGGGTGTCCCGCAGGGTTGTCGGTGTTGTCGGGGGAGTCGAATGTCATCGCAGCAGGCCCTCCATCCGGATGGTCGGCGTGCTGGCCAGTGCGGCCTGCTCGGCGGCGCGGATCGCTTCCTCGCGATTGACGCCCATCGGCATCTCGGCGATTTTCGCGTGCAGCGCCAGAATCGCGTTGAGCAGCATCTCCGGGCGGGGCGGGCAGCCGGGCAGGTAGATGTCGACCGGGACGATGTGGTCGACGCCCTGCACGATGGCGTAGTTGTTGAACATGCCGCCCGAGGACGCGCAGACCCCCATGGCCAGCACCCATTTCGGTTCGGTCATCTGGTCGTAGACCTGGCGCAGCACCGGCGCCATCTTCTGGCTCACCCGGCCCGCCACGATCATCAGGTCGGCCTGGCGTGGGGAGGCGCGGAACGCTTCCATGCCGAAGCGGGCGATGTCGAACCGTCCGGCGCCGGTGGCCATCATCTCGATCGCGCAGCACGCCAACCCGAACGTGGCGGGCCAGACGGAGCCCTTACGCAGGTAGCCGGCGAAATCCTCGACCGTGCTCAGCAGGAACCCGCTGGGCAGTTTCTCTTCGAGACCCATTATTTCCCACTCATTCCCAGCTGAGGCCGCCGCGACGCCACTCGTAGGCGTAGGCGACAGACACGTTGACGATGAACAGCGCCATCGCGGCGAGACCGAACAGCCCGAGCGTGTCGAAATGCACGGCCCACGGGTACAGGAACACGATCTCGATGTCGAAGATGATGAACAGCATCGCCGTGAGGTAGTACTTCACCGGAAAGCGCTGTCCCGCTGCGTTTCCCGGACCGCCGGCGATGGCGTGCGGGGTCGGCTCGATGCCGCATTCATAGGGTTCGAGTTTGGCCCGGTTGTAGCGTTTCGGGCCGATGAGCGCCGCCATGATGACGGAGAACACCGCGAACGCCGCGGCGATGGCGCCGAGTACGAGTGCGGGCACCTCGATGTTCACGACTGCACTTCCCCTCCTCGCTGGAGCAGGCCGAGCCGTGTGGCCCGGCCGCGGACGGCAGCTTTCGGCGAGACGGGGCCGACAACGTTGTCCGCCGAACCGGGGCTCGCGCAAGGCTGTGCAGCGATGGCGGAGCGTTATACAAGAGCCCGTGCTCGTGTGAGCTAGAGCACAGACTACCGCCGTTTCGGGGGTCCGCCGCACGTTTCCGGGGTGGGGTTTGATCGATATCGGTACCGCGATTCATGAGCGATACGGGGGTAATCAGCTCCGGGCATGCGGCAGCGAACCACTGGCGTTACCAGTGGTGATAGATAGAAAGGTGCGAAGCGGACTATCCGACAGGTCGGGACGATGCCCGGATGGTCCTGTTCAGCGGGCGAGCAGGATGCCCGCGACCGCGTTGGTGAGCTGCATGGCGTCGATCGGGTGGGAGACGGCGGCCTCGGCGCGCGACCAGTTGGCCAACCAGGCGTCATCGGGTCGGCCGGTGAGCACGACCACCGGCGGGCACTGATCGATCTCGTCTTTGAGCTGTTTGGCGATACCGAGTCCACCCGTCGGGGCGGATTCACCGTCGAGGATCGCCAGATCGATCCCACCAGCATCCATCTGCTCGATGACCACCGGCGCGGTAGCGACCTCGAAGAATTCGAGCTCCGGTAGGTCGGCGCGCGGCTTACGGCCCAGCGCGAGGATCACCTGTTGGCGGGTATCGGCATCGTTGCTGTAGACCAGCACACGCAGAGGGGTGGAACCATGGGATTCGGCCACGCTCGGATCGTACGTCCGAGGGTGGCGCCACCGTGGCAGGTTCGCCGGATCGACCAGTCGCGCAGTGGTATCGATGACAGCGGGCCCGGCGCTCACGACCGCGGAGGTAGATCGAACTCGCCGCGGATGCCGGTGAACAGGCTCTCGACGTCTGGGCCGAAGGTGATCGCGGCTTCGGTGATCGCGGAGAGTGCGCCCTGCAACGGATCGGTATGCCGCGCATGGAAAACCGTGTTGAGGGCGAAGTGGGGGCGACTGATGTTGCCGCGGTCGTACGGGTTCGGCGTCGGGCTGAGGGCCTGCGCCACTTCCCGCACGACGCTGCTCTGGAAGCTCGCCTCGTCGGGTCCGTACTGGTCTTTGTCCAGTCGCGCGAACGCGGCGTCGTTGTCGTGGAAGGGTTCGGGCAGCGGTGCGCCGGATGCGAGCGCGTCCAACGCGGGGCGCACCCAGACGCGTTCGCTGAGACCGGCGAGGTCGTAGGCGCGCTGTGCGCAGTACTCGGCCAGTCGACGCAATCGCGTGGCACTCATGGCGGCTATCGACTCGGCCAACGCACGGTCGTAGCTCGCGAGTTCGCGTCCGTGATAGGTACCGGCGAAGGCTGGTATCGGGTCGCCGCCCCATCCCTCGCGGTCTCTGGCCTGGGCCTGTGCGCGGAGCTCTCGCTGCCGGTCCGATTCGGGCTCGGGCAGATTCGGGGCAGGCTCGGTCGGCGGTGCGGCGCTGTTGGCGGGAATGCCGTAGCCGGGCATGTCCCACTGCCGGGCGGGTCGAGGAGCGGTGCCGTCGTCGGGCCAGAGCCGGATTCGCCAGTGGTCGCCGGGGGTGGTGTCGCCAGGCCAGCCGTAGTTCGCGAAACCCGTTCCGGCGATCTCGGCGAGGTAGTCGCCGGGCGGCACGGGTGCGTCGGCCCAGCCGTCGACGGGTGAACTGATGGTCAGGCCGTGCTCGCCGATGTGTAGCCGGGCTTCGCTGACCTGCTGCCACTCGCCCTCGTCGGCCGGTCGCCGATCCCACACCTGTATGTGCATCGGCATGTCGAAGTTGTTCTGGTGCGGGCTGAGCACCACCACGGTGTGTCCGTCGCCTGCCGAGGGCCTGTCCGCATGCGCGGCGTCGAGCAGCGCGAGCTCTACGTCCTCCTCACCCTCCCCTCCGTGCAGGATGAACTGGCCGTAATCGAGCGTCAGTTCCAGTCGATGCTCGGCGAGGAGATGGGAGGGTTCGGTCACGCGTGAGATCGTGGCACAGCCCACCGACAGCGATCGATGGGTGTTCGTGTGGGGGCGGAGGTTTCGGGATCAGTGACGCACTGCGTCGTCCAACTCGGCGAGGAGCCGGGCCTTGGAGCGGGCGCCGACGAGGGTGCGCAGGAGTTGGCCATCGCGGAAGAGCAGCAGCGTCGGAGCGGCCATGACCTGGTAGGTGCGGGCCGTGAGTGGGTTCTCATCGGCATTGAGCGTGCGAACGGCGAGTGTGGCCGCACGTTCGCGGGCAACGTCGGCCAGCACGGGGGCGATCATTTTGCACGAAGGGCACCACGTGGCCCAGACGTCCACGAGAACGAGGCCGGGGTGGGCGAGCACGTCGTGGTTGAAAGTCTCATCGGTCACCGCGACGGTGCCGGCGATCGCAGAACTCAGGGTCATCGGGATTCCTCTTGTTCGGTGGGGATGTCGTGTGTTCGCTCGGCCTGCTGGGTCGCCGCATCGGGGGACTGCAGAACGGAGACGGCCGTCGGCCACGGAAGCCGTCGGGTGGTGCTGTGGCGGTGTGCGGCCTCGCGGAGGCGATCGGTGAGGGCGTCTCTGCGGGCGGTGAGGGCGTCGATTTCCGCGGTCAGTGCGTCGATGGTCCGCTGGTATTCGGCCAGGGAGGCGGGACAGTCGTCGACGTGTTCGCTGCCGGTTGCCAGGCAGTCCAGAAATGGGCGAGTCTCCTCTACCGGGATGCCCAGACGGTTCAGGGATCGGATTTCGCGCACCAGGCGGACGGTGTGGTCGTCGTATTCGCGGAAGCCGTTGGGGTGCCGTTCGGGTGCGACCAGCCCGAGTGCCTCGTACCGCCTGATGGCCTTGGGGCTGAGCTGAGCCAGCCGCGCGAGCTCTCCGATCCTCATGCAGCGAATGTAAACGCTGCCCCCAGGGGCAAGGTCAAGTGAGAGTTCACATTGCCTATCGGCGGTCGGTGAGCCATTCTGAAAAGGGCAAGGGACGCACCGGATTTCGCAGGGGGTCGTGACCGAATGCCGAATGGACCGAAAACGCTGACGCGGTACACGATCGAGGAAGAGCATCGGCATCCCGGTTCGTCGGGGGAATTCTCCGCGCTGGTGAATGTGGTGGCAACGGCGGCGAAGATCATTGCCAATCAGGTGACTCGCGGGGCGATCATCGGGTCGGGGGTCGAGGACGAGACGTCGGTGAGTGGGCGGCTCGATGTGTTGACTGATGAGATCATGGTGGGGCAGACGCAGTGGTCGGGGCATCTGTCCGGGTTGTTGTCCGAGCAGCATGCGACGGTGCTGCCCGCGACGCAGCGCCGGGGGAAGTACCTGCTGGCGTACGACGCGTTGGACGGGTCGAGCAATATCGACGTGAATCTGCCTGTCGGTTCGATTTTCAGCATTCTGCGGGCGCCGGAAGCGGTTGTCGCCGGCGACGCCGAACCTGCCGACACCGACTTCCTGCAGCCAGGAGTGGAGCAGGTGTGTGCGGGGTTCACCCTGTACGGGCCCGCCACGATGTTGGTCCTCACCACGGGCAGTGGCGTCGACGGGTTCACCCTCGATCGGGAGATCGGTGCGTTCGTGCTGACTCATCCGCAGATGCGAATCCCGGAGGACACCTCGGGTTTCGCGATCAATGCCGCCAATGAGCGATTCTGGGAGCGGCCCGTGCGCCGGTATGTGCTCGAGTGCTTGGAGGGAGTCGAAGGGCCACGCGGGCGCGATTTCAATATGCGGTGGGTGGCGTCACTGGTGGCCGATACCTTCCACATCCTGACGAGGGGCGGGCTGTATCTGTACCCGCGCGATACGCGCAATCCCGCACAGCCGGGCCGAGTCTCGCTGCTGTACGGGGCGAACCCGATCGCGTTCATCGTCGAGCAGGCAGGCGGGGCGGCCACCACCGGGCACGAGCGCATGATGGAGGTTCCCCCGGCCCAGGTGCATCAGCGGGTGCCGTTTATCTTCGGTTCCCGCAACGAGGTGCTGCGCATCGAGCGGTATCACCGGGAACCGGACGCGGGCAAGCGGTTCGACAGTTCACTGTTCGGGACGCGGTCATTGTTCCGGCCCGCCAAACACGATCAGCGCATGTAGATGCGCGATCGGCACAGTGCTTCGCGGGCGATCAGGCCGGGTCCTGGTCGCGTTCTTGCTGTTGCCTGCGGGCCTCGCGACGTTGCTGTTCGGCACGCTCGCGCAAGCCGCGCAGGAAGGCCTCGTCGTCGTCGGGATTCGACGCGACCCGGCGACCGGGGCGATCGTATTCACCGAACCGGGTATTCGAGACAGGTCCTGACTCGCCGACCGGCCTGCCCGCGAACAACCACAGCAGCGCACCGATCGTCGGGATCAGCACGACGACGATGATCCACCCCATCTTCGGTAGGTGCCGGATGCCCGCGTCGGGGCTGGTGATGATGTCGACCAGGCAATACACCCACAGGGCGAGAGTCAGAAAGCCGATGACGGCGTAAGGCATTCGGCGATTATTCCACGCCCACTCGCACGGTGGATCCGTAGTGGTCGGTGACCACCGACGTCAGTCGGGCAGGAGCGGGACCGAGAGGCCTTCGCCGCTGCGCAGGAGTGCGGCGCGGGTGACGGCGGTGGAACCGAAGCGGCGCCGCAGGTCGTCGAGAGTGGCGTCGAGGGTGTTCTCGGCGCGCGCGTCCAGCGGCAGGGTGAGTTGCATGGTGTCGGCGTCGTCGAGGTTGGTCAGCGAGAGGCCGATCAGGGTGATGCCGCGTTCGATGATCAGCGGTTGAGCGGCGTGCAGCAGCAGGCGGGCGGCGTGGCGGATCGCGGTGGAGGCATCGGTGGCTTCGACGAGAGTGTGCGATCGGGTGGCGCGGGTGAAATCGTCGAAACGTAAGCGCAGCACCACCGTTCGGCAGACGCGGTCGGCGGCGCGCAGGCGGCGGCCGAGGCGGTCGGTGAGGCCGTCGAGGTAGGCGGCGATCTCGTCGGGGTCACGCGGGCGGCGGCCGAGGGCGCGTTGGGCGCCGATCGAGCGCCGTCGTTTGCCGGTTTCCACGCGGCGTGGATCCTGAGCCAAGGACAGGGCGAACAGGTGACGGGCCGCGGCGGGGCCGAGGATGGCGCGCAGGTGGGGTTCGCCGAGTTCGGCGAGCTGGCCGATGCGGGTGATGCCGTTGGCGTGCAATGTCGCCGAGGTGACTTTGCCGACGCCCCATAATCGCTCCACCGGCAGTGGATGCAGGAAGTCGAGCTCCTTGCCGGGTTCGACAAGGCGTAACCCGTCGGGTTTGGCGACGGCGGAGGCGACCTTGGCGAGGAATTTGTTGCGTGCGATGCCCACGGAGATGGGCAGGCCCACCCGGCCGGCCACCTGCGCGCGCAGCCGGTGCCCGATGTCGATCGGTTCGCCGCTGATCCGGCGTAACCCGCTGACGTCGAGGAACGCCTCATCGATCGAGATCCCCTCCACCACCGGGGTGGTGTCGTGGAATACCGCGAACACCGCTTTGCTTGCCTCGGCATAGGCCGACATCCGTGGCGGCACCACGATCGCGTGCGGACACAGGCGCAGCGCCTGGCCCGCGTTCATCGGTGTGCGGATCCCGAACGCCTTGGCCTCGTAGCTGGCCGCCAACACCACCCCGCCACCCACGATGACCGGTTTGCCACGCAGCCACGGCTGGTCACGCTGCTCGACCGAGGCGTAGAACGAGTCGAGGTCGGCGTGCAGGATCGAGGCCTCGGCGCGGGACTGGATACGCGGGCGACGCGGGGCGGCGGAATCGGACACGAACATATGTTCGCATCGGGGTCCGACGAGTTCGGCCTTTCAGGGTGTGGAGATAGTCCTGGCCTGCAGGTTTTCGGCGAACTCGCGCGCGGCGGTGAGGTCGGTGGCGTCGGGGTGGCCTTTGCGGATACCGCCCACCAGACGCAGCGGCAGCCAGGTGTCGAAGCCCCGGCAGTCGAAGGCGTCGACAACGTCGAAGCCCTTGTTCTCGATGTCGCGGGTCAAGGTGGCGACGTAGCGGCGAAACGGCGGTTCCGGGAATCCGCTGGTGCGGAACACGAACGCCTTGCCCCCGTGTCCGGCCGGCAGGGAGGCGATGAACCGGCGCAGTTCCGGATGGAAAGCCATGTTGTAGATGCCCGAGCCGAAGCCGACGAGGTCGTAGTCGGCGAGCCCGGCCGGATCGATGTCGGCGGGGGCGACGACCCGTCCGCCGAGCACCTGGCCGATGGTTTCGGCGACGCGCTGGGTGTTGCCGTGCGAGACCGACTTGCACACGAGGATGACCTTCATGGGGATGGTCCTTTCGTTCCGCTGCGTTGCTGGACACCCTCGGAGACACCGCTCAGGTTCCCAGCGTGACACCCAAGTGCTGTGCCCTCCGTCACAGCGTGCGTTCGGCCGCGATGTCGAGAATGCGCACGACATCGATGGACTGCAGTTTGTCGGGGTTGCGGACCGCGTAGAGCCCGGTGACGAGGTCGTCGGTCAGCTCGACCACCAGCACGGTATCCAGATCGCCGTTCTTCGATCGGGCGATCACCGTGGGCTGCGCGTTGAAACTGCCGAATTCGACTGTCGCGCCCGCCATCGAGTTCTGGGTCAGCCCGATCAGGAACCGCGCCACGGGCTCGGCGCCGATGATCGGGCGGCGCGCGGCACTCACACGGCCACCGCCGTCGGAGATCTGGAGGACGTCGGGCGCGAGTACCGCCATGAGGGCGCTGACGTCGCCGGTGTTGGCGGCCAGCAGGAAGCGGCCGATCACCGCGCGGCTGGTGTCGGAGTCCGGTTGGAAGCGCCGTCGCCGCGACGCGACATGCGCGCGGGCCCGGTGGGCGATCTGCCGCACGGCGGTGTCGGATTTGTCGATCATCCGCGCGATCTCGCGATGGCTGTGTCCGAACACCTCCGACAGCACGAACACCGCGCGCTCGGTGGGACCGAGAGTTTCCAGCACGAGCAGCATCGCCATCGACACCGATTCGGCCAGCAACACATCCTGCCCCGCGTCGGGCGCGGTACGGATCGGTTCGGGCAGCCAGGTGCCGACGTAATCCTCGCGGCGCCGCCGGACCGTGCGGAGATGATTGATCGCCTGACGGGTGACGATCTGCACCAGATACGCGCGCGGATGCGTCACCTCCGTCGCGTCGCGCCAGCGAAGGTAGCTGTCCTGCAACACGTCCTCGGCATCGGCGGCACAGCCCAGGATTTCGTAGGCGATCGTGAACAGCAGTGGCCGGAATGTGGCGAATGTGTCGGACTCGGTCATCGGGCCACCCCTGCGCGCCTCATACACCGATGATTCCGGGCGACAGCGAGTCAGCGCAACCACGCTGTCGCGCAGACGATCCCCGTCGATGCTGTGGACGACACCTCACAATGCTGCGGTGCTGTCGCGCTGACCGAACCAGACAGGCAGGTGGTCGAGGAGATCCTGCTGCTCTCGACCGACCCATGCCACATGCCCGTCAGGGCGAAGCAGTACCGCGGGGGCGTCGAGTTCGTCG
This sequence comes from Nocardia sp. NPDC055050, assembly GCF_053608345.1. NCBI lineage: Bacteria > Bacillati > Actinomycetota > Actinomycetes > Mycobacteriales > Nocardiaceae > Nocardia > Nocardia sp. NPDC055050. Next base: position 80,464 of record NZ_JBSGVG010000003.1, read on the forward strand.
CTGACATCGACGATGTGGTCGACCCGGTCCGCCCATCCCCGCACGCAGAGGTGGCCGGTCTGGTCGAGCAGCAGTCCACGGCCCGCGTGCATGTGCGCGTAGAGGCGACCGCGTTTCAAGGCGATATCGCGCAATCGCCGACCGAGCAGTGGGTCGCCCTCGCCGAAGTCGTAACGGATCGCGATGGCGATGATCTTCTCGGTGAGACAGCGGCTCACCTCGTCGAATTCCATCAGCTGAGATACCAGCCTGCGTACTGCCTGTGGTCCCGCGTCCAGCGACATCAGCTCCATCTGGGCGCGGGTGTTGTCGAGCACGTCGGCGGCCACGGGGTGGCGTTCGGTCTGGTAGGTGTCGAGCAAGCCCGGCGGCGCCCAGCCGTTGATCTCGGCGGCCAGTTTCCAGCCGAGGTTGAACGCGTCCTGCACGCCCAGGTTCAGGCCCTGTCCGCCGGTGGGCGGGTGGATATGGGCGGCGTCGCCTGCCAGCAACACGCGGCCGACGCGGTAGTGCACGGCTTGGCGGGTGCCGTCGCCGAAACGCGACAGCCACCGCGGCGAGTGCGCGCCGAAGTCGGTGCCCGCGGTGGCGATGAGCTGTTGTTTCATTTCTTCGAGGGTGGGCGCGACAGCCCGGTCCTCGGCGACTCCGGCCGCGGGGGCGAGGACGCGGTAGACCCCGTCTGCCAGGGGCATCGCGCCGAATCGCAGCTGGGTCTTGCGGACTTCGGTCATCACCTCGGTGATCGTTTCCGGTGACGCGGTCAATGCCATTTCGCCGAGCAGGGTCTCGACCCGGCTCGGCTCACCGGGGAACGCGACACCGAGCAGCCTGCGCACGGTGCTCCGGCCACCGTCGCAGCCGACGAGATAGCGCGCACGCAACCGGGTGCCGTCGGCCAGTTCGACGGTGACCGCGTCGTCGCGCTGGCTCACGCCGACCACTTCGGTGCCACGCCGGATCTCGGCACCGAGTTCGGTGGCGTGCTCGCTCAGCAGCTGATCGGTGCGAGGTTGCGGGATGGCCAGGACATAGGGGTGGGCGGTGTCGAGTCGCTCGGGCGCCGGTGTGGGGATGCCGGCGAAGAATCCGCCGAGCGGATGTCGGCGTCCGAGCGCGAGGAACCGGTCGAGCAGGCCGCGCTGATCCATGATCTCGATACTGCGCGCGTGCAGGCCGAGCGAGCGGACGATCTTCGTCGGCTCCGCGTCCTTCTCCAGCACGACCACCCGCACCGCGTGCAGCCTCAATTCGGCGGCCAGCATCATGCCGGTCGGTCCACCGCCGACCACGATCACGTCGATCATCGACTACTCCCCTTCGACAAGATTCCCGCAGGTTGCGGGCTCGCCGAGAGATTGTGCGGCATCACCGGGGTCTTGCCGCAAGCCCCGGGGTGCGCTATATGTTAGAGGTGGCAAGGAGTGGTTTTCCCTCCTTGCCTTTGCCATGCTCGCGACTCTCACCGAGGCGGTGCCGGTACTGTGAAGCGGTTCGGGCAAGGTGAAGGAGTCGGTCGGCGGTGCGTGGTTTCGGGGATCTCGAGGCAGTGCTGATGGATCGGCTGTGGGACCGCGATGTGGACACGACCACGGTGCGCGAACTGTTCGACGAGTTGGCGACCGAGCGCGACATCGCCTACACCACCGTGATGTCGACGATGGACAATCTGCACCGCAAAGGCTGGCTGGCCCGCGAGCGTGAGGGCCGCGCGTACCGGTATTGGCCGACGGTGACCCGCGAGGAACACAGCGCCCGGCTCATGCACGAGGCGCTCGGTGTGGGCGGGCGATCCGACCTCGTCCTCAACTATTTCGTCGACCGGATCAGCGACGACGAATTCGCGGGATTGCGAGCCGCGTTGCGCCGTGTCGCCACCCGGCGGACCGAGGCGAGTTAGCCCGATCGTGTCGGAGTGATCTGATCTGATGGGGCACCGATGGGATCGGTCACGGGGACGGGACGCATGCTGAGTGTCGGATGGGATCAGGTGTTCGCCTGGCGGCTGGGCCGCCAGTTCGTCGCGGCACCGACCGCGGGTTCTGCCGAGGATGTCGCGACCCGGTTGGCCGGGGTGCAGGCGCAGGTGGCGTCGGCGGCGGAGATGGCTGTGGCGGTGCGCAGTCCCGATTCCCACGGCCTCGGTGTCGGCGAGGCGTTGGCCGCGGGCACGTTGATCAAGACCTGGGCGATGCGCGGCACGCTGCACGCGATGGTGCCCGAGCAGGCCGCGGCTGCGCTGTCGCTGATCGGATCGGCGCGGACGTGGGAGTAACCGTCGTGGCAGAAGACGTTCGGCGCGACCCCGGCGCAGGTGGCCGGTCTGGTGGAGGTGGTGTCGGGAGTCCTGGCCGGTCAGGTCCTGACCCGGGACGAACTGGTCGAGGCGGTCCTCGCCGAACCCGGCTTCGCCCACCTCGGTGAGCAGTTGCGCTCCGGCTGGGGTGCGGTGCTCAAGCCGTTGGCCTGGCAGGGCGCGCTGTGCCACGGTCCCGCGCGCGGGAGCAAGGTCACCTTCACCGCGCCGGGCGACCTGACTCCCGGGTGGAAGGGCATCCCGGAACCCGATATCGCCGCACCGGCGCTGATCCGCGCTTATCTCGGCGCGTACGGTCCCGCGACCCCGGCGGCCTTCGACGCGTGGCTCAGTCGCAACAGCGTGCGCAAAACCGTGCTGCGCGGGTGGTTCGCGGCGATGGGTGACGCGCTGACCGAGGTCGACGTCGAAGGACGGATCGGCTGGATTCCGAGCGAGTTCGCCGACGATCTCGGCGCGGCGACGCTCGACGGCGGTGTCCATCTGCTCGGTCCGTTCGACCAGTACGTGCTGGGACCCGGTACCGCCGACACCGTGCTGCTGCCCGCCGAGCACCGGTCGAAGGTGAGCAGGACGGCGGGCTGGATCTCGCCGCTGGTGCTGGTCGACGGTCGCATCATGGGCACGTGGGAACAGGTCGACGACAAAGTCGTCGTGTCGATGTTCGACGCGCGCGAGCTCCCCGAGCGCGCCCTGACCGCAGCGGTGAACCGGCTGGCTGCGGCTACCGGCACACCAGGGCTGGGCGTCCGCGCGAGCTGAGATTTCGGATACGCCAGACGACGAACCAAGCGCTTGCTACGGTGGCTCGATGATCCCCACGATCGTCTGGGGCACCGGAAACGTCGGCCGCGCGGCCATCCGTGCCGTGGCTGCCCATCCGGCGCTGGTTCTCACCGGGGTGCTCGTGCACAACCCCGACAAAGTCGGCCGAGACGCGGGCACGCTCGCAGGCCTCGACACCGAATTGGGGGTGGCCGCCGTCGACGACATCGACGCGCTACTCGCCACCGGACCCCAGGCGGTGGTGTACGCGGCGTCCGGAGACATCCGGCCCGACGACGCGCTCGCCGACATCGTGCGGGCGATCCGGGCCGGCGCCGTCGTGGTCACCCCGGCCCTCTACGCCCTCTACGATCCGCGCAACGCACCGGCCGAAATGCGCGAGCCGGTGCTGGAAGCCATTGCCGCGGGCGGTGGTTCGCTGTTCGTCTCCGGGGTGGATCCCGGCTGGGGCAACGATGTGCTGCCGCTGTTGATCAGCGGGCTCGCCGCCACCATCGACGTGGTGCGCTGCCAGGAGATCTTCGACTACTCCACCTACGACCAACCCGACTCGGTGCGCTACCTCGTCGGGATGGGACAGCCGATGGACTACCAGCCGCCGATGCTGATGGCGAGCGTGCCGACGATGGTGTGGGGCGGCCAGATCCGGCTGATGGCCAGAGCATTGGGTGTCGAACTCGACGAGATCCGCGAAACCGTCGACCGGCGCGCCCTCGACGCGACAGTGCAGACCACCCAGATGGGGGCGTTCGACGCGGGCACACAGGGGGCGGTGCGGTTCGAGGTGCAAGGCATCGTCGACGGGCAGGCGCGCATCGTGATCGAGCACGTCACCCGCATCCATCCCAGCTGTGCACCGGACTGGCCGACACCACCCGACGGTGACGGTGCCCACCGGGTGATCATCGAGGGTTCGCCACGCATCGAGGTCAGCGTCGAAGCGACCGATGAAGGCGGCAATCGTGCGGCGGGCGGAAACGCCACGGCGGTGGGACGTTTGGTCAATGCCATCGACTGGCTGGTCGAGGCGCCGCCCGGTCTCTATGACGCACTCGATGTGCCGCTGCGCGCCGCGGTCGGCAAACTCGGAAGGACACCACGATGATCATCGACATTCCCGAGGGCAAAGATCCCATCGGCTACGTATGGGGCGAGATGGTGCCCGGCATCGGCGTCGCCGCAGCGGCATTCTCGCTGTCGGTCTACGAGCACTCCACCCTCGGCCTGCGTGAATTCGAAGCGGCCCGGTTGCGGATCGCCCAGATCAACGGCTGCCTGTTCTGTCAGGACTGGCGCACCGAACGCGACGGACAGAAGGTCGAAGCGGAATTCCCCGATGCCGTCACCCACTGGCGTGACACCGACCGGTTCGACGAACGGACCCGCCTCGCCGCCGAATACGCCGAGCGCTACGCCACCGACCACCACGGCCTCGACGACGAATTCTGGGCCAGGATGTTCGCCGAGTACTCCCAGGCCGAGGTGGTGGAGCTGAGCATGAGCATCGGTTCCTGGCTGGCGTTCGGCCGCCTCAACCGGGTCCTCGGGCTGGACACCGTGTGCGTGCTGCCCGGCCACTGACCGCCGGGTGCGCCAGAGGTAGCACCGCCTCGCCCGCGGCCGGGCGCCAGGGACTGGGCAACACTGTCGCGCCCGCGCCGATTAAGCTGCGGGCCGTGATGGAACCTGCGAGACAGCAGCTCATCGATACGGTGGCCTGGGTGCTGATCGAGAACGGTCGCATCCTGTGTGCCCGCCCACGCGGCAAGGACGTGTTCTTCATCCCCGGCGGCAAACGGGAAGGCGTCGAGACCGACCTGCAGACCTTGGTCCGCGAGGTCGCCGAAGAACTGACCGTCGAGCTCACGCCCGACAGCGCCACCCACGTCGGCACCTATGAGGCCGCGATCGCCGACGGGCACGACACCGTCGTCCGAATGGCGTGCTACACCGCCGACTATCGCGGGGTGCTCACGGCAAGCAGCGAGATCGAGGCGCTGGCCTGGTTCGGATTCGGGGACCGCGATCTGGTTCCCCCGGTCGACCAGTTGTTGTTCGACGACCTCGCGGCGGCCGGGTCGCTGCGGTGATCGGCGCGGTGGCACGGTCGGCGTTCTACGAACTGCTGGCACTGCCACTGGCCTTCACCCGGGTGCGGACCCGGCTGCGGGTGCCGCGACTGCTCTTGCGCGAACCTGTCGGCGCCCACGACATTTCCCTGCGACGCTGCCTGATCCAATCGGTGCTCTCCGGTGGTGTCGGGCTGCTCGGCTGGTTCCTCGCGATGCTCAGCGTGCTGGTTCTGGTGCGTGGGTTCGCCTATCCGTTGGTCGCCGCCGACAGTTACCAGACCTCGTGGGGCGGGCCGACGCTGGCGGGCGCGTGGCTGGTGCACGCGGTGTCGGGTGCGTTGATCGCGCCGGCATTCGTCGCGGTGATCGCCCTGTGCGGCCGGTTACAGCTGCGGGTGACGCGGACGGTCCTCGGCGGTGACCGGTCGTGGTGGGCGATTCCGGTCGCCCTGGTTCTCGTGGCGGCGGGCGGGTTGTTCTTCGTCGCGTGGGTGCGGCAGATCTGAGCGTGCGGGTCAGCGAGATCCGGGGATGTAGACGCCGGCGGCCCGCAGCTTCGCCTCGACAAGGGCCGAGAGCCGGGCCGGGGCCGATTCCTGCTCTTCACCGTGGTGGCGGATCAATTTGTAGCGTGTCGCGGCGTCTGTGCGGGCTTGCAGGCCCGTCACGATCTTCAGCTGGTCGGGGTGGGCGAGATAGTGCTCGGCCAGCGCGGTAGCCACTTCCTCGACGCGCTGGTCGTCCGGATCCCAGCTGGCCGATTCCGAGGCGCGCCTGCTCAGGGCGAGGAACTCGGTGTCTTCGAGGGCGTTCTCGACATTGGTGAGGTAATCGTCGAAGCCCTCCGGGACCAGCGCTCTGGCCAGCACCCACCCTTCCCTGGCCGCTGCCACCTCCGCCGGGGGAAAGCCTAGGCCGGGTAGGCGAGCGAGCAGCTCCACCGCGCGGTCGGGCAGCAGCGTGCGGTCGCCGTCGGCCAGCCGGTGCAGCGTGTCTCGGCGCACGATCAGTTCCTCGATCCGCTCGGTGAGACGCCGTTCGACGTCGGCGAGCTCGGTGGCGAACGCGTCGGCGTCGGCGTCGAGCAGCGATCCGATCTCGGCCAGCGGGACTCCGGCGGCGGCGAGGGTTCTGACCTGCACCAACCGCAACAGTTCGGCCGAACCGTAGCGCCGGTAGCCGGAGCTGTCGCGGGCCGGTTCGTCGAGTAGACCGTTCTTCTCGTAGTGCCGCACGGTCTTGATCGTGACACCGGCGAAAACCGCGGCCTGGCCGATCGTGACGCCGTTCATCATCTGCTCAGTCCGCCTTGTTCGAGGTAGTCCTACTCAGAAAGTTGACCTTGATGGTGCGTCGAGGTCAAGCATCCGGGGCCGCGAGCAGCTGGGCGCGACCCCGGAAGGTGCGTTCAGGCCGTAGCGGCACCGAACACTTCGTCGAGCAGTCGCTGCGTCGCGGCCTGGAACGTCGCCGACATCGACAGGTCGGCGTCGTCGATGTAGTTGAGTGCGGCGGTCATGGTCTTGGTGCCGTCGAGCGTGCTGTACATCAGCGCCGCATGGCCACCGTGGCCGCCGTTGTGGGTGATGACGGTGCCGGTCTCGGTCTGCTGGACGAACACCCCAAGGCCGTAGCCGACCTTGGCTTCGGGGGTGAGCATCTCGGCCAGCAGCGGGGCGGGCAGCAGCGTGCCGCGCAGCAGTGCGGAGAGGAAGGTGTGCAGATCCTTGCTGGTCGAGATCATGTCGCCGCCGCTGGAAATCCAGGACGGGTTCTGGGAGGTGACGTCGACCGTCTGCTCCACCCCGGCGTCGTCATAGCGGTAGTAGGCGTGGGCGTGCGGTCCGCCGATCTCGGTCGAGGTCTCCGGCACGACGGTGTCGCAGAGCCCGAGCGGGCCCAGGATCAGTCGCTGCATCTCCTCGGCCAGCGAGTGACCGGTGACCGCTTCGATCAACAGCTTGGCGAGCGCGTAATTGGTGTTGGCGTAGCTCCAGTCCGTGCCCGGTTCGAACCGCGCGGGCTTTGCCAATGCCCGCCGCACCAGCTCGTCGGTGTGGTGGGTCTGGAAACGGTTGTCCACCCAGTCTTTGCCACTCCAGGCGACGACTCCCGGCGCGCTCGTCCCGTCTTCGTAGAACTCGCCGGTGAAGTTGAAGATCCCGCTGGTGTGCTGCAACAGCATGCGGACGGTGATGCGCGGATCCAACTCGAACCGGGGCAGGTAGTCGACGGCGGGAGCGTCGAGGGCGATCGTGCCCTCGGCTACCAGTTGCAGGACCACGGTCGCGACGAAAGTCTTGGTATTGCTGCCGATCCGGACGCGCCCGTTGATCGGCGGTGGTGCGCTCTGGCCCAGCTCGCTGCGCCCGGCGCTGCCGACCCACACGCCCTGCTCGTCGTCGACTCGCACGTGCAGGCCGACGAATCCGGTGGCGACGATCTCCTCGATGGTCTGCTGCAGGGTCGGATAGTGCTGTGCGGCAGTGGTTGTGGTGGTGCTCGCTGTGGTGTTCGCGTTCGAAGTCATGAGATGAGCGTCCACGTTGACCCAAGGTCAACCGCAAGAGTGATCTGGGTCACTCGGCGTGTCCGGGTCTGATCGTGCCGGACCCGGACACGCCGGTGTCAGGCTGTTCGGGCCAGGTGGCGGGTCAGGAATTCGGTGGTGGTGGTCAGCTGGAACGCCGGGACCTGGGCGTGCCCACCGGGGTTGGCGTGCAAGGTCTTCTCCGCCGAGCCGAACGCGTCGAACAAGGCGAGCGCGCTGTCACGGTCGACGTATTCGTCGTTCCACTGGAGCAGGAACTCGACGGGGACGGTGATCGAGGCGGCCGCCTCGGTCAGGGATCGGTGACCGAGCAGGCCGAAGACGGCGGCGGAGATCCGGGGGTCCGCCGCGGTCAGCGCGACACCGATGGCGGTACCCAGCGCGGTGCCGCAGTACGCGACGGGGGCGTCGACGCCGATGCTCGCAAGTTGTTGCACTGCGTCGAGGGTTGCCTGCCATTCGGGGACGGCGCGCGCGGCCAGCGAAGCGTTGTATTCCACGATGATCGGTGCGACGGGCTCGTCCGCAGCTCGGGCATGTCGCAGCGCGGCAATGAGGTCGTCGTCCGCGGGAGTTCGTGGCCTACCACCGTGGCCGGGAGCGTCGATCGCGACCACGGTGAAGCCGCAGGCGGTGACGAAGTGCTGAGCACGCGCCACGATGCCCGGTGCCTGCTTGTGCTGACCGCCGCCGTGGCCCATCAGCACCACCGGGGCGATGGTGCCGGAATCGGCTGCGCGAGACCAGAGAACGCCGGTGATCTCACCCAGGGTGAAATGGCGTTCGGCGACACCGTTCGACGATGTGTGTGCGGTGAAATGCATGATTGTGCCCTTCGGGAGTGCCTTGTGGGGCGCTCCCGGCGACCTTGGCGTCAGGCGGCCGACCGTGTTGGGCGGGAGCACCCATGGACTACTGCGTTGATGGGTCTCACCTCCTCCTGCGATGTCACGGACACCGCGACGCTACCAGGCCGACAGCGCCGCGCCGCACTCGGTTTCGGCTAACCCAGTTCCTTGCGGAGCGTGTCGGCGATGACGGTGAGGGCGTGGTCTTCGGTCATGCGCCAGTGGGTTGCGGCCACCGCATGATTGTCGACGGTGCCGGTCACCGCCTCGGACCAGGACGACGCACCGGTGGTTCCGGTCGGATCACTGTGGGCCGCGGTGAAATAGGTGATGGTGCCGTCGAAACGGCGGGGGTGGTAGGCGGCGTCGAGGGCGACCGAGGTGGTCGCCGCGTCGACGATCCGGTCGATGCGGGACGGGTCGACCGCGGCTTGTGGTGCGGAGCGCTCGAACAGCGTCCGGGCGAGCTGGTGGATGTCGACAGGGTCGGCGAGGTCCACCTGCTCGGTGCCGGCGAATCCGCCGAGCAGGTCGGCGGCGGTCACCGTCGTCGCGACAGCCGTCGAAGCCGACGACAGGGTGCTGTCCAGCATGGCCAGCACCGCCACCTGCTCGCCGTCCTCCTGGAGTTGCACCGCCATGGCGTGCGCGATGACACCGCCCAGGGACCAGCCGAGCAGATGGTACGGACCTTCGGCCTGCACCGCGCGAATCTCCTTGAGGTAGCGCAGCGCCCATTCCTCGATCGAATCCGGCAGCGGCTCGCTCGAACTCAGCGCCGGTGACTGGAGGCCGTACAGCGGGCGGTCGAGGTGGGCTGCGAGGCCGCTGAAGGACCAGGCGATACCGCTGATGGGGTGGACGCAGAACAGCGGTTCGCCGGTGCCTTCGGTGCGCAAAGGCAGCAGGACGTCGAAAGCGGCGTCGATGCCGGCGCTGTCGGTGCCCTCGGCGCGCAGTGCCGCGACGATGCCCGCCGGGGTGGGGGTGGTGAAGATCCAGGTGACGGGGACGGTGGCGGCTGTCGCGGCACCCAGCTGGGTCGACAGGCGGGTGGCGCTGAGTGAGGTGCCGCCGAGTTCGAAGAAGTGGTCGTCCATGCCGACGCGGTCCAGGCGCAGGATGTCGGCGAAGATTGCGGCGACGGTGTGTTCGATGGCCGTGTCCGGGGCCCGATAGGCGCGGGTGGCGAGTGCGGGCGCGGGCAGCGCGGCGCGGTCGAGTTTGCCGGTGTGGGACAGGGGGACTTCGTCGAGCACCGTGATCGTGGCCGGAATCATGTGGGTGGGCAGTGCCTGGGCCGCCCATCGCGCGACACTGTCCACGTCGGCCTCGTGGCCGTGCGAGGCCACCACGTAGGACACCAGAACTGTTTCCCCGGCCTGGTTCTCACGACCGACGGTGACGGCGAAGCCGACGTCGGGATGGGAAGCCAGCACCGCATCGATCTCTTGGAGTTCGATGCGGAAGCCGCGGATCTTGAGCTGGAAGTCGGTGCGGCCGCGGTATTCGAGTTCGCCGTCGGCGCGCCAGGCGGCCAGGTCGCCGGTGCGGTACAGGCGGGTGCCCGCGTGGAACGGGTTGGCGACGAAGCGTTCGGCGGTGAGGTCGGGACGGCCCAGGTAGCCGGTGGCCAGCTGAGTACCCGCGAGGTACAGCTCGCCCGGGACACCGACGGGGACCGGGCGTAGCCGTGCGTCCAGGACGTAGACCTGGCTGTTCCAGACCGGTGTGCCGATCGCCACGGTGGTCGTGTCGGCGGCGCTCACCCGGTGGCAGGTGATCGAGACCGCGGCCTCGGTCGGGCCGTAGACGTTGTACAAGGCGGTGTTCGGCGCCGCGGTGGCGAATCGGCGGGTCAGTGCGACCGGCAGAGTCTCACCGATGGCCAGGACGCGGCGCAGCGAGGAGGGGAGTTGCTCGGTGACCAAGGTGTCGAGCATCGACGGCACGACGTGCAGAGTTGTCACTTCTTCGCGGCGTATCAGGTCGGCGAGGTAGGCCGGATCCCGGTGGCCGTCGGGCGCGGCGAGGACCAGTCGACCACCGCAGATCGCCGCGGACCAGAACTCCCAGACCGACAGGTCGAAGGTGGCCGCGGTCTTGAGGAGCACGCTGTCCTGTGCGGTGAGACCGAATTCAGCTGTCTTCCAGCGCAACTGGTTGACGATCGCGGCGTGCGAGACGGCGACACCCTTCGGGCGGCCCGTCGATCCCGACGTGAAGATCACGTAGGCGGTGTTCGCGGGCCGCAAGGGCGCGCGGCGATCACGGTCGGTGATCGGGGCGGGGCTGTGTGCGGCGAGGTCCACCTGCTCGACACATCGAACACGGGTTGTCGCGAGGTCCTCGGCCGCGTCGAGCCAGGTGTCGGCGTTGGTGAGGACGAGCAGCGGGGCGGCCGTGTCCAGGATGTAGCCGGTGCGCGATCGAGGGTGGTCGGGGTCGACCGGCACGTACGCCCCGCCCGCGGTGCTGACCGCGTACATCGCCACGACCAGGTCGATCGATCGCCGCATCGCCAGTGCCACCCGGGTTTCCGGGCCGACGCCCGCGGCGATGAGATAGCGGGCCAGGCGGTTGACCCGGTCGTCGAGATCGGCGTAGGTCAGCCGGGTGTCGTCGGTGACGAGGGCGAGGGCGTCCGGGGCGCGCGAGACGGTCGCGTCGAACATCGAGGCGAGGGTCGCGGCCGGATCTGCTTGTCGCGCTGTGTGATTCCAGGTGTCGAGGATCCGGACTCGTTCGTCGGGGGCGAGCAGGTCGATGGTGTGCAGCGGTGCGCCGGGGTCGGTGACCACCGCGGTGATCAGGCGGGTGAGCCGGGCCAGGAAACCTGCGACCGTGGCCGCGTCGAACAGGTCGGCGGCGTAGGTGCAGTAGCCGGTGATGCCCGCCGGAGAACCCTCGGCGGTGTAGCGGTCGGCCACGATCAGGTGCAGGTCGAACTGGGACAGCTCCCGATCGAGCTCTACCGACGACACACTCGTGCCGGGCAGGTCCATGCGCACCTCGGCCAGGTTCTGGAACGACAAACCGACCTGGAACAGGGGGTGGCGGGCGGTGGAGCGGGCCGGGTTGAGGACTTCCACCAGCCGTTCGAACGGGATGTCGGCGTGGGCGAAGGCAGCCAGGTCGGTGTCGCGCTGGCGGGTGAGCTGTTCGGCGAAGCTCGCACCCGCGTCGACGCGGGTGCGGAAGACCAGGGTGTTGACGAACATCCCGATCAGGTCGTCGAGGGCGGCGTCGCCGCGGCCGGCGACCGGTGTGCCGATGGCGATGTCGGTGGTGCCCGACAGCTCGGCGAGTACCACCGCGAAGGCGGTGTGCACGGCCATGAACAGGGTCGCGCCGTGGGTCCGTGACAGTTCGGCGAGGGCGGCGTGGGTGGCGGTGTCGACGGTGAACGGAACCCGGCCGCCCGCGTAGGACTGGATCGCCGGTCGTGGCCGGTCGCGGGGTAGTTCGAGTTGGTCGGGCAGCTCGGCCAGAGCTTGGCGCCAGTAGGCGAGCTGGGTGGCCGACACCGAGGTGGGATCGGTTTCGTCGCCGAGCAGGGTCTGCTGCCAGATCGCGTAGTCGGCGTACTGCACGGGCAGCGGTGCCCAGGTGGGGCTCTGTCCTTGCGCGCGTGTGGTGTAGGCGATGACGAGGTCGCGGGTGAGGGGTCCGCCGGAGTAGCCGTCACCGGCGATGTGGTGCACGGACATGGCCAGGACGTGGTCGTCCGGGCCGAGTTCGAACAGGGTGGCACGCAAGGGCACTTCTCGGGTGACATCGAAAACGGTCGACACCAGTGCTGTCACTGCGGGCGTCAGGCTTTCGTCGACGTCCGGGGCGATCGTGGTGACGTGCAGGCGCGGTACATCCGGGTGGTCCGGAGGCAGAACGATCTGGGCCGGTACCTGGTCGACAGTCGGGTAGATCGTGCGCAGGATCTCGTGGCGTGCGACGAGATCGGTGAAGGCCTGCCGCAGCGCGGTGGTGTCGAGTTCGCCGGTCAGGCGGAGCACGACCGGGATGTTGTAGGCGGCGGTTCCGGTATCGAAGCGGTTGAGGAACCACATGCGCTGCTGGGCGGGCGAGAGGGGGAGGTGATCAGGTCGTGGGCGCGCCCGCAGGGCGGGTCGACGGGCCGCGCGGGCCAATCCGGCGATCTCGTGCGCGCATTCGGCGACGGTGGGTGCGGCGAACAGCACGCGCACCGGCACCCGGATGTCGAGTGCGGCACCGATCCGAGCGGTCAGGCGGGTGGCGAGCAGCGAGTTACCGCCCAGATCGAAGAAGCTGTCGTCGGCGCCGACGCGTTCGGCACCGAGCACCTCGGCGAACGCCTCGGCGACGGTACGTTCCAGCCCGGCCGCGGGCGCACGGTAGGTGCGCGTCACGAACTCCGGTGCGGGCAGCGCAGTCCGGTCGATCTTTCCGGCGGCCGAGAGCGGGATACGGTCCAGGACGACGACGGCGGCCGGGACCATGTGCGCGGGCAGCATCGACGCGGACCACCGTGTGATGGCGCCGGGGTCGATCTCGCGGCCTGTCACATACGAGACCAGCACGGTGTCCCCGGCGGGGTTCTGCGTGCCGAGCGTGAGAGCGAAACTCACCTGCGGGTGCCGCAGCAGGACGGCGTCGATCTCACCGGGCTCGATCCGGAAGCCGCGGATCTTGATCTGGAAGTCGGTGCGGCCCAGGTATTCCAGCTCGTAGGTGTCGCCGTGCACCCAGCGGACGAGGTCGCCGGTGCGATACATGCGTGCGCCGGGTCCGGCCCAGGGGCAGGCGACGAAACGATCCGCGGTGGCGGCGGGGCGGCCACGGTACCCGCGTGCGAGTGCGGGACCCGCGAGATAGAGCTCACCGGTGGCGCCCACCGGCACCGGGTGCAGACGGGCGTCGAGGACCACGGCCCGCATGCCCGGCACGGGGCGACCGATCGTGACGCGGTCCCCGGCACGCAGCACCGAGTAGGTCGCGCCGATGGTTGCCTCGGTGGGACCGTAGCCGTTGAGGAAGCTGCGGCCCGGTTGCCACGTGGCCAGCAGTTCGGGGGCGGTGGCTTCGCCGCCGGCGGACACGCACCGCAGGTCGGGCAGGGTGGTCGGGTTCAGGGTGCTCAGCAGGGCGGGGGTGATGATCGTGTGCGTCACCTGTTCGGTGCGCAGCAGGTCGTCGAGGTCGGTGCCGCCCAGGGTGTCGGGCGGGGCGATGACCAGGGTGGCGCCGTGGTGGAAGGCGGTGGCGAGTTCCTCGATCGACTGGTCGAAGCTGGGTGAGCAGACGTGCAGCATGCGGTGGTCGTGGCGCAGGCGCATCAGGGCCGCTGAGTGGGTGACGAGGGCGCCGAGTCCCGCATGGGTGACCGAGACGCCCTTGGGTGTGCCGGTGGAGCCGGAGGTGTAGATCACGTAGGCGATGTTGTCGCGGCGCAAGGGTGCTCGGCGGTCGCGGTCGCGTACCGGGGTCGACGAGCGGGCGGCGGTGCGGGCCCGGGCGGCCGGTTCGTCCAGCGCCAGCCAGCGCAGCGATCCGGGCAGGTTGTTCGCCCTCGCGGCGACGGTGAGGCCGATGGTCGCGCCGGAGTCGGCGAGCATGTGACGGACACGGTCTTCGGGGTAGTTCGGGTCGACGGGAAGGCACACGCCACCCGCTTTGGCGATGGCCCAGAACGCGAGGATCGACTCGTAGGAGCGCGGGATCGCCGAGGCGACGACTGTTTCCGGGCCGATTCCCTCGTCGATGAGGACTCGGGCCAAGCGTGAGGAATCGGCGTCGAGGGTGCCGTAGGTGTAAGTATTCGCGGTGTCGCGCACGGCGATTCGATGCTGGCCGTAGCCGGTGCCGCGCACCAGCAGCTCGGGCAGGGTGGGGGTGGCCGACGGAGTCGGGCCGTCGCCGAGATGAGTCAAGAAGGTGTACTCGGCGTGATCGGACAGCGGTAGGTCACCGGCCGGGATCCGTGGGTCGGCGGCGATCGCGGTGAGCAGCCGGGCCAGGCGCCGCACGAACGTGTCCGCTTCGTGGTCATCGAAAACGGTTCGGGCGAAAGACATCTCGATCGCCGCGCCCGACGTCGTCTCGAGCACCGTCACGAGGAGTTCGCCGGCTGTCACGGCGTCGTCCCCGGGCCGGGTGTGCCGCGCATCCGAACCGGCTGCGGTCGTCGCCGCGGCGGGCACGGGCAACGGGTCGTGCGATGAGCCGGTGGACCGTACTTCCAGCGACACCTGTCCCAGCGCGCGGGGCTCGACGCCGAGCAGCTCGGCGAAGTCCGCGAGCGGGATTCCCGCATGAGCCAGCGCCAGCGTCTCGGCCTCGTGTGCGCGCGTGAGCAGATCGAGGAAGGGTGCCGCGAGATCGATGGCGATGCGCAGCAACAGATCAGGAGTGCGGGTTCGGATCACGATGTCGTCGGATGCCGTGAGTCGCGCGAGGAGTACAGCCAAGGCGGTGCCGACCAGCGATTGCCTGCTCACGTTCGCGGTGCCGGCGAGTTCATGGAGGGCTCGGTGCACCGTCGTCGGGACGGTCGACCTGGCACAACCGTGCTCGGCGCCGAGGCGACTGTCGCCGTGCTCACGCTGCGCGCGCGAGAGGTCGGAAGGTGCGCCGCCGGCGACCACGTGGTCGGTGGGCAGGACCAGGCGAGCCGGCAGGTCGGCCAACGTCTGGCGCCAGTAGCGGGATCGGGTGATCGGGTCGGCGGGGTCGGTGGTGAGCTGGTGGGCGAGTTCGACGACAGGCGTGGTCGGGGCGGCGACGAGGTTGTCGATCGCCGTGCGGAGACGGTCGGTGAGCGCGCGGGCCGCGAGATCGGAGACGAGGTCGCGGCGGTACTTGATCTGCACCTGGGTGCGGGCACCGAGGAAGACCAGGACCGTGATCGGGTAGTGGGTGTGGTCGGCGCCGTGCAGGTCGTCGATGCTCAGTTCGTCGAGCGCGCCGCCTGCCTGTTGGAGACCTTCGACGTCGACGGGGTAGGACTCGAAAGCGAGCATGGTGTCGAAGAGTTCGCCCGGTCCCGCGACGCGCTGGATCGCGCCGAGGCCGAGGTGGTGGTGATCGAGCAGGGAGGCCTGCTCGGCTTGGACGGCGCGGATCAGGTCACCGACGGTGGCGGTGGGGTCGATGCGCACCCGCACCGGGACCGCGTCGACGAACAGTCCGATCATGTCGCCGACGCCGTCCAGCTGGGGCGGGCGCCCGGACACGGTCGCACCGAACACGACATCCTCGCGTGCGGTGCTCGCGGCGACGACCAGGCCCCAGGCTGTTTGGAACACGGTGTTCGCGGTGACCTCGGCGGCCGCGGCGACGGCGGTCAGCGCGGACGTCCGCGCGGCGTCGAGTTCGAACTCGCACAGGCCGTAGCCGTGGCCGGTCGCCGGCGGCCAGGTGAGCTCGGGGGCGATCATCGTCGCCGACACCCCGTCGAGGACCTCCGACCACGCGCGCTCCGCGGCGGTGCGGTCCTGGCGGGTGAGCCAGGCGAGGTAGTCGCGGTAGGGGCGCACCGGCGGCAGCGGGGTCGCGTCGCCGTGGGTGGCGTAGAGGACGAGCAGTTCCTTCATCAGCAGCGGCATGGACCAGCCGTCGAGGAGGATGTGATGGCCGGTCAGGACGAGATGGCTGCGCCCGGAACCGATGGTGTACACCGTGAATCGCAGCAGCGGCGCGATCGTGGGGTCGAAACCTGCCTGTTGATCGGCGGCGAGCAGAGCGGGCAGCTCGGTGTCGGTGGCTTCGACGATCCGCAACGGTGCCTCGACGGCGTCGGCGACGAGCTGAACGGGGGTGCCGTCGGGGGTGGTGACGAAGGCCGAGCGCAGGTTGGCGTGCCGGTTCAGCACCGTCGCGGCCGCGTGGCGAAGCCGGTCGATGTCGAGCTCGCCGGTCAATTCGGCCATGAGCTGGATGACGTAGGCGTGGACCGACTCGTCGAGCATCTCGCCCAGCGCGAGCAACGAGTGCTGCAACGGCGACAGCGGCAGCACATCCGACAGACCCGGGTGGGTCGTGCGCCAGGTGTCGAGGTCGTTTTGCGAAACCTGTACCAGGGCAACATCGGAGGGGGTCAGCCCGCCCGCGGACGGGTGGAGGGTGTGGTCGGCGAGCGCGGTGAGCCAGCTCGTCCAGTCGTCGGCCAGCTCCTGGACCTCGGACTCGGACAGGATGCCGGTGGCGTAGCGGAAGTCCGCCCGCAGTCGCGGCCCGGTGTCGGTGGTGACGGCGATCGCGTTGATGTCGAGAACGGTGTGCGCGGGCAGGGTGGGGTCGTAGTCGACGGCGATGTCACCGAGGTCGGCGGTGGGCAGCCACGCGGTGTCGTCGGTGGTCCGGGCCGCGGTGCTCGCGCGACCCAGGTAGTTGAAGCCGATCTGGCCGATGGTGCCGGACAACCGGTTTCGGGTGTGCGGGTTCCGGCGCAGTACACCGAAGCCGATACCGTTGTCCGGCACGGCCAGCAGCTGTTCTTTGACGGTGCGCATCGTCGCGGCGAGGGCTTCGTCGTCGAAGACCGTCGGTGTGATCGCGGACAGGTCCAGGGCTACGGGGTAGACGGTGGTGAACCAGCCGACGGTGCGGGTCAGATCCGCGCCGGGGACGGCGTCCTCCTGGCGGCCGTGGCCTTCGAGTCGCAGTCGCAGAGTGGGAGCGTCGACACCGCGCCGGGCACGCCAGACCCGCACGGCCAAGGCCAAGGCTGCGAGCAGCGGGTGATCGGCGCCTGCCCGGTATTGCGAGGGCAGCGTCGTGAGCAGGGGTTCGGTGATCTCGGCGGGGATCTGCACGGTGATCGACCGCATCGTCGCCTCGGTATCGAGGCTGCTGTCGACCGCGCGGGCGCCGAGCAGCGGGTCAGGGGTGGACAGGACCTGTTGCCAGTGGTCGAGTTCGGCGGTGCGCTCGGCGGTGGCGAGGCCGTGCGCCCATCGGCGGAACGACGTACCGACCGGCGGCAGGGCGATCTGCTGTCCTGCTGCGTACTGGGCCCAGGCCACGACCAGGTCGGGGAGCAGGATCCGCCAGGAGACACCGTCGATGACGTAGTGGTGGGCGGCGACCGCGAGGACATCGCGAGCGCCGTGCCTGCGGATCCAGGTGAAGGCGATCATGCGGGCGGTGGCGGGATCCAGCGCCGAGAGCGCCGAATCCATGGCGGCCGTGCCGATTCGGGTCAGCTCATCCGGTGTGAGCGCCGAGAACGCGTCGATCTCGGTGATCAGAGAGTCCGCGTCGACACGATGGGGTGGCAGGACTTCGAACTGCCAGTCGTCGCTGTCGCGTCGCAGGCGCGAGCGCAGCATGTCGTGGTGGCGCAGGACCGCGGCGATGATGGCGACCAGAGCTGGGCGGTCGATGTTCTCGGGGAGTGCCAGGACCATGGTCTGGGCGAAACGGTCGCTGGAACCGGTGGTCAGGAACTCGGCAAGGACCGGCGTCAACGCGATATCGCCGATGCCCCCACCGGGCAGTTCCGCCAGCACGGGCGACTGTGGGCTGTCGAGCGCGGCGATGTCGGACAGCTTTGCCACGGTGCGGTGTTCGAACACGTCACGGGTGGTGAAGACGATGCCCGCGGCGCGGGCCAGCGACACCAGCTGGATCGACAGGATGCTGTCGCCACCGAGCGCGAAGAACGAATCGTGCACGCCGACGCGCGGTATGCCGAGGACGCGGGCGAACAGCTCGGCCAGCAGGGTTTGACTCGCACCGATGGGTGCCGCGGTGGGCGCGGTGGCGACGACCGGTTCGGGTAGGGCGTTGCGGTCGAGTTTGCCGTTGGAGGTCAGGGGCAGCGCGTCGAGCACCACGATCGCCGACGGTACCGCGTGCGCGGCCAGGCGGTCGGTGGCGTACGCGGTGAGGACGAGGGGGTCGGCGCAACGATCCGGTGCCGCGAGCACATAGGACACCAGCGTGGTCGATCCGGCGGGGCTCCGACGTCCGATGGTCACCGCGAATTCGACATCGGGGTGGCTGACGAGCACAGCATCGATCTCGCCCGGTTCGATCCGGAAACCGCGCACCTTCACCTGGGTGTCGGCACGGCCGAGGTAGTCGATCTCGCCGGTGTCGCGCAGCCGCACCAGATCGCCGGTGCGGTACATGCGGGTGCCGGGCGCACCCCACGGGTCGGGGACGAATCGGGCCGAGGTCGTCGTCGGCTGATTGCGGTAGCCGCGCGCCAACGCGCGCCCGCTCAGATAGAGCTCGCCGGTGACACCCGGCGGGACCGGGTTCAGGCGGGCGTCCAGGATCATCGCGTGTGTGCCGCGCACGGGGGCGCCGATCGAGATCGGGTGTCCGGCAGTGAGTTCGGCGTAGGACGAGATGATCGTGGTCTCGGTGGGGCCGTAACCGTTGAGGTAGCGGCGGCCGGGCTGCCATTTCGCGAGCAGTTCCGGGGTGGTCACGTCGCCGCCGACGGACAACGATTCCAGTGCGTGCAGACCGGCCGGGTCGAGGGTGCCCAGGACGGCGGGGGTGATGATGGCGTGGGTGACGGACTCGGCGGCCAGCAGATCCGCGAGTTCGATCCCACCCGCGATGTCGGACCCGACGACGACCAGCGTCGCACCGGTGGTGAAGGCGCACAGCCATTCGAGCACGGAGGGGTCGAACCAGGGGGCGCAGATGTGCAGGAAGCGGTGCTCGGATTCGAGGCGGTAGCGGCGGACCGCTTCCTCGACCAGCGGTGCCAGACCGGCGTGGGTCACGGTGACGCCCTTGGGCAGACCGGTGGAGCCGGAGGTGTAGATGAGGTAGGCCGGGTGGTCGACGCGCAGGGGTGAGCGGCGGTCGGCGTCGGTGATCGGTGTCGTCGGGTGGGTAGCGGTGACTCGGTCGAGGTCGTCGAGGGTGAGCCAGGTCAGGTCGTCGGGCAGGTCGCCGAGGTGCGCGGCGGCGGTGATGCCGAGTATCGCGCCCGAGTCGGTGACCAGGTGCTGGAGGCGACGTGTGGGATTGCGCGGGTCCATCGGCACATACACCCCACCCGCCGCGGCGATGGCGAGCGCGGCCGCGACCATGTCGTAGGACCGGGGAAGGGCAACGGCGACAGCGACTTCGGGGCCGACGCCCTGGGCGATCAGTTCGCGGGCCCAGCGGGTGGTCCGCTCGGTCAGTTCGCCGTAGGTGATCGAACGGCCCTCGTGCCGGACGGCGATCCTGTCGAGGCCCAGCGCGTTGCCGCGTGCGATCAGGTCGGGGAACAGGGCGGAACCGGTGTCGGTGTTGCGCGCTGTGAGGGCCGATTCTTCCGCGGCATCGAGGACAGTGAGATCACCGACAGCGGTATCCGGGCGCTCGATCGCGTCCGCCAGCAGGCGAATCAGGCGCTGCGCGAACACGTCGACCGTTGCCCGGTCGAACAGCGCACTCGCGTAAACGAATTCGGCGGTGATGGGACCGGACGGGCGGTCGCTGGCGGCGACACCTGGTCGGTGGTCATCCGCGGCGCCTGATCGTCGATGGTCGTCGGAGCTCGGGGCGCGCAGCGACAGCACGAGGTCGCGCTCCACGGCAGCCACAGTCGGGCATTCGTCCGACATCACAGTGACCCGCACCAGTGGCCCGGCCGCGTCGCGGACGGTCTGGAGATTACTGTGCGACAACCCATTTCGCCTGAATGCTCGCCGGGCGACCGTGGTCGCCTCAGCCAGCAGCTCGTCGACACAGGTCGCGCCGCACACCGGCAGTCGCAACACCAGGCGGGCATCCGGAGACTGCGGGCACGGGGTGTCGATCGCGATGTCTTCGGTGTTGGCCAACCGGGCCAGCAGCACCGCAAAGGCCGTGTGCACGAGGCTGAAGACCGTCGTGTCGCGGGCAGCGGCGAAGTCCCGCATGCGGTGATGGAGTTCGGCGGGAATCTCGAAGCCGATGCGGGCATCGGCCCGCACGGGCCCCGTGGGGCGGGCGCGATCTGTCGGGAGGTCCAGTTCGGCAGGCAGGTCCGCGAGGACGCGATGCCAGTAGCCAGCCTCCGCGATCGGATCGTTGTGCTGGTCGAGGGTGTCCAGGAGCTGTGCGGCGGTCTGATCGGGTGTGTGGAGGAAGGCGTCGAGGGTGGCGCGGAGGCGGTGCGCGAGAGCTTGTGCGATGCCGGTGTCGATCAGGTCCAGGCGGTACTGGAGGCCGACGCGAATCCCCTCGCCCACCTCGACGCCCACGGCCACCGGGTAGTGCGTGGCGTTGGCGGCTCGAATATCGACGACCTCGAGGCCGTCGATGGAGCCGTGCGCGCGTCGCATTCCCTCGGTGTCGACGGGGTAGGACTCGTAGGCCATGAGCGTGTCGAACAGCTCGCCCGTGCCCGCGGCCCGCTGGATCTCGGCGAGACCGAGGTGATGGCCGTCCAACACCGCGATCTGCTCGGACTGTAGCTGCGACAACATGTTCCGCAACGGCTCGGACTCGGCGAAACGGACGCGAACGGGGATGGTGTTGGCGAAGAGTCCGACCATGGTGTCGACGCCGTCCAACTGTGGCGGGCGACCCGAGACCACCGCACCGAACACCACGTCGTCGCGGCCGAACGCACCGGCCAGCACCACACCCCATGCCGCCTGGAACAGGGTGTTGACCGTGACGTCGTTGGCCGCGGCGCAGGCCGCCAAGTCCCCGGCCTCCGCCGGTGACAGCTCGACGGTGCACATCCCGTGGCCCTCGCACGGCTCGGTCGGCGGCGCGACCACGGTGGTCAGCAGGGTCGGGGTGTGCCCGGTCAACGCCTCGCGCCAGCCGCGCAACGCGGCGGAACGGTCTCGGCCCGCGAGCCAGGCGAGGTAGTCACGGTAGGGGCGTACCCGCGGCAGCACCGCCGGGGCGCCGTCGGTGGCGTAGCAGAGCAGTAGTTCCTGCATCAGCAACGGCATCGACCAGCCGTCGACGAGGAGGTGGTGCGCGGTCAACACCAGATGCATGCCGTGGGTGCGGCG
The DNA here is from genome assembly GCF_053608345.1 of Nocardia sp. NPDC055050. Classification (NCBI taxonomy): domain Bacteria; kingdom Bacillati; phylum Actinomycetota; class Actinomycetes; order Mycobacteriales; family Nocardiaceae; genus Nocardia; species Nocardia sp. NPDC055050. Next base: position 101,982 of record NZ_JBSGVG010000003.1, read on the forward strand.
GTACAGCGTGAAGCGCAGCAGCGGCGCAGTGGAGAGTTCGAAACCGATCCGCGCCTCGGCGGCCAGGAACTCGTCGGCATCGTCGAGTTCGGTGTCGATGATCTGCCACGGCACCGCAACACCCTCGGCCACGAAACCGACCGGCGTGCCCGCCGCCGACGATCCGAAGGCCGTGCGCAGGATCGCGTGGCGGTCGAGGACGGTTCGGGCGGCTCGGCGCAGGCGGTCGGTGTCGACCTCGCCGGTCAGCTCGACCGCGAGCTGGACCAGATACGGGTCGGCCGGCGACACCTGGGCGAGGAAGAACAGACCGAGCTGCAGCGGCGCCAAGGGCAGCACATCGGTCAGGTGCGGGCGTTCGCGATGCCAGGTGTCGAGTTCTGCCTGGGTGACCTGGACCAGCGGCACGTCGGCGGGCGAGAGTCCACCGGCTGCCGGATCGCGCAGGTGTTCGGCGAGGATCGTCAGGGCCGCGGTCCAGCAGTCGGCCAGTTCGCGCACCGACGCCTCGTCGATGATGCCGGAGGCGTAGGAGAACGACGCGCGCAAAGTCAGGCCGGCGTCGGTACCGGTGGCCAGGGCGTTGATGTCGATGACGGCGGCAGCGGGCAGATCGGGGTCTTGTTCGGCGACGGGCTCGCCCCACCCGGCGGTGGGTAGCCAGCTGTGGTCGGTATCGCCGAGGTCGCCCGCGGTGATCCGGCCCAGATAGTTGAAGCCGACCTGGCCGAGGGGGCCGTCGAGCCGCGATGCCGATTCCGGGTCCAGATGGCGGAGCATGCCGAAACCGATGCCCTTGTGCGGCACGGCGCGCAGCTGTTCCTTGATGGCCTTGACGACGGCGGCCGTGGCGTCGCCACCGTGCCACGCGGCGTCGCCCTCGACCTCGCTCAGGTCGAGGGCGATCGGATACATGCTGGTGAACCAGCCGACCGTGCGGGTCAGATCGGCGCCGTCGACCGCGGACTGTTCGCGGCCGTGGCCTTCCAGGCGGACGCGGGTCGTGGGGGCGTCGACACCGCGCCGGGCTCGCCACGTGCGCACAGCCATGGCCAGGGCGGCGAGCAAGCCGTCCTCGGCGCCCGCGCGGTACCGGGTGGGCAGGTCGGTCAGGATCGCCTGGGTGATGTCGGCGCGAACTTCGACGTTGATGGTTCGCACCGTCGACGCGGTATCGCGGGAGTCGAGCGGGCGATCGCCGAGCAGCGGGTCGGGTACCGACAGGGTCCGGCGCCAGTGGTCGAGTTCCTCGCGCCTGCTCGGCGCCGCCTCGGTCAGGCCGTGCGCCCAGCGACGAAACGACGTGCCGACCGGGGGCAGGACGACACGTCGGCCGACCTGGGCCCCCGCGGCGACCAGGTCCGACAACAGGATTCGCCACGACACTCCGTCGATCGCCGCGTGGTTGGCGGCGACAATTAAACCGTCGGGGCCGTCCGGACGAGCGAGCCACGCGAAGCCGATCATCCGGTACGTCTGCGGGTCCAGCGCCGCGAGCACGGAATCCATCGCGGTGTCGGCGATCTCACCGAGCGCGTCGGTGCCCGCCGGGACATCGACGCGCTGGAGCAGGTCGCCCACGTCCACCGCGCCCGGCGGCAGAGTGTGCAGCTCCCACTGCCCGTCGACCTGTCGCAGACCGGCCCGCAGCATGTCGTGGTGGTCGATCACCGCGGTGAGAGTGTCCACCAGGGCATTTCGGTCGATACCGGCAGGCAGGGCCAACACCATCTGCTGGGTGAACCGGCCGAACACCCGCCCACCGGCCAGCGACGCGGCCAGCACCGGCGTCAACGGCATCATGCCCACACCGCCGCCGGGTAGTTCGGTCAACGTGGGCGCGGACTCGGTACCCACCACCGCCACCCGCGCCAGCCCGGCGACGGTGCGGTGTTCGAACACGGCCTGCGGGGTGAACGTGATGCCGGCATTGCGCGCGCGCGACACGAGCTGGATGGACAGAATGCTGTCACCACCGGCGGCGAAGAACGAATCCTCGGCACCGATCTGCTCCAGACCCAGGATCTGGGTGAACAGTTCGGCGATGGCGGTCTCGACCGGGCCCTCGGGCGCACGCGAACCCACAGCCCCGAAAACCGGTGCGGGCAGGGCGTTGCGGTCGAGTTTGCCGTTGGGGGTCAACGGGATCTCGTCGAGGGTCATCAGGACGGTCGGCACCATATGGGCGGGCAGGGAGGTGCCCACGAAGCGCGCTACCGCGTCGGCGTCGATCGACTTGCCTTGCTGGGCAAGCACATACGACACCAGCACGGTCGCCCCCGAGTCGGCTTTCGTGCCGAGAGTGACCGCGTACTCGATGTCGGGGTGGGCGGTGAGCGCGGCGTCGATCTCGCCGAGTTCGACGCGGAAGCCGCGGATCTTGACCTGGAAATCGGAGCGGCCGAGGTATTCGATGTCACCGTCGGCGGTGCGCCGGACCAGGTCGCCGGTCCGATACATGCGGGAATCGGTGAAAGGTGAGGCGACGAATCGTTCAGCGGTGAGCGCGGGCCTGCCCCGATAACTCTGGGCCAGCGCGGGCCCGAACAGATACAGCTCACCCGCCACGCCCGCGGGAACCGGGCGCAGGCGCGAATCCAGCACTGTCGCACCGACTCCGGCGAACGCCGTGCCGATCGTGATGGGCTGTCCGGGCCGTAGCGCGGTGGTGCCGGTGGCGAGGATGGTGGCCTCGGTCGGGCCGTAGCCGTTGAAGAAGGCACGCCCGTCGGCCCAGCGCTCGACCAGGGTCGGGCCGAAAGCGTCGCCCGCTACGACGACGACACGCAGGGCGTCCAGGTCGCGGGGGTCGACAGATTCCAACGCCGCCGGGGTGATCAGCAGGTGGGTCACGCGTTCGCGGCGCAGCAGCTCGGCGAGTTCGGGGCCGCCGAAGACCGTCGACGGTGAGACCACCAGCGTGGCACCGGAGTTGAATGCCACCAGCAGCTCGAGTACCGAGACGTCGAAGTTCGGCGAACACACGTGCAGCACGCGGTCGCCTTCGTCGACCGAATAGCGTTCCCGGGCGGCCGCGACCAAGGCACCGAGACCGGTATGGGTGACGACCACGCCTTTGGGACGCCCGGTCGAACCGGAGGTATAGATGACATAGGCCGGGTGCTGATCGGTCAGCGGACGAACTCGGTCGAGGTAGGAGATCGGGTGGGCGGGGTAGGTGGCGATGCGGTCGCGCTGGGCCGGGGCGTCGATGTCGAGCCAGTCGACCGAATCGCCCAGCATCTCCCGATGTGGCGTGCCGGTGAGACCGAGGACGGCGCCGGAGTCTTCGAGAAGATAGGCGATCCGCTCGGCGGGCAGCGCCGGATCGACAGGGACGTAGGCAGCGCCGGTCTTGGCCACCGCCCACACCGCCGCCACCGACTCGATCGACCGGGTGAATCCCAGCGCGACGACATCGCCGGGACCGATGCCGCGCGCGATCAGGTCTCTGGCCAGTTGGGACGAGTACTCGTCGAGTTGGGTGTAGGTGAGTTCGCGGCGTGCACCGTCGACCGGGGTACAGGACACAGCGACGGCATCACCGGCGGTGTCGACCGCCGCGGTCAGCAGCTGAGGGAAGAGGGGAGCACTCGACTTTCGGTTGCCTCGACCGCGCGGCGCACGACGAACTTCACGTGGAGAGGTGCGCGCTTCACGCATTCGAGTACAACATCCTTCAGCTAACCGGCCCACAGCTCTGCGATGACCCACGAACCCTGTCGGATTCGGCCTACCGGGGCGGACCAGTGTCGAACAAGCAAGAAGGAGTCGATATCGGGGCGTTCGGCGACCATGACACCACATGTCACGCTGTCACGACCACATGACCGGTTTGTTTATCGACGCCGAGACCGAATCGACCAGAAATTTGTGCGGATGGCACAATGCCGTCGACGGTTTTTGTTCAACGGACGGAAGCGCGCATGGCGGCATACGGATCCCTGGTGTGGGTGGGACAGGCCCTGGGCCCGCGCGTCGACGCCATCACCGCCGACCTCATCCGGGTGACCGAGCAGATGATCCCGCTCAACGACGTCGCCGCCGATCTGGCCGAGATGCGAGCCGCCAGCATCGCCGAGAACATCGCCGCCGTGCAGTACGTGCTGGCGAACGGCATCGACCCGGCCACCGCAGGCCCGCCCCCCGGGGCCGCCGCCTACGCCCAACGGCTGGCCCGGCGCGGTGTGCCGCTGACGATCCTGCTGCGCGCCTACGGGCTCGGGCAGTACCGGATCCTCGACGCCGCGATCGGGCTCGTCCTGGCCGTTCCCGGCCCTGACCAGCCCGCCCGGATTGCCGAACTGCTCAAATTCGCGGGCACCTACCTGGATCGCCTCAATTCGTCGATGGGGCGGATCTACGAGGCCGAACGGGACCGCTGGCTCAGCAGCCGCCAAGCCGCACGCCAGCAATGGATCGCACGGTTGCTCGACAACGACGATGTCGATGTCGCCGCCGCCCAGGAAGTGCTGGGCTACCAACTCGATCAGTGGCACTACGCCACTGAAGTGTGGTCGACGGTCACCGGCGCGGAGGCTGTGCGCGCGCTCGAGCAGGCCCGACAGCTGCTCGCCGCGGCGATGGGCACCGGTGGCGCCGAATTGGTCGCCGCGTCGGGAGACCGCGCCATGTGCCTGTGGTTCCCGACCGGACAGCCCTGCGCGGTCGAGGAACTCACCGCCCAGCTCGCGGCTTCCGGCTTGCCGATACGGGTAGCGCTCGGGCCGGTCGGCCAGGGGCTGCCGGGCTTCCGGCGCTCGGCCCGCAGCGCGGCACGGGCCAAGGCGCTCGTCGTCTCGGCCGGGGAGACCGCGCCTACTGTGGTCGACTACGACACGATCGCGCCCTTCGCGCTGCTGTCCGACGATCCCGACGAGCTGACCGGCCTCGTCCACCGCGTCCTCGGATCGCTGGCAGGCGACGGCGCCAAAGTGGAACTTTTGCGCAACACCCTCGAGGTGTTCCTCGCCGAAGGCGCCAGCTACTCGCGCACCGCCCGCGTCCTCGACGTCCACCGCAACACCGTCCAGTACCGCATCCAACAGGTCACCGGCCGCTACGGCATCGCCGTCGACACCGACACCTTCGAACTACGCTTCGCCCTGGGCATCTGCCGCTGGTACCCCCACGTCCTGACTCGGACAATCTGAGCCCAGCTGGTTTGTGCGGGATGCACAGCCGGGCGGGCGCAGCCATCGGGTCGGCGATCAGCTCGCCGCCGTCCGACGTGTCATCGCCCGAATCGGGTGGGAATGGCACTGACAGTGGCGATCTCGACCGCTGACACTCATGATGGTCTGAAGAAGGACGAACGAGGTGGGGGAATGAACAAGAAACTGATCGCCGCTGTCGCGGCGCTGTTCGCGGGTGCCATCGCAGTGACCGGGTGCTCGAGCGACGCCGACGTGGTCTCGAAGAACCTGTCCAAGGAATCGGACCAGTTCAAGATCAACCGTCGCGTGGTGTTCTTCAACGGGATCACCGACAAGTACCTGCTGTCCATCGAGGGCAAGTGCTCGATCAAGGACGAGAACAACCAGCTCGAGGTGACGTGCAAGACCGGCGATGACGAATACAAGAAGCACTTTCTCGGCCTCTCGGACAACGTGAGCTACTTCGTCGAACAGCTCGAGGCCGCCGAGGTGAGTCGCTACCACTACAAGGTCATCTTCAAGCCCGAGGTCATCATCGCCGACGTCGACCGCCCCTGAGCGTGTACACAGGCCCGCGGGCGTTCCCGATGAGCGGGAAGACAGGCAGGCGGTGACCGCGTTCCGGGCCTACGGTGGCGACCGCGGGACGTAGCGGACGCTCACAGCCATTCGAGTTTCTTCACGTCTGATCTGTCGATTCGACCAAGGAGCTCGATGTCTGCAACACCGCCGTCCGACGACCCGGCCCGCCACCTCGCACGGTTGGCGGCGATCGAGTCGATCACCGCGCTCAAGCACCGCTATTTCCGTGCCTGCGATGCCAAAGACCCGGTCGGGTTCCGTGACTGTTTCGTCGCGGCCGGCTCGGTGCTGGACTACGGCACGCTCGGTACGACCGACGCCGACGGCATGGCCGCGGTCTTCGCCTCGATCGCGCTGCAGCAGGTGGACGGCAAGAACGCGATCCTCGACATGCACCACGGCGTGCACCCCGACATCACCGTGCGCGAGGACGGCACGGCCAGCGGCCGGTGGACGCTGCGCTTTCGCCAGGTCAACCTGATCGAGCGCACCGAAACCGTCGCCACCGGTGAGTACGCCGACGAATACCGGGTGCAGGACGGGCACTGGAAGATCGCGACATGCACGTTCCACCAGTTGTGGGCGATCACCCACCCCCTCGATGACGCCACCCGGATCGCACAGTAGGAGCGGACATGTCGAAGATCGCTCTGGTGACCGGCGCCAGCCGTGGCGTCGGCAAGGGAATCGCGCTGGCACTGGGCACAGCAGGCTGGACGGTGTATCTGACCGGGCGCGGCACCGAAGGTGACGGCGGCCCCCTGGAAGTCGCGGCCGCTGAGGTGAGCGCTCGAGGTGGCGCCGGCATCGCCGTGCGCTGCGACCACCGCGACGACGCGCAGATCGCCGCGGTGTTCACTCGCATCACCGCCGAACAGGGCGGGCTCGACCTGCTGGTCAACAACGTCTGGGCCAATCCCGACGGTTTCGCCGGATTCAGTGATCCGTTCTGGCGACGGCCCGTCGCCGACTGGGACACCCTGATCGGTGTCGGCCTGCGGGCACACTACGTGGCCTCGGTCGAAGCGGCACGGCTCATGGTGCCTCGCGGAAGCGGCGTCATCGCCAACATCTCCTCGTTCGGCACCCGCGGCTACCTGCACTCGGTGCTGTACGGAATGTCGAAGGCCGGCCTGGACAAGATGGCGGCCGACATGGCCGTAGAACTGCGCGACACCGGCGTGAGCACGCTGTCGCTGTGGCCCGGCATCGTGCGCACCGAGCAGGTCCTGGCACTGGGTGTCGAGGACATCGAGGGGTTCCCGATCGCCGGCGCGGAGACACCGGAATTCGTCGGCCGGGTCGTCCTGGCCCTGGCCACCGATCCGGAGGTCGGCGCGCGCAGCGGCAGTACGGTGATCACGGCCGAGGCCGCCGTCGACTACGGGATCACCGATATCGATGGCGGACAACCGGTCTCGCATCGCGCGGCATTCGGTGGCGGCGCGCTCTTCGGCGTCCGTTGAGGCGGCAGTCGTGGCTCCCGCTGGGCGGGAGACCCGCATGCGGCGAAAGACACGGCGCCGCTAGCTTTCCCCCATGATGCAACTGACTCTTCTCGACGGTGTCACACTGGTCTTCGGTGGCAGTGGCGGCCTCGGCCGCGCCGTCGCCGCGGACTTCGCACGGGCGGGCGGTGACGTGGCGATCTGCTACCGCAGCAAACAATCCGTGGCCGAGACCACCGTGGCCGAATTGCGTGCGCTCGGCGTGCGGGCCAGTGCCCATCAGGTCGATGTCCGCGACACGGCCGCCGTCGACCGGGTGATCGCGGAGGTGATCGCCGAGCACGGACGGATCCGCACGCTGGTGTGGGGTGCCGGCCCGGTCGTCGACCAGATCACCCTCGTCGACACCGAACCCGACCGCTACCGGCAGTCGATCGAGGTGGAAGCGCTCGGAATGTTCACCGCCGTGCACGCCGTGCTGCCGCATCTGCGCGAGCACGGCGGCGGCTCGGTGATCCACCTCGGCTCCGCCGGTGACCGGTGGTGGCCCCGGCTCGACGGTCTGTCCGTGCTGCCCAAGGCCGCCAACGAGGCGCTGGTCCGCGGCATCGCGAAAGAGGAAGGCAGGCACAATATCCGCGCCAATTCGGTGCTGGTCGGCGTCATCGAGGCAGGCATGTTCCTCGAGCTGAAAGCCACGGGCGTGGTCGACGCGGCCTGGGAGGCCGAAGCCCGCCGCTTCGTGCCGATGAAACGATGGGGCACGGCGGCCGACATCGGCGCCGCCTGCGTGTTCCTGGCCTCCGAACAGGCCGGGTACATCACCGGTCAGCAACTGTCGGTCTCCGGCGGTTTCGGCATCTGAACTGACGCGGGCAGACCCGGTCTGCCCGCGTACGGTGGGGGTCAGTCCGCGGAAAGACCGGGCCGGACGATGATTTTCACGTGATCCTGTGGGCTACGCAGGGTCGTGAACGCGTCCGCGACACCGCCGAGATCCACGCGCGCGGTGATGATCGCCTCCGCGTCGATCGACCCGGCCGCCAGCCGCCGCAGCGTGATGTCATAGGCGTCCTGGTAGGGCCCGTGACCGAAATTGACGGCGATGCGCCGGAATTGGGGCACGACCGGGGTGATGGTTTCGGCCGTGAATCCGGCGGCGAGCACCTGGATCCGCGAATTGAACGGCATCTGATGGGTGAGCTCGTTCAGTATCCCGGCACGCCCACTGCATTCGTAGGCGATCAGGATTCCGTTCGCGGCCGCACCGACAACGGAGCCGGCGTCGGCGACCAGGGCGTTCCACACCTCGATGGGATTCTGCTCGGTCGGATCGACGACGATGTCGGCGCCCATGAGCGTCGCCAGTTCCCGGCGCCGAGGCGAGGGCTCGGAGGCGATCACCATCCTCGCGCCACGAGCCTTGGCCGCGACGACGGCGCCCAAACCGATGGTCCCACAGCCGATCACCAGCGCCGAATCCGCGGCGGTGAGCCCCGACTGCTGGACGTGCATCTCACCCACGTGCAGGGGCTCGGCGAGGGTCGCATGGTCCAGTCGCAGGTCGTCGGGGACTGCGCGCACCCAGCAGGCATCGACGATGATCGCCTCACCGAACGCCCCGTGGTAGGTGTTGGAGTAGCCGATGATCGTCGGGATACCGGTCGCGGCATCGGTGGCCAAGCCGATACCCGCCACCCGGTCGCCCACCGCGAAATCGGTGACCCCGGCACCGAGCTCGGTGATCACCCCGGCGTACTCGTGCCCGAGCACCACCGGTCGTTCGGTGTCGAACGCGGCCAGCGGGTACCCGCCCGCCTCGGCGACTTCGACGAAGCGGCACGCATCCTTGGACACCGACAGGTCACTGCCGCAGATTCCGCAGGCAGCCACCGCGATGCGAACCTGGCCGGGACCGGTCTCGGGCAGTTCGGGTACCTCGCCGACGGTGAATTCTCCGTCGAGGAATCGCACGGCGCGCATCCTCACGCTCCCGTCACGGCGTCGGCGCCGTAGTAGTCGGTGGTGGCCTCGGTGATCGCGGTGACCAACTGCCCGATCAGCAACTCGCGGTGATCCTCGGCGAACTGGAGGCTGGCCCGGCGTCCGGCATTGCGATTCTTGAAGTGCGGGACGACCTCGGAGGCGAACAGGTCGTAGCTGCGTTTGGTGTCCTCCCAATCGGCCATGTCCACGTGCAGGATCAGCAACGTGCCGAATCCGCCGGTCTTGTCGATCAACCGCTGGATCTGCGCGATGGCCTCGTCCGGTGTGCCGATGACGGCCTGCCCGAACTCACCGAGCGTGTCGTTGCGCCACTGCTCGACGATCCCGTGAGAGGTCCGCGCCCAGTCCGGGCGCTGCCCGGTCTGGCGGTTGACGTAAGCAGCCATGGACCCGATGCGCCGCGAGACCGCGCGTTCGGCATCGGCGCGCGATTCGGCCAAGAACATCGGGGTGACCAGCCGCCAGTTCGCCCGATCGGCGAGATGACCGTGCTCGGCACAGGTCTTCTCGTAGACGCCCCAATTGCGGTCCAGCGCCGCGAAACCGGTCGGCGAACCCGCGGCCAGTGACAGCAATGACAGTCCGTGCGTTCCCGCCAGGACCGATCCGTTCGGGGAGATGGTGGACGCGGTGGCCACCTCGATACCGGCCGGGTCGTAGGTGGGCAGCTGGGCCCGTGCATCGCGCAGGGTGAACCAGTCGGTCCGCATATCGACGACATCGCCACGAAGCAGCCCCAGGATCGCCTCGAGTGCTTCGCCCTGGCGACGGCGCTGATCGGACGGGTTGATGCCCATCATGTGCGCGTCGAGGGGGATCTTGCCCGGCCCCGTGCCGAAGATGACCCGGCCGCGGGTCTGCAGGTCGAGTTGGGTGATGCGGTCGACGGTGACCAGCGGGTGATGGTAGGGCAGCGACACCACCCCGGTACCGAACCGGATGCGGTGGGTGCGTTCGGCCGCCGCGGCGATGAACAGGTCCGGCGCGGGCACGATCTCGGCGCCGGTGGAATGGTGCTCGCCCATCCACGCCTCATCGAATCCGAGATGGTCGAGGTGCTCCATCAGGTCGATGTCGCGACGCAGCTGCAGGGCTGGGTCGGCGTCGAGCGGGTGATAGGGAGCCAGAAAGGCACCGAATCTGATCGAACTGGGGCTCCACATGGTGCGTCTCCTCGTCGAAACGGTGCGGTGAGCGGGCTCACGGCGTCGTCCTCAGCTTCGACTTGGATCAACTGATCCAGAAGTGCTTCTCCCGATCAGCGGGAAATGCTGCGATTCACCGAAGAAGCAACCGATCCGACTGTTGACACCGGCCGTGTCAGATGTCGATGATTGGATCAGTTGATCCAATTTTCCCGGCGGTCACCGGCGCCGATTCGCGAGGAGTCCGACCATGTTTCTCGACATCGATCCGCGGCGGAAGCCACCGGTCACGCTGGCCCAGTCCACCGACTTCGACTCGCTGTCGGTACTCGTCCACGCGACACCCGAAACAGTGCGCCTCCACGATGTACTCCTCGGCTGGGGCGAATTCGACGGCACCCACGTGTGGCTGAGCACGCAGCGCCTCGAAGACGAACTCGGCGACCACTTCGGCACCGACCTGACCTGGCGGGAACGATTCACCGCCATGCTCGACTACGCCCTGGCCCAGGGCTGGTTCGACGAGTCCGGCCTGAGCGTCCGCGCGCACTGCCGCTGGCAGACCCTATGAGCGGCACAGTCGACACGAATCCGACCACTCCGGTCGCCAATCGCCAGGGAAACGCGACGCGCACGCGTTTGGTGAAGACCGCAGAGCGACTCTTCGCCACACACGGCGTCGACGCGGTCTCGGTCCGCGCAGTCAACGCCGCCGCCGGGCTGGGCCCCGCCTCGGTCAACTACCACTTCGGCACGAAAGACGACCTGCTGGCCGCGGTGCTGCTGGACCTGGGAGCCGGTGTGCGCGACCGCATCCGCGCCAACGTCGACGCGCTCGCCGACCGCGAGCACGCGCCGACCGTCGACGAACTCGTCGGCGCCGTCACCGACCCGTACCGGGAACTGCTCTCGCGCCACCGCACGCGCGGCCTGCGCTGGATCGCTATCGTCGCCCAGATGTCGGCACAGAACCACCCCGCGCTCGACGCCGCCGAACAAGACCTGCGCGCGGTCCTGCTGCACCAGGTCCGGCGCACCTTTCCCGACACCGACCCCATCCGGCTCGAACAGCGCTGGGCCACCGCGCTCATGGTCTTCCTCCAGGCACTGAGCCGAGCCGAGGAATGGAACCACCGCCGCGACGCGATCCCCAGCGCCGACGACCTGGTCCACTTCTTCGACGACCAGGTGACCTACCTGGCAGGCGGCCTGATCCGGCTACTCACCTGAGGTCTCGCAGGCACGAGCTGGTCACAGCATGCGCTGCCTGCCGTACGCGGCGAACTCCGACTCCACCGACCGCCGGTCCGCCTCGGTCATGCGCCCGTAGACCGGTCGGCCACGCCCCACCCACCGGTACACCGGTTCATCGGTGCGCCACGCCTGCTCTTGCAGTTCGCGTTTGAGCACCTTGTTCGACCCCGTCACCGGAAGATTCGCCGAGACGCGCAGCAGCCGGGGGAGACCTTTGCCGCCGAGATCGGATTGCGCACAGAGGAATTCGGTGAACGCGTCGACATCGAAACCACCCGGATCGGCGACCTCGACGGCGGCCATCACCTGATCGCCCGAACGCGGATCGGGCACCCCGAACACGGCGGCGGCGATGACAGCGGGATGGCGGCGCAGAACCTGCTCGACCATCAGTGCCGAGGTGTTCTCGCCGTCCACCCGGATCCAGTCGCCCTTGCGACCGGCGAAGTACAGGAATCCGCCGGTGTCGATATAGCCCAGATCCCCGGTCCAATACCAGCCGTTGCGCAGACGGTCGGCGTCGGCGACCTCGTTCTTGTAGTAGCCCTCGAACGCGAGCGCACCGGCCTTGTCGATCATCTCCCCGATGGCCTCATCAGGGTTGAGTACCCGGCCGTACTCGTCGAGCTCGGCCCGTGCGCACTCCCGCAACGAATCAGGATTCACCACCGCCACACCGGGATGCGCCGGCCTGCCGAGCGCAGCGGGCGGCGCGGCCGGATCCAGGGCCGCCAGGCTCGGGCCCTCGCTGGAGCCGTACCCCTCGAACAGCTGCGCGTCGAAACGGCGCCGGAACTCGTCCTGATCGGCCACCGACGCCTCGGTACCGAATCCGCGCACCAGCGAATTGTCGGAATCCGTTACGGTTTCGGGCGTGGCCAGCAGATACCCCAGCGCCTTGCCGACATAGGTGAAAAAGGTCGCCCCGAAGTACCGAACATCCGGAAGGAACTGCGACGCAGAGAATTTCGGCGTCAGGCAGACCGTCGCACCGACCGACAACGCAGGCGCCCACAACGCCATGATCGCATTGCCGTGAAACAGCGGCATACAGCAGTAGTCCACGTCCTCGCGCACATGCCCGAACTTCGCCGTCGCCGCGTAGGCAACCACCGACAGACGGCGCTGAGTGCACCGCACCGCCTTCGACGCACCGGTGGTGCCGGACGTGAACAGCAACAGCAGCAACGAGTCCGGCCCACCCACCGCCGCAGGCGGCACCCGGCAGGCATCGATCCGGGCGCCATAGCCTGGATCATCGACCAGCAGGAACCGATCCTCGGCCAGATCGAGATCCAGCTGCCGCAGCCGCGCCATCCCCGCGGCATCGGTGACGATCAACTGACAGTCGACATACCCGATATCGGCAGCCAATTGGGCGTCGCCCCGGGTCGGATTGAGACCCGCCACCGTCGCACCCGCCAAAGCCGCCGCGCCCAGCCAGAAGACGAAATCGGGCACATTGTCCAACAGCACCCCGATATGGAACGGGCCGTCGCGGCGCAGCGTGCGGGCAAGCTCCGCACGGGCAGCCGACTCCCGGACCACCGCATCCCAGCTCCACTCGGCGTCGCGGGTGCGCAGGCCGAGCCGCTGGTCGCCGAGCCGGTCGAGCAGCATGGTCGCGATGTCCGCCCGGCGCGCGCCCGTCACTCCGACCCCGCGTAGATCAGTTTCAGGAAACCCTCGTTCACCACACAATGATCATCGACAACCAGCCGATCCAACTCGGATTCGAGCACGTTGCTGCGGCGTGCCATTCCGAGCACCGTGCGGTGCCGCTCGTTCGTGGTGGTGGCCAAGCGCTGCCCGAACGGCGCCCAGGTACTGCCCGGCTCGACGATCGCCATGGTGAGACTCCCTGTTTCGGTAGCCGCCGACTCGGTTCAGGACGCAGCCGGCGGCGTGGCCGCGGCGACACCGGCGCGGCGACCGAAGAAGGTGCCGTCACCGAGCGACGTGCCGCTGATGTAGCCCCACGAATGCAGGCCCGACGTTGCCCTGCCCGCGGCGAACAGACCCGGGATCGGTGCGCCGTCCAAGTCGAGTACTCGGCCGTCGACCGTGGTGTGCAGTCCACCGATGGTGAACACCTCAGCTCCGCCACGGCCCGCTTCGCCGTACTCGGGCGGGGCGATGCCGCGCTGGACGTCGATCGCGGCGAACGGTGCCCGCAGCGGCCGCAGCCAGTGCGCCGCCTTGTGGAAGTAGGGGTCCTGCCCATCGGCGGCGTGCCGGTTGTATTCGGCGACCGTCGTCGCCAGCGCGCCGGGCGGCATGCCGATCTGCTGTTCGAGGTCGTCGAGAGTCTCGGCCACGAAATGCGGTTGCACGCCCCACCGTTCGTTCTCCGGCACTTCCTCGTATGCCTGCTCGTCCAGGATCACCCACACCTTCAGGCCGTGCTTGAACAAGGCGGCCTGGCCGACCAGCCCGGGATAGACATCCTCGTTGATGAAGCGCCTGCCGATGTCGTCGACGATCATGCCGCGCACCATCATCCCCGGAATCAGCGAGATCCCCACCTGTGCGGCGGACATGTGCCGCACCGCGGCGCCCACAGCCTGTGCCATCACGATGCCGCGCCCGTCGTCACCGCCGTCACTGTTGACACCGAGCCCGACCAGTTGCGGTGCGTGCTGAGCCACCATCGCGGCATTGTCGGCGAACCCGCCCGTGGTCAAGACGACGCCACGTCGAGCACGGTAGGTGTAGTACCGGCCGTACTGCTTCGCCACGACACCGACCACACGTCCGGCTTCGGTGACGAGCCGGATCGCGTTGGTGTCGGTGTGCACTGCCACCGCGGTCGCGGCGACGGCCTCGAACAGCTTCTGCATCAGCACCTTGCCACCGAAACCGTCGGAGGTGACCCGGTGCCCACGCGGCGACGGCTTCGCGAGATCAGCGAAGGGCCAAGCCTTTTCGCCCATCCACATGAGGCCGTCATCGGTGGGCGGCACCCAGGTGGGGGAGTCCCACAACGAGGGTTTGAACGGGACGCCGTGGTCGACGAGCCACTGGAAGTGCCGTGCGCTCTCCCGGCTGTAGAGGCCGACCTTCTCCCGGTCGGCGTCCGGTCCCAGCGCGGCCAGCAGGAAGGCTTCCATATCCTGCGCGGTGTCGTCGAACCCGCAGGCCCGCTGGATCTCGGTGCCGCCGCCCAGATACATCTCGCCACCGGACAGCGCGGACGACCCGCCGCCACCACTCAGCTTCTCCAGCACGATGACATCGGCGCCCGCGGCAAACGACTCGAGCGCCGCTGCCGCACCCGCGCACCCGTAACCAATGATCAGAACATCGGTTTCGTAGTCGACCTGCCCGACATCGCCCGCATCGACGGGCGCTACCGAAGTGTGTGTGCTCATGACAACTCCCATCCGCTGTGCTGCGCACGCTAAGGAGTTCTCGCGCACGTCGGACGGGGGAGTGTCCATCCACCGGGAGACCGCCTGCTGATTACCTGTTCGCTACGGGTAATCCTGCTTTCCGATCATTGAAGCGCGCCTTCTTCTGACGATTCCCGCACGTGTTCATGTCGCACCATTTGCGGGTGCGGCTCTGGCTGGTGTCGAAGAAGGCGGCTCGACAGGTCGGCGATGCGCACAACGCCAATTTTCCGTCGCGCTCGCCGGCGAGGATGCTGATCGCGTCGGCGGCGATGACACCCAGCGCGTCGTCGACGCGGGAATCCGAGTTGAGTCGCCAGTGCCGATCGCCCTCGGGCGTCAGGACCGCTGACGCGCGGCCCTGAATGCTGCGGTCGTTGATGACTCGGACTGCAGAGGCCGGGGGAGTGTCGTGCATCGCGGTCGCGGTCGCGGCGAGGTGAATGGCCTCCCTCAATTCCCGTGCGAGTGCGAGCTGGGCGGTGGTGCAGGAATTCACGGCCAGGCCGCTCACCGTCAGCCAGTCGACGAGCCGCTGCGGCGTCGGGATGCGCTCTACAGCGTCGCCGGAGCGCTCCGTCAGCGTCGCCGTGAAGCTGGTCGCCAGCACAGTGCCGAGGCGGAAGTCGGGGAACTCAGCATGCATGGAACCACCTTAGCTGGTTGCGCGCTCACATATCGTCATGTTAGAACCGTCTAAGACGGTTCACCAATCGCAGGAGGTCTCGTGCCCAATCCGATCAGCGACGTCCAAGCATTCGAAGCCCACGCACCCGACACCGACCTCGACGATCTGCGCGCACGACTGGCCGCGGCACGACTACCGGAGCCCGAGACTGTCTATCGCGCCGCGCCCGACCCGCGCCGATGGGAGCAGGGGGTTCCGCTCGCCGACCTCGTCGAGGTCGTGCACTACTGGCGCACCGAATACAACTGGCGTTCGTTCGAAGAGCGCCTCACCCGGATCGGCCAGTTCCGCACAACCATCGACGGTCTGGAAATCCACTTCCTGCACCGCCGATCCACGCGCGCCGATGCCACCGCGCTGATCATGACGCACGGCTGGCCGGGCAGCATCGCCGAGTTCACCGATGTAGTAGACGAGTTGGCGGATCCGCAGGACGCGGACGCGCCGGCGTTCCACGTTGTCGTTCCCTCGCTGCCCGGGTTCGGTTACAGCGACAAACCGGCCACCACAGGCTGGGGGACCGAGAAGATCGCGGCCGCCTGGGTGGAGCTGATGACAAGGCTCGGCTACAACAGGTTCCTGGCTCACGGCGGCGACTGGGGAGGCAATATCACCACGGTTCTCGGTGGCAGATTCCCGGCGCACGTTCTCGGCATCCACTCGACGTTCGCCGAGGCACCGCCCGGGTTGACGACGGACGGGCTGACAGCCGCCGAGCGCACCTGGACCGAGGAGACTCGCGATTTCTGGCGGCACCGCGCGGCATACGCGAAGCAGCAGGCGACGCGACCGCAGACCATCGGCTACTCGCTCGTCGACTCACCGGTCGGACTCCTGGCCTGGATCCTCGACAAGTTCGCCGAGTGGACAGACACCGAAGACAGCCCGTTCGAGACGATTTCCATTGACCGGGTTCTCGACAACGTCACGCTGTACTGGCTCACGCGGACCGGCGCATCGGCCGCTCGTATCTACTACGAAAGCCACAACTCGCTCGACCCCGAACTTCGTGTCGACGTTCCATCGGCAATCACCATGTATCCACGTGACGTCGACAAGTGCCCGCGGGTCTGGGCGCAAGAGCGGTACCGGCAGATCGTCCGATGGGGATCGCCCGACAGCGGGGGACATTTCCCGTCGCTGGAGGTTCCCGAGTACTTCGTCAAGGACCTGCGGGAAGGTCTCGCAGCTGTGCTGGCCGCCAGGGTAGTGACTACTTGACATAATGTGCATTATCGGCGTTTGAAGGCGGCCTGTCGGAAGGGGTTTTTGCAGTTGCTTTGCGGTGCACGCCTAGTTGCATCACATGCTGACAGGCGCTCACTGTCGCTTCTCTGCATTGCCGCGCGTGCGCCGACGCTTCGGTACTTGCGAGCTCGATCAGCCACATTTTGGGACATCGAAGGAAAGCTGACGAATCCGGACAATTCTCGGTTCGGCCGATTCATGACTGTTCGCCCTGAATGTGCTCATCGGCGACTCTGGGCCCGCATCCTCGGCAAACCGAGTCGGCTGCCCAAAGCCCGGCACTCCCCCTCCCACTTCCCCGCCCTCTATTTCGTCACAGTGACGAAACCATTGAAGGTGCCTGGATGGCGCGCCGCATCGCCTTTCGCCGTGATGCGGTGCGCCAAGGAGAATCAGACCAGAACGGGGGTGAGTCGGCGCGATTCGGTGGCCTTTTCGGAGCTGGTTTCCGGTGCGTTGTCGGCGTCGGCGGTGAGGTACTTATCGGGCAACGACAGTTTGGCGATGGTGCGCAGGGTCAGCGCGTACTGACGGACCAGGCTGCCGGTGGTGTACGGCAGGCGATATTCGGCCGCGAGCTTGCGCACTTCACGCTGAATTTCGGGCAGCCGGTTGCTCGGCAGGTCCGGGAACAGGTGGTGTTCGATTTGGTGACTGAGCGTGCCGGAAAGGATGCGCATCAGGGGACCGACGTCGATATTCGCGCTGCCCAGGTATTGGCGCAGATACCATTCGCCGCGGGTCTCACCCTCGATATCGCGCTTGGTGAATTTCTCCGCGCCGTCGGGGAAATGTCCGCAGAAGGTGATGATCTGCTCCCACACATTCTTGGTGAGGTTGGCGGTGACGTTCGCGCGGATCGTCGATTTCCAGTTCCTACCGGTCATCGCCGGGAAGATCACATAGTCCTTGAGCAGCTGCTTGCCTGCCTTCTGGGCGATTTCGTCGCGCGCCTGCCGGAACTTCTTCTTGTCCTTCTTGCCCGCCAGCACGCGCGGGATCTCCAGGTGGTACACGCACATACCCAGCTCGTACAGCAGTGACACCGGGACGAGGTAGACGAAGTTGCCCAGGTGGTACGGACGCCAGCGCCGGTCACGGGTGATGCGGAGCAGCCCGTACCCTTCGTCGGGGTCCAGCCCGAGCACATTGGTGAAGACGTGGTGGCGGTAGTTGTGCGCTTCCTTCCAATGGGCGGCGGGCATGGAATGGTCCCATTCCCAGGTGGTGGAGTGGATTTCCGGGTCGTTCATCCAGTCCCACTGGCCGTGCATGACGTTGTGCCCGATCTCCATGTTCTCGAGCACCTTCGACAAGGTGAGCAGGCCTGTCCCCCACCACCAACTGCTTTTCCGACCCGAGTCGATCAGCACGAGCCGGGCGGCTATCTCGCATGCTCGCTGAACGCGGATGACGGTCTTGATGTATTTCGCGTCGCGTTCACCCAGGCTGGATTCGATCTGTCTGCGCAACGCGTCCAGGCGTTGCCCGAACTCTTCGATGTCGGTCGGCGAGAGATGCGTGTACGCCTCGACGTCAGATATAGCCATCTGCTGTGTTCAACCCCTGTTCCGGTGCCGCGCGCCGGGCGCGGTCCAGGTGAGAGTACGAACTCGACGGGGTTGGTTCGGTACTGTGCGCGGTATTTAGTTAGACGTAACAGCCGGAAGTGCCGGAATGGGTGTCAGTGACTACTGGCGGCGGGTTCGTAGATCTTGTCCACCTCGGTGGCGTACTTCTTCATGACCTCTGCTCGCTTGAGCGACATCTTCGGTGTCAGTTCGCCGGTGGCCTCGGTCCAGTCGACGGGCAGGATGCGGACCTTCTTGATCGCCTCGGCATGGGACACCTTCTTGTTGGTGTCGGCGAGGGCCGTATCGATCTCCGCGACGAGATCCGGGTTGTCGATCAGAGCCTCGTTCGTGGTGTCGGCGGGCAGGTTGTGGCTTTGCTTCCAGGCCGGGAGTGCTTCGGGGTCGAGGGTGATCAGGGCACCGACGAACGGACGGCCGTCACCGACCACCATCGCCTGGCTGATCAGCGGGTGGGCGCGCAGCGAGTCTTCCATCAGGCCCGGGGAGACGTTCTTTCCGCCCGCGGTGACAATGATTTCCTTCTTGCGGCCGGTGATGGTGAGGTAGCCGTCGCGGTCGATGCTGCCGAGATCGCCGGTCTGGAACCAGCCGTCGGCGAAGGCGTCGTCGGTGGCCTGTGGGTTTCCCCAGTATTCGTGGAACACGACAGGGCCGCGTAGCAGCAGTTCGCCGTCGTCGGCGATCTTGACGGCGTGGCCTTCGGTCGGGCGTCCGACGGTGCCGACCCGGGTATCGGCCGGGGTGTTCACGGTGATCGCCGCGGTGGTCTCGGTGAGTCCGTAGCCCTCGTACACGGGGATCCCGACGCCGCGGAAGAAGTGACCGAGCCGCGCGCCGAGCGGTCCACCACCGGATACCGCCGCCTCGCATCGTCCGCCGAGCGCCAGGCGCAGCTTGCGGTAGACGAGTTTGTCGAACAGGGCGTGGCGCAGTCCGAGGACGATTCCGGGGCCGCCGGTGTCCTGGGATTCGCTCCAGGCGATGGCGGTCTCGGTGGCCAGGTCGAAGATCTTTCCCTTGCCGCCGGCGTGCGCCTTCTGCTTGGCGCCGTTGAAGACCTTTTCGAACACTCG
Organism: Nocardia sp. NPDC055050; assembly: GCF_053608345.1. Lineage (NCBI taxonomy): Bacteria > Bacillati > Actinomycetota > Actinomycetes > Mycobacteriales > Nocardiaceae > Nocardia > Nocardia sp. NPDC055050. The sequence continues at coordinate 121,570 of NZ_JBSGVG010000003.1, forward strand.
CGGCACCGCCAGGATGAAATGCGGCCGGAAGCTGCCGAACTGGTCGACGAGTGTGGACCAGTCGGAGCTGAACGCGACGACCACCTTGGCGTCGAGCGCGGCCAGCGTCACCGCGCGCGCGAAGACGTGGGCGAGCGGCAGGAACATCAGTGTCTTGTTGCCCTCGGTGACGAACTCCCCCAGCGCGATTCGGTCGGATTTCGACTCGGCGTAGAGGTTTCCGTGGGTGAGGATCACGCCTTTGGGGCGTCCGGTGGTGCCCGAGGTGTAGATCAGGGTGGCCGGGGAGCTCGCGCCGACCTCGGCTCGGCGGGTGTGTACGGCCGCGTCGTCGAGGTCGGCGCCGCGCGTGGTCAATTCCGCGATGGCACCTTTGTCGATCTGCAGGATTTCTCGCAGGTCGGGCAGGGCGCGGTCGTCGATCTCCTCGATGATGCGGCGGTGTTGGTCGCTGTCGACGATGAGCAGTTTCGTCGCGGAGTCCTGCAGGATCCACTTGGCCTGCTCGGCGGCGGAGCTGTCGTAGATGGCGACGGTGCAGCCGCCGGTGGCCCAGATCGCGTGGTCGAGCACGACCCACTCGTAGCGGGTGGGGGCCATGATCGCTACCCGGTCACCGGGTTCGATGCCCGAGGAGATGAGACCCTTCGCCACGTCGGTGACCGTTCGGGCGAACTCGGCCGCGGTGACATCGGTGAGTCCGCCGCTGCCGTTGGAGACGTTGAACAACACCGTGTGGGGCGAGTGCTCGGCGTGCAGGAACACACTGTCGGAATTGTTCGCGTGCTCGGGAATCGTGTAGGAAGCCGGGGCTTCGAACTCATGCATCACAGGGCCCTTCCACATGGATTGATCAGTTACTGCGCGGGCGCGTGCTCGATGCCGAGTCGCAGCATGCCGCGCAGGTCGTAGGTGTTGGTGGCGACCGCGCCGACGATCAGGCCGATCGCCAGTCCCGCGCAGGTCATCCAGAGACCCTGTGCCATGCCTGCTTCGAGGTGTCCGTCGAAGAACAGGATGGCGCGTACGGCCAGGTAGATCTGGTGCATGGGTTCGAACGTGGCCATGTCGGCGATCCAGCGCGGTGTCGCCTCGAGCGGGATGGTGCCCGACGATGACGGGATTCCGAGCACCACGAACACGATGAGGTTGATCATCAGGCCTGCCGTACCGAAGGCGGCCATCACCGACAGGGCGGTGACCGCGATGGCGGCGATGGCCAGTGTGCCATAGAGGAACAGCATCAGTGGGCGCTCGATCGCCATGTTCAGCAGGGTGCCGACGCCGAGGAACACGCCGGAGGCCAGTGGGGCGCTGATCGCGGCGATCCCCCATTTGATGAGCAGCGTGCGCCAGCGGCTGATCGGGGCCGGGGTGGTGGCCTTGTGCCATGGGCCGTATTCGGCGGGGACATAGCCGAGTGAGGCGTCGACGAGTGAATTGATCATCATCGCGCCGCTGAATCCGACGATCAGCAGGACCAGGGTGTAGAAGAAGGCCGCCAAGCCCTGGCCGGTGCCTTCGGGGAGCGGGTGGTAGGCGGTGACGACGACGTCGATCGGCTCGGCGAGCTGTAGCTGTGCGGCGCCGCTGAGTGGTGTGGCCCCGGCCGCGGTGTGGACCTGTTCGGCGAGTTGGGTGCCGACGGTGCTGTTGACCTGTGTCATGGCCTGGTCGGCGACGGTGTTCATGATCTGTGCGGCGAGGGTGCCCGCCCGGGGGTTGGTGAGCACGGAGATGATGGGCTGCTCGACCTGGCCCGGGACGATCGAGGCGGCGCCGAGGATGGCGACGCGTTTGGTGAAGTCGCCGGGGATGACGATGGCGCCGTAGACCTCGCCGTTCTGCAGCTGTTGCTGGGCTTCGTTGATGCCGAGTGGGCGCAGGTCGATCTTGTCGGCGGGGATGTTCTCGCTCAGCGCGGAGGTGATCTGTGCGCCGATGTTGGCGGGTTTGCCACCGACGGTGTCGCCGACGTCCTGGTTGACCAGGGCGATCGGGAAGTCGTGCAGGTGCTTTTCGGGGTCGGCGGTATAGCCGAGGTACATGGTGCCCAGGAGCGCCGCCAGGATGGTGACCAGGGTGATCGGGGCCAGCCATTCGCGGATCGGCATGCTGCGCTGTGTGCGGGTGGGCGCGGTGTTGTCAGTCATGGCAATCGTCAATGTAGTCAGCGACAACAAAGTAGTCAACGCAAACATTGGGTGGCCGTCAGATATCCTGCTCGTACCATGTCCCTGCACACCCCGTACCACCACGGAGACCTCCGCGCCGCGCTGCTGACGCGCGCGGAGGCGACACTGCGCGAGGCCGGCGTGGACGGGCTGTCGCTGCGTCAACTGGCCCGCGACACCGGCGTCAGCCATGCGGCCCCGAGTCGTCATTTCCGCGACAAGCAGGCACTGCTCGACGCACTGGCCGTCACCGGGCTCGAACGCCTCGGTGCCTGCTTCGAACAAGCCGTGATCGAAGGACCCATCACGGCACGCCTGCAAACCGTCGCCTACGCCTACCTGCGATTCGCCGTCGACAACCTCGAGCTCTTGCCGCTGATGTTCGCGCGCCGAAACAACTCCACCTCCGCCGATATCCAGCAGGCCGCCGACCGGGCGTTCGCGGTGCCGATCACCCTCATCGCCGATGGTCAGGCCGCCGGCGAGATCGTGGCAGGTGACCCGAAACGGCTCGGCGTCACCGCCCTGGCCGCCCTCCAGGGCTTGGCCACCTTCGTCGGCTCCGGCTACACCGCCGACTACGACTCCGAGCAGCTACTCGACGACCTGGTCCGCCACCTCACCCTGGGCCTGCTCCCCCGCGCTGCCGACTGACGATGCCGCGAACCGCATCCTGACGTCTGGAAGGCGATGGCCGACAAGGCTTCAGGCGCGCAGGAACAGCCGCATGGATTCGTCGACAACGGCCTCACGCGTTCGCCCCTCCGGGTCCGCGGTGGGCCGGAGCCAGATCGAAGCATGATTCAGGATCCCGTGCAGGCAGTGCAGCGCCACGGAGGGGTCCGAACAATCGAACTCGCCTGACGCGACACCGCGATCGATGACCGCACGGAAGATCCGGTCGTGGCGTCGACGCATGGTCTTGATGGATTCACCGTGCTCGTCGGGCCACGGCGCGGGAAAGGAGAAGAGTTTGCCGACTTCCGGGTAGAGCACCGTCAGAACGCGCAACTGCTCGGCGATGAGCGAGCGCAGTTGTTCGGCCGAGGAGAGCTCGGCCGCAGTCTCCAGTGCCTCGCCGAGATGGGTCAGCACGTCAGCGGTCAGCTTTTCCAATGCTGCCGAGACCAAGGCGTCTTTGCTCGGAAAGTAGTAGTAGAGAGTCGCTTTCGCGATGTCGGAGCGTTCGGCGACGTCCTCGAATCGCATTCCCTGATAGCCGACGCTGGACAGGATCTGCAATGCGGCGTCGATCATCTCCGCCTTGCGTCGATCGCGTCGTCTCTCCGCACGCCCTGCGGGCGCGACGCTCTCGTCCGTGGTCGCGGTCATCGCATGATTCTATCTGCCACCAACAGCCGACCATCAGGACGATCAGACGACTTGCAGGATGAAAATTCGACCCGTAGGTTGATAAATGTGAGAGATACGATCGCACCCACGTCCTACTTCCACCGGGTCGGTGCTCACCGCTTCGCGCCGACTGCCCACGCGGGTGGAGCGTGGGACACCGCCGAGCAGCACTTCAGCCCCCTCGGCGGGCTGATCGTGCACGAGATCCAGCGAACACGCGCCCACGAACAGCGCCCAGCGTTGGCCATGAGCCGGATCAGTTTCGACATCCTGGGCAGGATCGCGTTCGGGGAGTTCGACATCGACGTTCGGACCATCCGCCCGGGTCGCACCATCGAACTGGTCGAGGCGACCGTCACCATCGCCGGGCGCAGCGTCGTCTCGGCCCGCGCGTGGTTTCTGAGCGCGCAGGACAGTGCGGGCGTCGCGGGTGGGGAGCCCGAGCGGCTTCCCACCCCCGAATCATTGGCGTCCTGGCCGCTGACCTCGGTGTGGCCCGGCGGCTACATCGCTTCGCTCGATACCCGCCCGGTCGGCATTCCCCAACCCGGGCGGACCACCGCGTGGGTGCACTCGCCGATGGACTTGGTGTCCGCGGAACCAGCCGATCCCCTGGCTTCCTACCTCGCGCTCGTCGACACCGCGAACGGCATCGCGGTGCGACAGGAGCCCACCAAGTGGATGTTTCCCAACCTGGACCTGACGGTCCATCTCTATCGGCAACCCGAAGGCGAATGGACCGGTCTCGACACGACCGTCACCTTCGGCCACACCGGGCAAGGACTCACCAGTACCGTCCTGCACGACATTCGCGGCCCGGTCGGGGTTGCCGAACAGATTCTCACCCTCCGTCCACAGGATTAGGTGCCTGTGCCGAGCGGGCTCAGTTGGGTCCGGCGAGGACTACCGGGCGGCCGTTGCGCGGTTGAGTGGGTCGGTTGCTGTGCGGGAACAGGGCGCGGTAGTTGTCGACATCAGGGGCTGCGACCGGCGCGGGGTGGCGCAGCACGATCCACTCGACACCTTCGGTGCACGGGGGCGTGGTCAGGGAGCCCTGGTAGCGGAACTGGGCGAGGTCGGCCGGGAGGAATTCGCGCGGGTCGACAGTGGGGACCGCGCGGGTGAGCCCTGAGCGGTTCGGGGCGGCGGTGAGGATCCGACTCAGCGGGGTGGGGTCGGTGTGCGCGTTCAGGAGGACGGCGAGAACGGCCAACCGGCCCGATCGGGCGGTGTGGACGAAATGCAGTTCCATGGCGGTCTCGGCACCGTCGACGGTGTGCTCGCTGGGGAGATGGAAGTGGAATTGGGTCAGGGTGAACGGCGTTGCGTCGACGACGATGCGGTTGCCGGAGTCCGCTGGGGCGCTCACCTGCACGGTGTGCCCGTTGTTCAGCAGGTTCACCGACGGGATGGGGCGGTAGTCGATTTCGATGTGGTCGGACGGGTGTAGTTCGGTGGGGCTGTCCAGGTCGATCGGCGATTGGGCGTGGCCGACTCGGCAGGCCGAGTAGCCGCGGTCGAGGTCGGCCCAGTGCTCGGGGCCCTCGGCGTCGTAGTCCCAGTGCGGCTTGCCGGTGGTGGCCGCGACCGAACCGCCGCAGCCGGCAGCAGCGAGCAGTGCCAGTGCGGCGAGTGCGCCGCGGCGGGTGATGACGGGGCTGAGGTCATTGTGACGAACCGGCACCGGTGTAGCTCCTTGCCATGATTCTGCCGTCGGCCCGGATGTAGACGTCCCGGGACGGCAGTGTGCGCGTGTCGAAACCAGCTGGCCGACTACCGAACCGAGAATGTCCGGTTTGCACCGAATATCCTTCTAGTACAGTCGATTTCGCTCCTGCGCGGTGCCTCAGGCTATGCCGGTCGTCATCGCGGAGACCAGACTCGAGGGCGGCGAGATACGTCACATCGGTGGTGTCCGCGGCTCGAGATAGACGCCTAGGGTCGTCTCATGATCGAGATTCCAGAGGTCTTCACCCGCGAAACGATCAGTCGGGAAGGTGAACCCGGGCGGGTATGGATCGCGACACTGCCCCGGCTGGCGGATGAATTACTGCAACGGTGGTCGTGCACTCCTGACGGGCCGGTCATGCACGGCCACGTCGGGATCGTCATTCCGGTGCTGTGTCCGGATCTGCCGCCCGCGGTTGTCAAGATCTCCTTTCCGCACCCGGGCAACGTGTTCGAGCCGGACGCGTTCGCCACCTGGAACGGACGGGGTGCGGTGCAATTGTTCGACCGTGATGACGAACGGTTCGCGATGCTGCTCGAGCGCACAGGACACGGAACTCTGGCCCACATCACCAACTTCGACGAGGCAGTCGGCATACTCGGGCAACTGTCCCACCGCTTGGCGGTCGACGCCCCCGCCGGGCTGCCGCGTCTGAGCGACTTGGTCGCCGACTGGACGGACGAGCTCCGCACGACGGCCGCCGAACTGGGCGATCCACTCCCCCGCCGCGTTCTGGATGCCGCGGCCGAGACCTTGCGTGATCTCGGTCCGGGTCAGCCCGAGACCCTCGTCCACGGCGACCTGCATGATGCGAATGTGCTGGTGGGAGAACGGGAGCCTTGGCTCGCGATCGATCCGAAGGGGTATGTCGGCGACCCCGCCTACGACACGATCACCGTCCTTCGCAGCTACCGGTTCGCGCCGCTGCTGTTCGCCCCCGATCCGGCCGCCGGTATTCGTCGCGGATTGGACTTGTTTTGCGAAGCAGCGGGTATCGACCGTGATCGTGCCCGCCGGTGGGCGCAGGTCCGGGCGATCAAGGCCGCACTCTGGGGGCGTAGGCACGGCGATCCCGGTTGGTTGATCGGAGCGACCGACCGTCTGACCGAGATTCTGTGGTGATGTCGCGATCGGCCGTCTCTCGATTCGGCCAGGGCCTCGAGGTGGGGTCCAGCGGCTTGCCAGTAAGGACTTCCAAGCAGGGTCTTCATGGCAGTTCGTTCGATGCGGGAGTGGGGCGCATCCACAGGGCGATGATCAGTGCGGTGACGGCGACGAAGGCCATCGCGAGGAAGGCGTCCGAGAATGCGGCCCCGGATCCCGTGTCGTTCAGGGGGTTGAGGGCGTCGGTACCGGCTTGTCGTCGTGCGCTGACCAAGGCGCCGAAGAGCGCGGGACCCGCGCTGGCGCCGAGGAATTGGGCGCCCTGGAGGATCCCGAGCCCGATGCCGGCCTGTGCGGGAGCCAGAGCGCCTGCCGCGGCGCTGATGATCGGCGTCGTCACGAAGATGAAGCCGGCGCACAGTGCGGTGATCCCGATCGCGGTGAGGACCAGCGAACCGCCTCCGGCCACAGTGGACAGGAATACCGCGGACAGTCCCATCACAGCCAGACCGGTCAGCGTAGGGGTGCGGGCACCGATGCGATCGGCCAGGCGTCCACTCAGCGGTGAGAGCATCGCGACGGCGAGGCCGGCCGGGATCATGACCAGCGCGCCGGTGCCCGGATCGAGGCCGTCGACGTCGACGAGCACGATCGGCACGAACACCAGGGCGCCGAGGTTGATGCTCATTGCCAGCGCCACGACGATCACAGCGATCCGGAAGACCTGGTTGTCGAACAGTGCGGGTGGGACGAACGGCCGGTCGATGCGCCGATTGCGACCGACGAACACCACGAGTGTGGCCATGCCGACGACGAGGCATCCCCACGCCGAGGGCGCCGTGAATCCGGCGACCTGAGCCTGGGTGATTCCGAACAGCAGCAGTCCGGCGCCTGCACCGAGCAGGATGCCGCCGGTGAGGTCGAACCGCTCGGCGGTGGTCGGTGAGTCGGCGGGCAGGACTCGCCAGATCAACGGCAGCAGTACGAGCGCGATGGCGACCATCAGCCAGAACGGTGCGTGCCAGCCGAGCAGCTGTCCGATGCCCCCACCGAGGGCAGGTCCGGCCGCGGTGCCGATTCCTGCCGCGGCGGAGATCACCCCGATGCCCATCCCGCGTTTTTCCGCCGGCAGCAACCGGGTCACGCCCAGGATCGTGAGCACCGGGATCCCGGCTGCGCCGATGCCCATCACGATGCGCCCCGCCACCAGCGCGAGCAGACTCGGGGCGAGCGCGCTGACCAGGCTGCCCGCGGCATAGGTTGTCAGGCAGACCACGAACAGGGTCCGCAGGCTCACTCGGTCCGACAGGCGTCCGTAGAAGGGGATGCCGACGGAGAACATCAGCAGGAATCCGGTGACGACCCATGCCAATTCGGCTTCCGAGGCGTCGAACTCGGTGCCTATCGCCGGTAGCAGCAGATTGACCATGTCGCTGGCGATGACCGTCGCCAGCATCGCGGGCATGAGCACCGCCAGTAACGCCAGGCCTGAACCAGCGTGGTCGGTTTCGAGTCTCGTGGATGTCATGGGTTCCCTCTCCCAGCTTTACCGCAACCATTATGGTTACAGTTCGGGTAAAAAAAGAACGGCGGTCTCCCGCCGTCCTGCGATCAGCGCATACGCGCCGCTCGATCGATGTCGAATACCTTCTGGAGCAGGTGCGCGATGGTCGTCCGACCCAACTGCTCCTCCATGGCCTGCTCGGCGTTGCGGAACTGCTCGTCGACAATCGCCTGCATATGACGACCGACCTCGCACTCGGCGCTGGGCGGGTGGGCATGTCGAGACAGCACCGGCGAACCTTCGACGGCGCGATAGGCGTCGAAGAGAGTGATCTCGCGAGCAGGGCGGGCGAGCGTCCAGCCCCCGCCGCGACCCTCCGTGGACCGCACCAGGTCGGCGTCACGCAGGTTGCCGAGGATGCGTCGAACCAGCACCGGATTGCTCGCCAAGCTCTCCGCGATCTCCACAGACGTCAACGAACTCTCCCCGCCTTGCGCCAATTTCGTCAATGCGTGAATGGCGACCGCGCTTCTGCTGCTGACGCTCATGCATCCTCCCGGTGCCGTTGACCTTCGAAACTGAAACTAACACGGTTGCGGTTTCCGTGCACGGCGAAAACGAGGGCCGGTCGTGATTCAAGCGGGATCGGCCGGCCAGGTCTTTTCCATCCACTGGTCCGGTTCGGGGTGAGCAGTGAAGCCGTAGGGGCGGTACATGTCGTGGGCATCGCCGGTAGCCAGGGCCATACGGCGTAGCCCCCAGTCGTCGGCGTCGGCCATGATCCGGTCAAGGAGGAGTTTGCCGACGCCTTTTCCACGCTGCCGACGGTCTACATAGACGTCGGAAAGCCAGGCGAAAGTGGTGCGGTCGGTGACCAGGCGGGCGAAGGCGATCTGGGAACCGTCGTGGAACACGCTGTAGGGCAATGAATTCTCGACGACGCGGCGGACGCGTTCGCGGCTGCGGCCGAGGGCCCAGTAGGCATCGGTCGACAGGCGGTGGTGGAGCCAGTCGAGATCGACGGCGGCGGGATCGGTGGAGATCTCGAGCATCGGTCCAGAATAGGTGCGGCCGGGCTCGGAGTGAGCCCGGCCGCACGAAGTCAGGCGCCGACGTAGGTGGCCAGGTGTTCGCCGGTGAGGGTGGAGCGGGCTTCGACGAGGTCGGCGGGGGTGCCTTCGAAGACGATGTGGCCGCCGTCGTGGCCCGCGCCGGGGCCGAGGTCGATGATCCAGTCGGCGTGGGCCATCACTGCCTGGTGGTGTTCGACGACGATGACGGACTTGCCGGATTCGACGAGGCGGTCGAGCAGGCCCAGGAGTTGTTCGACGTCGGCCAGGTGCAGGCCGGTGGTCGGTTCGTCGAGGATGTAGACCCCGCCCTTGTCGGACATGTGGGTGGCGAGCTTGAGGCGCTGGCGTTCGCCGCCGGACAGGGTGGTCAGTGGCTGGCCGATGGTGAGGTAGCCCAGGCCCACTTCGGTGAGGTGGGTGAGGATCTTGTGGGCGGCGGGGGTGCGTGCCTCGCCGTCGCCGAAGAACGCGCGGGCTTCGTCGACGGGCATCGAGAGCACTTCGCTGATGTTCTTACCCGCGAAGGTGTATTCGAGGACTTCGGCCATGAAGCGCTTGCCCTCACACACCTCACACATCGTCGACACGCCGGCCATCATCGCCAGGTCGGTGTAAACCACGCCCGCACCATTGCAGTTCGGGCAGGCGCCCTCGGAATTGGCGCTGAACATGGCGGGTTTGGCGCCGGTGGCCTTGGCGAACGCTTTGCGAATGTGGTCGAGCAGACCGGTGTAGGTGGCGGGGTTGCTGCGGCGTGAGCCCTTGATCGGGGCTTGGTCGACGGAGATCACGCCTTCGTCGATCGGGATCGAGCCGTGCACGAGCGAGCTCTTGCCCGAGCCCGCGACGCCGGTGATCGCCACCAGAATGCCGAGGGGGATGTCGACGTCGACTTTGTCGAGGTTGTTGGCGGTGGCGCCACGAATCTGCAAGGCGCCGGTCGACTTTCGCACCGAGTCCTTGACCGCGGCACGGTCGTCGAAGTGGCGGCCGGTGACGGTGTCGCTGGCGCGCAGCCCGTCGACGGTGCCCTCGAAGCAGATGGTGCCACCCTTGGACCCGGCGGCGGGGCCGAGGTCGACGATGTGGTCGGCGATGACGATCGTTTCGGGCTTGTGCTCGACGACGAGCACCGTGTTTCCCTTGTCGCGCAGGCGCAGCAGCAGGTCGTTCATCCGCTGGATGTCGTGCGGGTGCAGGCCCGCGGTGGGCTCGTCGAAGACATAGGTGACGTCGGTGAGCGAGGAGCCGAGGTGGCGAATCATCTTGACCCGCTGGGCTTCACCGCCCGACAGGGTGCCCGAGGGACGCGACAGCGACAGGTAGCCCAGGCCGATCTCGACGAACGAGTCCAGGGTCTGGCGCAGCGACTCCAGCAGCGGCGCCACCGACGGGTCGTCGACCTGCTTGACCCATTCGGCGAGATCGGTGATCTGCATGGCGCAGGCGTCGGCGATGCTGATCCCGTCGATCTTGGACGAGCGGGCCGCGGCGGAGAGCCGGGTGCCCGCACAGTCGGGGCAGGTGCCGAAGGTGACGGCACGTTCGACGAAGGCGCGCACATGCGGTTGCAGCGAATCGATGTCCTTGGACAGCATCGACTTGCGCAGTTTGGGGATGAGTCCTTCGTAAGTGAGGTTGATGCCCTCGACCTTGATCTTGGTCGGTTCCTTGTACAGCAGGTCGGCGAGCTGTTTCTTGGTGTACTTCTTGATCGGCTTCGCCGGGTCGAAGAAGCCCGAACCCTTGAAGATGCGGCCCATCCAGCCGTCCATGCTGTAGCCGGGGATCTTGAACGGGCCCTCGTCGAGGGAGAGGTTCTCGTCGTAGAGCTCGGTGAGGTCGATGTCGTTGATCTGGCCTTTGCCCTCACAGGTGGGACACATACCGCCGGTGATGGCGAAGCTGCGGCGTTCCTTGACGGTGACACCGTTCTTCTCGACCTCGACGGCACCGGCGCCGCTGATCGAGGCGACATTGAACGAGAACGCCTGCGACGACCCGATGTGCGGGTCGCCGAGGCGGCTGAACAGGATCCGCAGCATCGCGTTGGCGTCGGTGACGGTGCCGACAGTGGAACGCGGGTCGGCGCCCAGCCGGGACTGGTCGACCAGGATGGCGGTGGTCAGACCCTCCAGGACGTCGACGTCGGGGCGGGCCTGGCTGGGCATGAAGCCCTGCACGAACGCACTGTAGGTCTCGTTGATCAGACGCTGTGATTCGGCGGCGATGGTGCCGAAGACCAGGGAGCTCTTACCGGATCCGGACACGCCCGTGAAGACCGTCAGCCTGCGCTTGGGGATCTCGATGCTCACATCGCGCAGATTGTTGACCCGCGCGCCGTGCACGCGGATCACATCGTGGCTGTCGGCCGGCTCTATGGTGGTGCCGGTCTTCTTGGCCGTGCTCATGGGTCTCCCTTGATCAGTCGACATCGCCGGACATCGAATCTACCGGCGCGATGGCTTACTTGGTCTGCTGGATGCGGACCATATTTCCGGCGGGATCGCGGAAGGCGCAGTCGCGCACGCCGTAAGGCTGATCGGTGGGTTCCTGGACGATCTCGATGTCTCCGGCCTGCAGCTTCTCGAACAGGCCGTCGAGGTCGTCGGTGGCGAGGTTGACGCCGGCGTAGGTGCCTTTGGCCATCATTTCGCTGATGACGCGGCGTTCGTCGTCGGTGAGGCCCGGGTCGGCGGCCGGTGGGTGCAGCACGATGGAGGTGTCGGGCTGGCCGGTGGGGCCCACGGTGATCCAGCGCAGCCCGTTGTAGCCCACATCGTTGCGCACCTCGAAGCCGAGTGTGTCGCGGTAGAAGGCGAGCGCGGCGTCGGGGTCGTCCTGCGGCAGGTAGCTCGAGTGGATGGTGAGGTTCATGCCGACCACGCTAATTGTCGGCCGGAGCGGAAGCTTCTCGATTCCTGATCGGTCTGGTCACCTTCTTGACCACGCACGACGGCATGCCCGCGGTCTGTTCGTCCTGACGCTGTTTGTAGGTGCTGGGCGGCACCCCGACGAGTTCGGTGAAGCGGGTACTGAAGGTACCCAGCGAGGACGAGCCGACCGCGAAACACACCTCGGTGACGCTCAGGTCGCCGCGGCGCAGCAGTGCCATCGCCCGTTCGATGCGGCGGGTCATCAGGTAGGAGTACGGCGATTCCCCGTAAGCGAGGCGGAATTGCCGGCTCAGGTGCCCGGCCGACATGTGGACGCCGCGGGCGAGCGCTTCGACGTCGAGCGGCTGGGCGTACTCACGGTCGATGCGGTCGCGCACACGACGCAGCAGCGCGAGGTCGCGCAAGTGCTGTGGTTTCGCGGGTGGGCCGGTCACATGGCCGATCGTCCCACGTCGGACAGTGTTGCCGACACCGGCGGGTCGGTGTGGGTGTCGAGGACCCCGGCGAGTTCGGCACGGAAGTGAGGGCAGGTGCGGAAGTCCTCGGCGTCGCAGTCCAGGACGTGGGTGACGGCGTCGAGGGCGGCGCGCGTGCGGGCGATCTGGTCGGCGAGGCGGTCGCGATGGGCTTCGAGTACTTCTCGGCGGGTGCGCCGATCGGGGGAACGGATGAACAGGATGGCGAGATCGTCGAGCGACAAGCCTGCCTTCTTGCCCAGCACGATCATCGCGATCGTGTCGATGTCGGTACCGCGGTAGTGGCGGCGTCCGGCCGAATCACGGGCTGGAGTGAGCAGTCCGCGGTCTTCCCAGTGGCGCAGCACGTGGGTCGCGAGCCCGAACTGGGCTGCCACCGCACCGATCGTGGTGTGTTCCCCGGCCATCCGCCGAGCCTATGCGGTGACGCGGTAGCAGGTGATCACGGCGACGGGATGCCAAGGCAGACGGACTGTTTCGGAGTCGACCGAGCCGAAGACGGTGCTGAGTGCGCGCCGGATCTCGCGGGTTCGGGTGAAGCGGAAGTCGAAGATCGCGGCGCCGCCGCCGGGGCGGAGCACTCGACGCAGTTCGGTGACGGCGGCGGGCAGGTCCGGCCATTCGTGCATGCTCAGGCTCGACACGGCGAAGTCGATGCTCGCGTGCGAGTGGGGCAGCTCGGCGACGTCGGCGACGGCCAGGTCGATCGGCTGCCCAGCGAGGGTGCGCCGGGCGATCTCGATCATGTGCGGGGACAGATCGATGCCGTGCAGGCGCAGGTCGGGGCGACGAGTCGCCACGTGGGACAACAGCTTTCCCGGGCCGGTGCCGAGGTCGAGGACCGTGGCCGAATCGGTGGTGTTGGCGTCGATGTCGGTGGCGATCCGCCGGTACAGGCCGGTGAGGAGCCGGGTGGCGCGCCGGTCGTAGCCGAGGCTCTGTGCGTATCCGAAAGTGGTCATGAGACCACCGTGGTTGTTCAGGTCGACCTGAAGTCAAGCTCGTCGGTCGGGCGCACGGCCGCGGTGCGACCGGGTGCTTGCTGGAATTGCCAGTACAGGTTCGTGTGGGCGATGACGTCTTCGGGTTTCGGTGCGCCCCACCGGGTCTTGTCGCCGGTGGTGTGGGCATCGGCGACCAGGGTGACATCGTATCCGCGCACGAACGCGCTGTGGATGGTCGAACGGACGCAGGCGTCGGATTCCGCGCCCGTGACCACCAGGTGGCCGGCGCCCACCGCCGCGAGCAGTCCCTCGAGCTCGGTGTCTTCGAAGGAGTCCCCGTAGTGCTTGTGAACCAGCGGTTCGGTGTCGGTGCGGGTGAGTTCGGGGACGTAGTGCCAGGGATCGCTGTGTTCGACCAAATCCTCGGAGGAGTGCTGGATCCAGATGATCGGGACATCGGCGGTGCGGGCACGGTCGACAAGGGCGTTGATGTTCGCGACGACCTCGTCGCGGCGGGGTGCTTCGTCGACGACGCCGTTCTGCACGTCGACGACGAGCAGCGCGGTGTTCGGGCGGTCGGGCAGCGTGGTCATGGCGATTCCTCTGGCGGTCAGAGCGGGCGAAGGACGACGACGCCCGGGACAGTCTGGAGATACTCGGTCAAGGGGGTATCGACGACCTGGTTGTTCGCCGCGAGCGAGGAGGCGTTGCGGAAGACCGGGCCGGTGGGGGTCGCGACGATGATGCCGACGTGGGTCACGTCGAGCCCGGCGTCGGGGGTGTAAGCGCCGAGGAAGTCGCCGGTGCGAAGGGCGGCCTGGACTGCCCCGTCGACGGCGGCCGCGGGAATATGGGTGACGGCACGGTCGACCACGGCAACGCCCGGCAGATAGGTGCTGCCGTCAGCTTTCGCGTTGAGATGCTTGGTGATGGTCACCGCGGTGGGGCTCAAGCTCGCGGTGATGTCGGTGGCGGCGAGCCGTTCGCGGGTGGCCCAGTCGGTGAAGAAGTGCTTGCGCTGGGCGAATTCGACGCGACCATCGATGTAGCGAGTACTGACCAGGTTGGTGAGGAACTCGTCGCGGGTGCTGGAGCGGGAGGCGGCATCGATGTAGTCGAGGTAGGTGAAGCAGTCGACCCGGCGCAGATCCGCGACGAGCTGTTCGGGCTCGGTGGCCGAACCGATCAGCATGTTCGCACCGTACGGGGTGCCGAGCAGCCGAGCGGAGAGCCGTTCGAGGAGTTCGCCACGGCCCAGACCGCCCGATTCGGCGCGCACGGTGAGGAGTTCGTCGATCTTGCGCGCGGAAACGTCATCGACCGACGGTGCGGCCGAGGCCGGTGCCAGCGCGCACACGAGCGCGGCGAGCACGAGCATGATCCGGACGATGATGCGCAAGACGCCTCCAGCTGGCCACGGGTCGATCGGTGCGAGCGCTGTCCACCGTAGCCGAGACGGCGGACAGGATCGGCGACTCAGGGTTCCCGGTGCCGCGATGATGGCGGAGTGTGACGTTCGGCCATCGGTGATGCCGATTGTTCGCGAATGGTCTCGTATCGACCGGTCGGTGAGTTGTTCGCGTACCGTTGGCGCAGGTAGTCCGTGTTCGCGGCGTGTTCGCGATGGGGTTGCTCCCCCGGGTGTCGTGGATGTGGTTCGTGCAGACGTCGACCGTTGGCCCGTCCGGGCGGAAGGGATGCCGAAATGCGTGCGTTGACAGTGGTTCCCATGCAGAAGCAATCGTTGCGGGTGGAGGATGTGCCCGACCCGGTCGTCGGTCCCGGCGAACTGCTCGTCGACGGGATCTCGCTGGGTATCTGCGGCACCGACCGCGATATCGCGCAGGGCAACTACGGCTGGCTGCCACCGGGCAAGTCGCAGATGGTGCTCGGGCACGAATCTCTGGGGCGGGTGAAGACCGCGCCCGCGGGCAGCGCATTCGCCCCTGGCGACCTCGTCGTCGGGATCGTGCGCAGGCCGGATCCGGTGCCGTGCGGGGCGTGCGCGCGCGGCCAATGGGACATGTGCCGCAACGGGATGTACGTCGAGCGCGGGATCAAGGAGATCGACGGGTACGGGTCGACGTCCTGGGTGGTGCGCGAGGACTTCGCGGTGCGACTCGATCCGGCACTGGAGAAGGTCGGGGTCCTGCTGGAACCGACGACCGTGGTCGCCAAGGCCTGGGATCAGATCGAGAGGATCAACAACCGCGCCTGGTTCGATCCGCGCACCGTCCTGGTCACCGGCGCCGGGCCGATCGGTCTGCTGGCGGCGCTGCTCGGGCAGCAACGCGGCTTGGACGTGCACGTCCTCGACCGGACCAGCGGCGGGACGAAAGAAGAGCTGGTCCAGGCGCTGGGCGGCACGTTCCACACGGGGACGGCGGCGGCCGCCGCGAAAGAGATCAGCCCCGACATCGTGATCGAGGCGACCGGTGCGCCCGCGGTGGCGTTGCAGGCGATGGAGATCGACAACCCCGGCGTGATCGTCTGCCTGACCGGGGTGTCGACACCCGGTGTCGACACCGATGTCGATGTCGGCGGATTGAACCGCAACATCGTGCTCGACAACGCGGTGGTGTTCGGTTCGGTGAACGCGAACCGTCACCACTACGAACAGGGCGCCGAAGCGCTGGCAAAAGCGGACGAGTCGTGGCTCGAACGCCTCATCACCCGGCGGCTGCCGCTGGAGAAGGCGCTCGAGGCGTTCGACCCGGGCGGGTCCGATATCAAGGTCGTCATCGACCTGTCCTGACTCGCCGAAGCGAGGTCGAGGCGGTCAGTCGGCCGCCGCGACCTCGGTCGTGGGGACCGCGCAGCCGTCGGGCCCGCAGCTGTCGCCGTCGGCGATGAGCTGGGGAGCAGGTCGATCGTTCCAGGCGGTGTTCAGTGCCCGGGTGAACGTTTCGGGAGGTTGGGCGCCGGAGACCGCGTACTTGCCGTCGAAGACGAAGAACGGGACACCGGTGGCACCGAGCGCGGCGGCCTCGGCTTCGTCGCGGCGGACCGCGTCGGCGTAGGCATCGGGGTCGGCCAGCACCGCGCGCACCGAGTTCTCGTCCAGACCCGCGCGCACAGCCAAGGCCACGAGGCGTTCGGTATCGCCGAAGACGGGCTCCGGCTCGGCGAAATTGCCTGCGTAGAGGGCGTCGAGCAGGGCTTCCTGCTTGTCCTGGTCGAGGGCGTAGTGCAGGAGCCGGTGCATGTCGAAGCTGTTGCCCGAGTCGCGGCCCGCGGTTCGGTAGGGCAGACCCATCGCCGCGGCCTGGGCGCCGATGCCGCGTTCGTTGGCGGCGGCCTGGTCGACGGTGATGCCGTATTTCTCGGCGATCGCCGGGATGACCGGACGGGTGGAACCGGCGGGCAAGGTCGGATCGAGCTCGAAGGACCGGTGCACCACCTCGACGTCGTCCCGGTGCGCGAAGCCGGCCAGCGCTTCTTCGAAGCGGGCTTTGCCCAGGTAGCAGAACGGGCAATTGATGTCGGTCCAGATCTCTACTCTGGTGGACAAGCGGGCCTCCTGCGGCGCATCGAGGGGTGCGGCGGTGGTCCGCCGGACAGTTCTGGACAGGCGTTCGAATTCGGGGAATGTAACGCCGGCAACGAGGCCGCTATTCCCTGGCGCGTCCGGGCACGACGGGACGAGCACGAGGGGTATCGATGGAGTTCGAGCAGCGGAGGGGGTGGGTGCAGGTGCCCGAAGGATTGGTGGTGCCACGCGCGCTGGGGGGATTGTGGGCGGTGCGCCACGCACAGAGTGAGGCCAATGTGTGGTTCTCCGACCCGGCGACCGAGCAGCGGCCGATGCGGGGCACCGATTCCGCGGTGGAACTGACCACCCACGGGCAGTGGCAGGCGCGCTGTCTGGGCGACTGGCTGGCCGGGCTGGCGGGCACGCAGCGACCCACACTGGTGGTCTGCTCGCCCTACCTGCGCACCAGAGTCACCTGGGCGGTGATGGCCGAGGCCGCCGCCTCCCGCAACCGGCACCTGCACCCGATCCGCACCCTGGTCGACGAACGGTTGCGTGATCGGGAGATGGGGGTGTTCGAACTGCATCCGTACCGGGCGATCCGGCGACGCGCGCCCGAGGAGGGGCTGCGTCGTGAACTGGTCGGCAACTGGGTCTATCGCCCGCCGGGCGGGGAGTCGCTGGCCGATGTGGCATTGCGGGTGCGCAGTTTCCTCGACGAGCTCGACGTGGTGGCCGCGGGCGAGCAGGTGCTGGTGGTGACGCACGATGCGGTGGTGGTGTCGTTGCGCTACATCCTCGACGGACTCGGTGCGCCGGTACCGGATTCGCTCGAGCCGGTGCCCAACGCGTCGGTGTCACAGTGGCGGCGTGAGGGCCCACGACTGGCGTTGCGTGTGTGGGGCTCGGTCGACCACCTCGCGATGGACGCGGACACGGGCTAGGGGCCGGCGCGACCGACCGATGTCGGCCGCAACCGTTTTCGTGATGGTCGGTGCCGACGCGGCTGTCGTTGGGTGGCGTCGACGGACTGATGGGTCCGTGGGTGGGAGAATGCGCGAGTGGATGTCGCGATCGGTCTGGTTGTCCTCATCGGCTCGGCGACCGCGCTGGCGGCGCTGGCGCGGCGATTCGGGGTGTCGGAACCCTTGGTGCTGACGTTGGCCGGGGTGGCCGCGTCGTATCTGCCGATGGTGCCGCAGGTACACCTCGAGCCGGAGGTGGTGCTGCTGGGGTTGCTGCCGCCGCTGCTCTACACCGCCGCGCTGCGCACCTCGCTGGTCGATTTCAAGGACAACCTGCGCACCATCGCGTCGCTGTCGGTGGGGTTGGTGCTGTTCAGCACGTTCGCCGTGGCGCTGGTGGTGTGGTGGTTGCTGCCGGTGCCGTTCGCGGCGGCGGTCGCGTTGGGTGCGGTGGTCGCTCCCCCGGACGCGGTGGCAGCGACCGCGGTGGCCCGACGCACAGGGATGCCGCGCAGCATCGTGACGGTACTCGAGGACGAGTCGCTGTTCAACGACGCCACCGCACTGGTGGCGTTGCGTTCGGCGATCGCGGCGATGGCCGGTGCGGTGACCGCATGGCAGATCGGCGGCGATTTCCTGCTCGCGGCCGTCGGCGGCGGTGTCATCGGGGCCGTGGTGGCGGCGGCATTGGTGATGTTGCGCCGGCGGATCACCGACCCGGTGCTCGATACCTCGGTGTCGCTGCTGGCCCCGTTCGTGGCGTATCTGCCCGCCGAGCACTTCCACGCCTCGGGCGTGATCGCGGTCGTGACGTGCGGGATGATCCTGGGCCACGGCGCGCAACGGTGGCAGGGCGCGGCCTCGCGGGTCGCCGAGACCACCAATTGGCGCACCATCCAGTTCATTCTGGAGAGCGCGGTGTTCTTGATCATCGGGTTGCAGGTGCGCTGGATCGTCGAGGCCGCCTGGCACAGCGGGTTGGATCACGCCACGCTCGTCGTCGCGGCGGTGGGTGTGCTGGCCGCGGTGATGCTGGCGCGCCCGGTGTGGGTGTTCACGCCCGTGCTGGTGGCCAGGTTGTTCGGGCGCGCGACCGAACCGTTGAGTCATGCGGCGGTGGTGTCGTGGGCGGGCATGCGCGGGGTGGTGACCTTGGCGGCGGTGTTGTTGCTGCCCGACTCGACACCGCAGTTGCCGGTGCTGGAACTGCTCGCCCTGGTGGTGGTCGGCGGCACGCTGCTGGTGCAGGGCAGTTCGCTGCCGTGGCTGGTGCGGTTGCTGCGGTTGCGCGGACCCAGTCGCGAGGAAGACGCACTCGCCAAAGCCGATCTGCTGCAACAGGCTTCGACCGCCGGCCTGGCCGAACTCGACCGCAGGATCGGACCGGACACCCCCGAACCGGTGATCGAATCGCTGCGACAGCGACTGATCTGGCGCTCCAACGCCGCCTGGGAGCGGTTGGGCCGCCCGGAGGCCGAGCTGGTGACACCGACCGCGGAGTACCGGCGGTTACGACTGGCGATGCTGGCCGCCGAACGCGATGCGGTGCTGACGGTTCGCGACGCGGGGGCGGTGGATTACGAAGTCCTCCAACATGTGCTGGCCCGGCTCGACCTCGAGGAATCGATGATCGACCGTTTCGACGAGAGCGACGACGAGCGCCGCGCCGAACCGCTGTCCACCGCCGCCGGTGCGGTGGGGTGCGCCCATCTGGAGGAGGCGCCGGCACTGGCAGAGCCGCCCGCTGGTGAGCTGGTGTGTCAGACGTGTCTGGACGAGGGCCTGCGCTGGGTGCATCTGCGAATGTGCACCGCCTGCGGGAACATCGGCTGCTGTGAGTCCTCGATCGGTGACCACGCGAGCGCCCATTTCCGGGACTCGGCGCATCCGGTGATGCGCAGTGTGGAGCCCGGGGAAGCCTGGCGATGGTGCTACGTGGACCAATTGCTCGGCTAGCTCACGGAAGTGTCCGTCCGGCCAGGGGTCGCGAATCAGCGCGGCACGAGACCCTGACGCAGTCGTCGCGCCGACGTGGTCGTCAGCCGCGGTGGGAGTAGATCAGTCGCGCGTATTCGGCGAGCAGGTGGTCGAGTTCGGTGGATTCGCCCGCGGCAGCGAGCTGTTGGTAGCCGATGATCATCGCCATGCCGAATTCGGTGACGACGGTGGCGGTGGCCGTGTCGTCGACGACGCCGTCGATGACACGGTGCACGGTGCGCCGCCGCGACTCGTCGACCCGCTTGACGGTGACGTGTACCGATTCGTCGTTGGCCGCCCAGGCGCGCAGCGCGGCTTCGGCGCCGTGTTCGAGTCCGCTGGCGAGCACCGACATCGCCCGCACGTCGGCGTCGGCGTCACCGTGGCCGACGTCGAGCGCGCGTAGCTCGACCATCTGACGGTTCTCCCAGTGTTCGAGCAGGGTGTCGACGAAGCCCTGCCAGGAGCCGAAGTGGTGATAGAACGAGCCGCTGGTGACGCCGAGGCGACGGCACAGCACCCCGATGTTGAGACCTTTGAAGCCGAACTCTGCGAGCACCGCCACCGCGGTGTCGAAGTACTGCTCCTTGGTGACCACTCGGGACATCGCGATGCCGTTCTGTTCGTGCGGGCAGGGCCGAAGAATCCGAACAGTACCCCATCGTATCGAGCCCTCGCGCGTACGTAACGTTGTCTACGCTGTGCCCCGGCGGGCCTTAGGGACGACGAAATACCAAGTGGCGGAACGAAATACGTGCACAACGGCCCAAAAGCGCATCCGAATGGAATAGCAGAGCGCACGCTCTGTAAACTTTTGTTCATGCCGAGACCGCGCACTCACGACCCGGAGACCGTGCTGGACGCCGCCGAAAAGCTGGCAGCAGGCGCCGGACCGGCCGCTGTCACAGTGCGCGCGGTCGCCGCCGCTACCGGAGTATCCAATGGCGCGCTCTATCACACATTTCAGTCCCGCCAGGTTGTCCTGGCGCGCACATGGTTACGCGCCGCGCACCGATTCCTCGCCCTCCAGTCGGCCGATATCGACCGCGCCGTCACCGCGCCCGACACCGAGACCCGCATCGACGCGGTCCTCGACGCCGCCGAGGCACCGGCGCGACTGGCCGAAAACCATCCCGACTCCGCGCGCCTGCTGCTGATCGTCGACCGCGCCGAACTGCTCGCCGGCGACATCGCGCCCGCACTGGCACAGGAGATCGCCGACACCGAGAAGGCGCTCGTCGCCGCGCTCAACCGGCTCGCGCGCGCCCTGTGGGGTCGCGCCGACCGGCGCGGCGTCGCCACCGTCACCACGTGCCTGGTAGACCTGCCCACCGCGCTGCTGCTGCGCCGCGACCGGCTCATCGACCCCCTGGCCCGCGCTCAGCTGCGTGCTGCCGTGCGTGCCGTCCTCGACCTCGGTCCCCACTGAAAAGGAAACAGCCCCATGCCCACACTGCGCCACCACGATTCGATCGCCGTGCTCGACCTCGGCGACGGCGAGAACCGATTCTCCCCCGACTTCCTCGACGAGATGAACACCCACCTCGACGCGGTCGTCGCCGAGGGCGCGTCCGCGCTGGTGACCACCGCGACCGGCAAGATCTACTCCAACGGTCTCGACCTGGACTGGCTCTCGGCCAACGGTGACCGGGCCGCCGAATACGTCGCGGCGGTGCACACCCTGTTCGCCCGGGTGCTCACCCTGCCCATGGCGACGGTCGCCGCGATCGGCGGACACGCCTTCGGTGCGGGTGCGATGGTGGCGATGGCGCACGACTACCGGGTGATGCGCGCCGACCGTGGTTACTTCTGTTTCCCCGAGGCCGACATCCGCATCCCGTTCACCAACGGCATGGCCGCGCTCATCCAAGCCAAGACGACCCCCAAGACCGCCGTGGCCAGCATGACCACGGCCCGCCGCTTCGGTGGCCCCGACGCGCTGGCACTGGACCTGGTCGACGCCACCGCCGCGGAAAGCGAAGTCCTCGATACCGCACTGGCTTTGGTGGCACCGCTGGGCGGCAAAGACCAGACCACGATGACAGCGATCAAATCCGTGATGTTCGCCGAAGTCCTCGACGCGCTGCGCAACCGGGACTGAACCGATCAGGGCAGCCGGGGGCCCTTGCCCAGGTAGATGTCGCCACGGTCATCGCCTGCCCAACCGCCCCCGGTATAGTCGCCCAGCACGAAACACGAGTCGCAGAACTGCTTTCCGAACACCGTCAGGTAGATGCTGCGGTAGGAGCTGATGGCCCGCATCTTCACCGACTTGTAGGCCGCCTGCGCCGGTGGTTGCGCTTCCAGGAACGCGTAGCGGCGAAAGTCGGCGACCGGTTCGGTGGAGAACCGGACCAGTCCGAGGCGACTGAGGTTGCCCAGGTAGTGGTGGTCGCGGTCGGGCAGCGCGCACCCGGCCATGGCGGCGATCATGTTGATGCCGTCGGCCAGCCGTTGCGAGCCGATCCCGAACGGCGCCTTGGTGCGGATGTCGATCGCGGGCTGCGGCCCGGCGACAGCCAGGAAGCGCAGGATCCGGGCTTCGTCGGGTGTCAGGTCGTGCAGGATCGGCACGAACGAGGGGTGCAGCTCACGCGGTTGCTGCGCGGAGTCCCAGCCCTCGGTGATCATCGCGTCGCCCATCGCCTTGAGATCCTCGGCGTCGACCTTGGTTTCGACCGGGCCGTAGACGCCGGTGGCGGTGCTGGTCAGACCGAGCGCGCTCAACGCCGCCCGCCGAAACAGCTCCACGCGTTCGTCGACGATCTGCGAGATCGGTTCGCCGGAACGGAGGTCGTCGACCAGATCGGTGGCGGTGTGCACAGCGCCCTTGGCCACCGTGCCGACGATGTGGCGCAACGACAATCCCGCGATCCGCGCCAAACCGAGCAGATCGGTCGGGATCCTGGGTTCGCGATCAGGGTTGGGCTCCATTGCTCACACTCCGAAGATCAGCAGGTGCAGCGCGCCGATGAAGGCACCGAGCACGCCACCGTGCAGATACAGCAGCCACGCGTCCTGTTCGATGGCGGTGTAGAGCATTTCGACGAACTCCTCGGGCGGCAGTTCACGCAGTTTCTCGGTGGCGAGCCGGTCGACGCTGGCCGCGGTGGTCTGAGAGAACTCCACGTCCTCGACCAACCACGGCTTCATCTCGGTCGCCAGGCTCGCGCCCGCGGTGGCCTGGATGGCGTCGAAATGGCGGGGTCCGATCGCGAGCCGGGTCACCGACCGCAGCGGGCCCAGAATCCGGTCGATCTCAGCCTCGAGGAAGTGCGCGATGACCGCACGCGTTTTGTCGCCACTGGGCCCGTCGAGCAATTGCTCGGTGACGACATCGAGGGTGACGATCTGATACCCGATCGCATGCCCCAGATCCGCCGCCGCCTGATACTGCCGTTTCGCGAATTTCGCCACCCCCCACGGATATCGGTAGCGCGGCTGCGGCACGGCGGGCTCGAACACCACCTTGATCGCGATGATGTTGACCAGCACACCCACCGTCGCGCCACCGGCGAGCACCCACGCCCACGCGGGCAGGAAATGCAGGATCTCGTAGAGCCAGCCGGGCAGTGAGATCACCGCGGGGGTGTCACCGTGGGGGGTGCTGTAGTGCAGCAACGACAACCACAGCGCCACGATCACCCCGAACGGGAATCCCAGCACCCCACTGCGGATCATGAACCGCAATTCCGGTGCGCCGAGCCCGTAGATCACGTCCTTGAGCAGTTCGGGCCTGCGCCGCAGGTAGCCCACGACCATCAGCTTCACGTCGAGGAGCTGGTCGATGTTCTCGCCGATGAAGTCGAACGCGCGATCGGTGATCGCGGGCAGCTCGGCCTCGACCCGGGTGTAGACGGCTTCGCGTGCGCGCGGCGGCATGTCGGCCCACAGGCGCGGATGCTCGGCGACCATGATCGAGTCGACCATCGAGCGCACGTTCGGCATCGCCACCAGCGCGACCTGCGCGGAGATCTTGCGCGGATCCATCTGGTCGAAGAAGTCCTTGGCGGTGCCGATCTTGGCGACCGCGTTGTCGACCATCAGGCTCGCCATCTTCTCCGAGCGGGCCGGAATGAAGCCTTGGAAGCCGAGGATGCCACCGGGGGCGAAGGTCGGCAGGATCTGCACCTTGCGCGGCAACAGCGGGAAGATCGTTTTCAGGCCCGGCACGTAGAAGCCGGTGAACCGCACCGGCGCGAACAGCATGATCACCCCGGTCCAGTTGGTGATCAGACCGGCCATGGCACTGAAAATCGGGATGGTGATCATGTCGACCCAGAACTTGCTCAGACCGGTCGTCTTCTCCCAGTCCAGCAGGCCGAAGAAACCCGCCGCCTCGATCCCAGCATTCATCCGGCGTCCACTCCGTTGTGTGGCGAACATCGCGCGTACGGTCATCATAGGCGACCGAACTCCCCGGTCCGGGCAAGTTCCGCGGTTACCCGCTAAACCGGAGCAAACACCTGATCAGACCGGACTCGGCGCTCCCGTTCGAACGGCAATCACCACGCGTGGTGTCACCAGTGGGTGGCCGACACCTCCTGCACGCGAGGGCCGATGACTCAGTGCGTGGTGTTGACCAGCAGCAAGTTGGTGTCGATGTCGTGGGTTACCTTGTTGGCCACCGAGCCCAGAAGACGTGCGGGACCGCTCATTCCACGGTTGCCGATCACGACCAGATCGTATTTCCAGGCCGAGTTGCAGATTGCCTCCGCCGGGGGGACCCCGGTGAGGATGTCGCGTCCGAACAGTTCCGGGTCCTCGACCGCGATCTGACCTTCGACGTCGATCAGGATGTCGGCACCATCGTCATCGGTCTTGGCCGAAGCCACCAGGAACGGGCGCGCACCCAGCGCCAGAGCGAGCTCGTAGCCGCGACGGACCGCGGTCAGCGAACTCGCCGATCCGTCGGTGGTGAGCCCGATGGTGGTCCAGCGTTTGGGGACCTTGTTGGTGAACACGACGTCGGTCTGACTGTGGTGGGAGACGTGATTGGCGGTCGAGCCGAGCAGTCGCGCCTTGGAACTGCCCAGGCTGCCGCCACCGATCACGAGCAACGTGGCGGGTTCACGTTCGGCGATCTCGAGCAGCAACGCGCCTGCCGTGCCGTCGAGTTCGGTGCGGGCGACCTCGGTCACGCCGGCTTCGAGCAGGGCTTCGGCGGCTGCCCGAGTGTTGGCTTCGGCCCATTCGGCGTCGGTGGCCGACTTGCGCCCCGCGTCCTTCCACACACTCACCGCGGTGACCGCGACACCGAGGCGCATCGCGAACTCCCCCGCCACCGCTACCGCCGTCTGCGCGGCCTCCGAGCCGTTGGTTCCCACGACGATGCGCTGATAGCACCCCATGTGACGCTCTCCGATCGACGGCAGGTCAGCTGCGCTGTGGCCCACAGTATAAGCGCAGCACACTGCGGGCAACCGGCGCGGTGGTGCCCGTCCGCGAGGTCGCGGGCCCACGTTGGGCTGTGGGCGGCCCTCACTTGTGCTGGGGCGCGGAGGGCAGCGACAGACGTTTGAGGTGCAACGCGTTGAGAGCGACGATCAGGCTCGACCCCGACATCGCCATCGCGGCGATCTCCGGGCGCATGGTCAGACCCCACGGGGCGAAGACACCGGCCGCGATGGGCAGGGCGATGCCGTTGTAACCGACTGCCCAACCCAGGTTCTGGCGTTCCTTGTGGACCGTGCCGCGACCGATACGCAGGGCCGTCGACACCGCGTACGGGTCCGAGCGCATGAGCACCACGTCGGCGGTTTGGATGGCCACGTCGGTGCCTGCGCCGATGGCGATACCGAGGTCGGCGCGGGCCAGGGCGGGCGCGTCGTTCACCCCGTCGCCGACCATCGCGACCTTCTTACCGGTGCGTTGCAGATCGGCGATCCGGTCGGCCTTGTCCTTCGGTAGGACATCGGCGATCACGGTGTCGATGTCGATGTCGATGTCGATGCCGAGGTCGCGGGCGATGCGTTCGGCGGTGCCTGCGTTGTCACCGGTGAGCATGACCACGCCGACACCGAGGTCGTGCAGTGCCCGCACGGCGTCGGCGGAGGTCGGGCGTGCGGCGTCGGCCAGCGCGATCACCGCGTGCGCGTGACCGTCGACGGCGACCAGGACTGCGGTGTGGCCCGAGGCCGCCAGTTCGTCACGGTGTTTCGCCAACTCGCCCAGCTCGATGTGGTCGGCGTCGAGCAGTCCGCGGTTGCCCACGATCACGTGCTGCCCGTCGACCGTGGCCGTCGCGCCGCGGCCGGCCACATTCTGGAACCCGGTGGCCGAAAGGGTGTCCACACCATGGGCTTTCGCGTAGTCGACGATGGCCTCGGCGAGGGGATGCTCGGATTCGAGTTCCACCGCCGCGGCCAGTGCCAGCACCCGGTCGGTGTCCACGCCGGGCGCGGTGATCACGTCGGTGACTTCGGGTGCGCCCGTGGTGAGGGTGCCGGTCTTGTCCAGCACCACCACGTCGATGCGCGCCGCGTCCTCCAGCGCTGTCGCGTTCTTGAACAGCACACCACGTTCGGCGCCGAGACCGGTGCCGACCATGATCGCCGTGGGTGTCGCCAGCCCGAGCGCGTCCGGGCAGGTCACCACCACCACGGTGATCGCGAACAACAGTGCTGTGCTCAGCGAAGCACCGACGAGCAACCACACCGCCAGGGTGGTCAGGCTGCCCAGCAGCGCGACCAGGGTGAGCCAGAACGCGGCCCGATCGGCCAGCCGCTGACCCGGGGCCTTCGAATTCTGTGCCTGCTGCACCAATTCGACGATCTGAGCCAGAGCGGTGTCGGACCCGACCTTGGTGGCCTGCACCCGCAGGCTGCCGGTGGTGTTGATGGTCGCGCCGATCACCGCCGAACCCGGTTGCTTGGGCACCGGCATGCTCTCACCGGTCACCATCGACTCGTCGACCTCGCTCGACCCGTCCAGCACGGTGCCGTCGACGGCGATCTTCGCGCCGGGCCGCACCAGCAGCACCTCACCCACCCGCACGTCGGCGGTCGGCACCCGCACTTCCTGACCGTCGCGCAGCACAACGGCTTTCGGCGGCGACAGATCCAGCAGACTCGTCACCGCGTCGCCGGCGCCGCTGCGCGCCCGCATCTCGAACCAGTGGCCCAGCAGCACGAATGTCGCCAGCATCGTGGCGGCCTCGTAGAACACTTCACCGCCGCCGGTGAACGTCACATACAGCGAATACAGCCATCCCGTCCCGATCCCCACCGAGACCAGCACCATCATGTCGAGGGTGTGGGCCTTCAACGCCGCCCACGCCCCGGTGAAGAAGATCGTCGAGGAGTAGAAGATCACCGGCACGCTCAGGACGAGCATCCAGATGTCGGCGCGCATCCCGAACGGGACGGGCAGGTGCAGGCCGAGCATGTGGGTGGCCATCGGCGACCAGAGCATCACCAGGGTGGAGAAGACCAGCGCGACGAGGAATCGGTTGCGCATGTCGCGAGCCATGTCGTCCATCGACATCGACGCGTGCCCGCCGTGCTCGTGCCCACGGCCGTGCGCGGCGTGGGGCTGATCCCGACTCGGCACGCGATGGCTCGGAGACTCGCCGTGCGAGGGCATCGCAGGCGGCGCATGGCCGACCACGGAATCGGCGGACTGCTCGGGTGCCGTAGCGGATTCGGCACCGTGCGGGGCGGGCCGTGTATGCGTGGTCGGCTCGCTCGCCGGATCGCAGACGTGGGTCGGGACCGAGCGCCCCGCGCAGTGATAGCCACAGTCGCGGACCCAGGTGCGCAGGTCGGCGACGGATGTTCGGGTGGGGTCGTAGGTGACAGTGGCGGTTTGGGCGACCGGATTGGGGTCGACCGCGAGGACGCCGGGCCGGTGGCGCAGCCCGTTGGTCAGTCTCCCGTGGGAGCTGGCGCGCAGTTGCCCACCCACGTGCAGGACGGTGGTGGCGGAGGCCGGTTGATCCTGCGGGTCGGGCATCGCCGCTCCTGTCGCCGGTCGTGCACACGACGCGACAGCGCCCCGCGCTTCACTTCCCGGCGACTCTACCGGCGGCGTGTCACAGGTCGGCGCAGGTCACCGCGGCATCAGGAAGGGCCGTCGCCGCGCTGACCTGCGATCGTGTCAGAGACTGACGCCCAGGAGCGCGTCGACGGCGGCGCGGATCAGGGCGGGGGCTTCGGTGTCGGCGCCGCCGTAGGCGATGGCCTGTTCGGCCCAGTTGTCGATCGCGTCGAGTGCCTTCGGCGTGTCGAGATCGTCGGCCAGGTGCCGGCGCAGCCGGGCGACGGTGTCGGTGGCCGAGGGGCCCGAGGTCAGCGACACGGCCTCACGCCAGCGGTCGAGGCGGTGCTGCGCGGCGGTGAGGACCTCGTCGGTCCACATACGGTCGGCGCGGTAGTGACCGGCGAGCAGGCCGAGGCGGATCGCGGCGGGATCGACACCGGCGCGGCGCAGCTTCGACACCAGGACGAGGTTGCCCCGGGACTTCGACATCTTCTCGCCGTCCAGGCCGATCAGGCCGGCGTGCACGTAGTGGCGGGCGAAGCGGCGGGCGCCGGTGATCGCCTCGGCGTGCGCGGCGGAGTACTCGTGGTGGGGGTACATCAGGTCCGAGCCGCCACCCTGGATGTCGAACTCGGCGCCGATGCGGTTGAGCGCGATCGCCGCACACTCGATGTGCCAGCCGGGCCTGCCGGCGCCGAAAGGCGCCTCCCACGAAGGTTCACCGGGGCGTTCGGCCCGCCAGAGCAGCGCGTCGATGGTGTCGCGTTTGCCCGGCCGGTCCGGGTCGCCGCCGCGTTCGGCGAACAGCGTCTCCATGGTGGCGCGGTCGTAGCCGGATTCGTAGCCGAACTGCTCGGTGGCGTCGGTGCGGAAGTAGATGTCGGGGTACTCGGCATCGTCGACGATGTAGGCCGCGCCGGCCGCGAGCAACTTCTGCACCAGCTCCACCACCTCCTCCACCGATTCGATGGCACCGATGTAGTGGCGCGGGGGCAGCACCTGGAGTGCGGCCATGTCTTCGCGGAACAGGTCGATCTCGCGGCTGCCGAGGTCGCGCCAGTCGATACCGTCGCGGTCGGCGCGCTCGAACAGCGGGTCGTCGACGTCGGTGACGTTCTGCACGTAGTGCACGTCGTGGCCCGCGTCGCGCCAGACCCGGTTGACCAGGTCGAACGTCAGGTAGGTGGCGGCGTGACCGAGGTGGGTGGCGTCGTAGGGCGTGATGCCGCAGACGTACATCTTCGCGGTCTCGCCGGGGGTGACCGGGCGGATCTGACGGTCGGCGGTGTCGTACAAACGCAACGGCGGCCCTGTTCCGGGGACTGTCGGCAGGGCGATATCGGACCAGGACTGCATGTCTTCGAGGGTAGAGCCCCTGTCGAGGTGCTCGGCCCGCGGCCCGGCACATGGGGTTGCTCGCGGCGTCGCGGCACGGCCCGCTACCTGCACACAAACGTGTCGCGGCGCGAGCGTCAAGGTTTGCGCTCGAGCAGATCCGCTGGTCACGGGGGTAGCGAGGCGGATCGGGCGTGTCGTGCCCAGTGTGCGGTCCCACCTGGGCGAACGGTTGCCATCGCGATCATTGTCACAGTCCACAACTCACAAAACATCCCTATTGATCCCTATATGTACCTTCATTTACGGTTGTTTCATGACAGATCGTCTCTATTCGGTGGAGCAGGTCGCCGAACTGCTCGGACTGCATGTCCGCACCGTGCGCAGTTATGTGCGCGACGGCAAACTGCCCGCCGCGCGCATCGGCAAGCAGTACCGCATCACCCACGAAGACCTCGAGACCTTCACCGGACTGCCGATCACCACACCGCAGACGACCCCGCGTCGACACGCCGAGTCCTCCTGCATCGTCGAGATCGACGACATCGACCGCGCCACCGTCGACCGGATCACCACTCTGCTCACCGCAACCGCCGGTACCCGAGGCGGCGGCGGTCAGCGGATGCGCGTGGAGACCAGCTACGACCCGGCCCGGCACCGTCTCAAAGTGATCCTGCTCGGCAGCCTCGCCGACAGTTCCCGCCTGCTCGACTACCTGGACGGAATCCTGCGCTCATGATCTACAAAACCGACGAAGGCCGACGGCTCGTCGAGCAGCGCTACCGCGAACACCTCGACGCCTGGCCGGTGCCACGCGAGGAACTGCGGATCGACACCGGCATCGGCGAAACGTTCGTCGTGGCCTCCGGACCGGCGGACGCACCGCCGCTGGTCGTGCTGCACGGCTCAGGAGCCAACGCGAGCACCTGGCGCGCCGACATCGCGGAGTGGTCGAGAAGCTTCCGCGTGTATGCGGTGGATCTGCCCGGCGAACCCGGCTTCAGCGTCCCCACCCGGCTGGCACTGGACAGCGATGCGACCGCGAGCTGGCTCGACGAGGTCATCGACGGACTCGGCCTCGACACCGTGGCACTGGTCGGCATGTCGCTGGGTGGGTGGACCGCACTCGATTACGTCCTGCGCAGGCCGGGCCGGGTTACGACGTTGGTCCTGCTGTGCCCGGGAGGACTGGGCAAGCACCGCTACGGCTGGCTCGTGAAGGCGATCGGGCTACGGATGATCGGCAGGCACAGCGTGCGCGAGATGGCACGCCTGGGCCTCGGCCTGGATGGGGCGCAAGCGGATCCGATCGTCGACGACATCGCGTTGACGTTCACCCATTTCTCGCCCCGCCCCGGAAAACTGCCCATCTTCCGCGACGAACAACTACGCGAAGTGGACATCCCGGTCCTGATAATCGTCGGCGAACGCGACGCTCTGTTCGACTCCGCACGCACCGCCGAACGCGCCCGCGCCTTCACCCGAGGCGAGGTGCGGCTCCTGCCCGGAGTCGGGCACGCGCTACTGAATCAGTCTGCTGCGGTAAGCGAATTCGTGCTCTCGCACGCGGGATGAGACTTCGGTGCCACCGCTCCCCGACGTGCGGCGACACCGAACATGATCACATCACAGTTCGCGGCACTGCATCTGCGCCGCGTCCGGGCCGAGCTGCTGGGTCGCGTAATACGCCGCACCAACCTCGTTGCCGGCCTTCACCGTAACGTCGGGCAGCGGCGCGCCGGCCTGGTTGGTGGAGGAACACACATAGGTCTTCTCAGCCCACCACCCGGCAGGGAACGCCTGCGCGGGCGCGGCAACAGCAGCGGCAGCACCGGTGAGCAGCAACGCGGCTGCGGAGGCGGTGACGATAGAACGGGTCGACATAGGTTTCCTCAGATCTCACGGGGATAACGAAAGTGCTTGGAGCACACTAGCACCGGCGCTGACCAGGCAACAGAGCCTTGGCCACCGTGAGAAACCGCAGCTACAGCCGCGGTGAGCGGACCTCAGTCGACCTGATAGCGCATCAGCATCACCGTTTCGAAGCGCCGCGTCTCGACCAAGCGCAGCCCGATCCGCTGATCCAGTGCCGGGAACATCGGTGTGCCACCGCCGAGCACTATCGGCGAGACGAACAGCTGGTACTCGTCGATGAGCCCGTGTGGCATCAGCGCGGACGCGAGGCTCGCACCACCGACCTCCATGACGCCGTCGCCTTCGGCCTTGATCCTGCGGACCTCCTCGACGACGTTCTCGCTGACCAGGGTGCTGTTCCAGTGGACCTCGGTGAGCGTGCGGGAGCAGACGACCTTGGGTGTGCGGGTCCAGAGTTCGCCGAACTCGCGCTGGATGGGCGGTGCGTCCTCGGGCACGTGCGGCCAGTACTCGGCCATCAGCTCGTAGAGCCTGCGACCGTTCACCGCGACCTCGAGCCCGCGGAATCTGTCGTTGTGGTACTGGTGCAGCTCGTCGTCGGGGTCGGTCCAGTCGATTTTGCCGTCGCGGTCGTTGACGTAACCGTCGACTGACACGCCGAATCCGTAGATCAGTTTCCTCATACCGTGTAGACCTCCTTCGCGCTCGAAACTCATCGGCCCTCACCTCACCGTTTCGGACACTACGGGAAGGTGTCCGACCGGATCTGTCAGGCGACACCGAGCACGAGCGCGGCGCCCACGAGCTCGATCAGGCAGTAGAACCAGTTCGGATAGAAGCGCGTCGCGCTGTCGACCAGTCGCGAGATGATGCGACCGCCCGCCATCCCGGCCAGCGCGACACCCACGGTCAGCGCTGCCCCGGACCGCAGATCATCGGCACCGAACGCCGACCAGAACAGCACCCCGGCGACGGCCAGCCCGAAACCGCCGTACACCGCGCGAATCTCGGCCCGGCTCACCGCCGTCGCCACCGTCGTCCCGAACGGACGTGCCAGCGCGGCGGGAGCGACCAGCGCGTACAACCCCATCCCCGCGAACAGCACCGCGACAAGACTCAGCACGACGGTTCTCATCGGCTTCCCCCGACCACGCGCCACTGCGCAACCGACGGAGCCGGACCAGCATGTTGTCGCATCTCTTCTCCTCGCATCGTTGTCCGGCGATCCTCACACCCGGTCCGGCCTTGCGCTTCCGAAAACCTGCTACCGCCACGAAGGGCCCAGAATCCGAACCCGCTCACCCGACCCCGGATTCGGTGGTCAGATACACCACGAGATCGCGGGGCAGACCGTGGGTGTCGTGCAGGTAGTGGTAGTCGCCGTCGGTCAAGGGTCCGCTGAAACGACGGTGGGACAAGACCTTTCGCCCGCGCTGGAGCAGCAGATCGAATTTGTGTTCCTCCTCGACCAGCAGGGTGCGCACGTCCTGGCCGCGCACGGATTGCCGGAAGTGCCCGAGGGTGTGGTCCACCAGCTCGATCGGCAGGTCCGACAGAGTGCGGGTCGGATCGTCGCGCCACAACGTGGTGAGGGTGCGGCGGAGCAAACGCCGCAGGATGTGACCACGGCCCGACGGGGACGGGGTGACCCCGTCGCCGAGGACGACGATGCTCGATCGCAGATGGTCCGACAGCACTCGCAGCGACCGATCATCGAGCGGGCCCCAGATTCGGGGCAGGGTGCTCAGCCAGGGCTCGAACAGGTCGATCTCGAAGACGGACTGTGAGTTCCGCAGGATTCGCACCAGCCGTTCCAGCCCCAGCCCGGTGTCGACGCAGGGTCGGCGCATCGGTTCGAGGCTGCCGTCGGGATGGCGCAGGTAGCGCATCATGACGTGATTCCACACCTCCACCCACCGGTCATCGGTCATCGGTGTGCCCTGCGGCGTGTCGTCTCCGGTCCAGACGAAGATCTCGGAGTCGGGCCCGCACAGTCCGGTCGGGCCGTTGGACCACCAGTTCTCGTCGACGGTCGGTTCGACCGGCAGACCCAGCTCGTCCCAGGTGCGCCACGACTCGTGGTCGGGCTCGACGTGGTCGTCACCGCCGAACACCGTGACGTGCATCCGGTTCGGGTCGATACCGAAGCCGTCGCGCAGCAGTTCCACTCCCCACCGCAGGCTCTGCGGGCCGCGGTAGTCGCCGAGTGACCACGATCCGAGCATCTCGAACACGGTGAGGTGGGTGTCGTCACCGACCTCGTCGAGATCGGTGGTGCGCAAGCATCGCTGCGAGCCGGTGAGCCGCCGGCCCAGTGGGTGGGGCCGACCCCTCAGATACGGGGTCAACGGGTGCATCCCGGAGGTGGTGAACAGCACCGGATCCCCCGGCGAGGGAATGAGTGATCCGTCCGGTGTGAGTTCGTGCCCGCGTTCGCGGAAATAGTCGAGGAAGGTCCGAACGGTCTGGTCTGTGGTGATCATGGTGGTTGCTCCATCGAGGTGACATCGACCGGAAGCGGCCACCATGACGAACAGCGACAAGACCGACGCACGCCAGCGGACCGTTTCCGGTCGCCGGCATGGGAGAGAAGGTCAGGCGGCAGCGACCGGCGAGCTGAGAGCTCGTGCGGTCGCGGCAGCGAATCGGGATTCGACCTTCATGGCGGCAACGGTAGCAACCGGGCCGGGCGGAGCACGACCGATTTATCGGCGCCGGACCTGCTGTCAGAATGCGGGCCAGGGGATCGGACGCGAGGAGTTGGGGACAGGCATCACCGGGTGATCCAGCAAGGCCTTCGCCCGTTCGGCCAGGGCGGTGATCTCGGCGTCGGTGATGTGGATGGCCAGCGAATCGGCCACGGCGCCGGGCAGATTCGCGGCGAAGGTGGTGATGTCGGGGATCAGCGACTCGTGCACCGGTCGTCCCGCCCAGCCCCACAGCACGGTGCGCAGTTTCGGTTCGGCGTGCAGACAGATGCCGTGGTCGACGCCGTAGACCTGCCCGTCGACACCTTCCAGCGCATGCCCGCCTTTGCGATCGGCGTTGTTGAGCAACAGATCCAGCACCGCCATCCGCTGCAGGCGCGGATCGTCGGCGTGGATGAGCGAGACCTCGTTGCCCTGCTCGTCGAGCGCGCGCAGCACTTCGCAGAATCCCGCGGGCACGGTTCCCGGCGTGCACAGATCGACCAGGTCGAGGCGCTGACGGGCATCGGTGCGGTTGTCGACCGAGGTGACCCAGCGCTGCACCATGCCCGGCCCCAGCGGCCCGTCGCGCAGCACCGTTTCGGGGATCACACCCCAGCCGAGGTGTTCGGAGATCAGATACGACGCAACCTCTCGGCCCGCGAGGGTGCCGTCGGGAAAGTCCCACAGCGGCCGTTCACCACGCACCGGCTTGTACACCACCCGCAGCGGGGCACCGTCGGGTTCGGGTGCGGCGATCTCACAGACCAGCGTGAGGTTGCTGGCGACGCCGATCCGGCCGACGATGTCGAGGTCACCTTCGGTGAGTACCGGCACAGAAGATCACTCCTCTTCGAGCTCGGCAGCGCCGAAGATCTCGCCGCGCTTGTACCCGTTGGTGCGCACACACATGTGCCCCCGCGAGGACAGCGGTTCCCCGCACAGCGGGCACGGTGGGCGGCCCGCCGCGATCACCCGCGCCGACCGCAACGCGAACTCGCGTGCCTGGATGGGGGTCAGGAAAACCCGCACCGCGTCGGGGCCTTCGTCGGTGTCGTCGAGCACCACCGATTCGTCGACCTCGGTCTCGGTGATCGCGAGCAACTCGACCACTACGGCGCCTGCGTCGGAATCCCAGCCCAGACCCATGGTGCCGACCCGGAATTCGGTGTCGATGGGGGTGACCAGCGGCGCGACATCGCGCACGTCCTCACCTTCGGGTGGCACCTCGGCGCCGAAGCGGCGCGCTACCTCGTCGAGCAGCAGACCCATCCGGTCGGCGAGCACCTTCACCTGCTGCTTCTCGAGCAGCACACTCACCACCAGCGGCTCCTGCACAGCCTGCAGGTAGAACGAACGATCGCCCGGTTCACCGACGGTCCCGGCGACGAAACGATCGGGGGTGCGAAATACATGGATTGCGCGTGACACATGCACCTCCTGATACGTGACCCTGATCGACACTCACGAACACACTCCTCTAAGGAGAATCGCGGTGCCCCGCATTCCCATTATCCGCGTTCGCGGCCGCAGGTACCTCTCCACCAGGTGTCGGTGTCGTCGGTGCGGACGCGGCCAGCGCGGAAAGATCGGCGCCGGTGTCGTTGAACTTCCACACCGACGGCCCGTGCGGGCTGTAGCGGACGACGCTGATCGAGGCCGGTTCCACCGCGATCCGCTGAAAACTGTCCAGGTGCAGGCCGAGGGCGTCGGCAAGGATCGATTTGATGACGTCGCCGTGCGCGCACGCCACCCACAGCACATCCCGGCCCGCTTTCTCGGACAGCGTGCGTTCGATGTCGCGGATCGCGGCGACCGCGCGCTGCTGGACCTGGGCCAGCCCTTCCCCACCGGGGAACACCGCGCCCGAGGCGTGACCCTGCACGATCCGCCACAGCGGTTCGGTGACCAGCTCGGCGATCGGGCGCCCGGTCCAGTCGCCGTAGTCGACCTCGATGAGGCGTTCGTCGTGGTCGGGTTCGAGACCGAGTTTCTCGGCCAGCGGCGCCACCGTGCGCTGACAGCGCAGCAGCGGCGAGCTGGCGATGTGTTCGATCGGCAGCATCGCGAGCCGGTCGGCCACCGCGGCGGCCTGTTCGGTACCGCGCTCGGTGAGTTCGACACCGGGGGCGCGGCCCGCGAGGGTGCGCGCGGTGTTGGAGGTGGACACTCCGTGCCGGAGCAGGATCACCGTCATGGGACCAGCCTAACCATGGGTCGGGGTCGGGATCAGGTGGCGGAGACGACGCCGGCGGCCAGCAGGCCCATCACAGCGAGGCCGACGATGATCCGATACCCGACGAACCAGTAGAACGAATGCTTGCCGACGAACTTCAAAAGCCAGGCCACCGAGGCATACCCGACGAAGAACGCCAGCACGGTAGCGACCAGCAACTGCGGCCCACTGGCATTGAGCCCCTCACCTGCCGGTTCGAACGCGTCAGGCAGGCTGAACAGCCCGGACGCGGTCACTGCGGGGATCGCCAGCAGGAAGGAGAACCGCACAGCCGCCTCACGCTTCAAGCCGAGGAACAGGCCCGCGGTGGAGGTGGCGCCGGAGCGAGAGACGCCCGGGATCAGCGCCAGGCACTGTGCCAAGCCCATGACGATGCCGTCGCGGGTGGTGAGCTGTTCGATGGGGCGTTCTTTCTTACCGAAGTACTCACCGGCGGCGATCACGAGAGCGAAAGCGATCAGCATGAACGACACCAGCCACAGATTGCGGGCACCGGTGCGGATCTCGTCCTTGAACAGATACCCCAGCACACCGATCGGGATCGTGGCGATGATCACGTACCAGCCGATGCGATAGTCGAGTTCGCGCTGGGTGTCACGTTCATGAGCTTCGCGGGCGCTGCGGTCCATCACCGGCAGTTTCGTGGTCACCCGATCGCCGACCGCGACCTCACGCTGCGAGCGTTCCCGCCACCGCATGCCGAGGGTGGTGAACCAGGCGACGAGGATGCGCCAGATGTCTTTGGCGAAGTACACCAGGACCGCGAGTTCGGTGCCGAGTTGAGTGACAGCGGTGAACGAGGCACCCGCGTCGTCGCCGAAGAACACGCCCGAGACGATCCGAAGGTGTCCGGAGGAGGAGATCGGCAGGAACTCGGTGAGTCCCTGCACCAATCCGAGTACCAATGCCTGGAACCAGGTCATCGACTCGCCCAACACGTCCTCCTGCTGACTCGCGCCCGAAAGACGGCGTCCTCCTGGGCTTTTCCTTCACCTGCGGCTGTGACCGCCACGATCTCGCAGCGACCCTACCCGTCGTTGCGGTCGGTCGTCGCCCGCCCATCACCGAGATCGAGTTCTGCCGCGCCGTGGCACGGGTCGCCGAGCGAGGCAGTGGTGGTGCGCGCATTAGGCTGTCGCCGTGACGAATGCGCGGGCGCGGTGATGGAACAGCGAACGGTGGGACGCAGCGGACTTCGGGTGTCGCGAATCGGGTTGGCGACTCATACCTGGGGGACACATACCGATGCCGATGAGGCATCGGTGCAGTTGGCGGCGTTCACCGAGGCCGGTGGCACGCTCGTCGACCTCTCGCCGGTCTACGGCGAGGGGGTGGCGCAGCGGATCCTGGCGGACCTGCTCGGCGACCTGGTGTCGCGTGACGAATTGGTGCTCAGCGGAAGCGCGGGTGTGGTGATGCACGCGCCCGGCGCCGGGGTCGGCGACTCGGTGCCCGCGCCCGCGGCGGTGGGCCCGGTGGTCGACGCGTCGCGGCGCACGCTGCTCAAACAACTCGATCGGACCCTGCTCGAACTGGGCACCGACCATCTCGACATCTGGAGCATCGCCGCCTGGGATCCGTACACCCCGCTCGATGAGGTCGCGGCAACCCTCGAGACCGCGGTGCGTACCGGACGCACCCGGTACGCGGGGGTGCGTGGTTTCGCGGCGTGGCAGTTGGCGAGTCTGGCCGCGATCGCGCCGATCAGCGCCGCGCAGACGCCGTATTCGCTGCTCGCGCGTGGCACCGAGAACGATGTGATTCCCGCCGCCCGCCACCATGGGGTGGGCGTCATCGCGTCGGCGCCGCTGGCGGGTGGGATCCTGACCGGCAAGTATCGCGACGGTGTCCCCGCGGATTCGCGGGGTGCCGACGAGGCGACCGCGGCCGAGATCCGGCGCAGGCTCGACGACGATCGCGCGACCAGGGTGGTCGACGCGCTGGTCACCGCCGCCGACGGGCTCGGCACGTCGCCGCTGGCGGTGGCGCTGGCCTGGATCCGTGATCGGCCGGGCATCACGAGCATGATCGTCGGTGCCCGCGATATCGGTCAGCTCACCGGTGTGCTGGCCGCCGAGACACTCGAGTTGCCGCGAGCGATCGCGGCAGCACTGGACGATGTGAGCGCCCGTTCCGAATGATGGCTAGCCTTACCTGCATGAAACTGCGTGGTGTGCTGACGGCGATGCTCGCGGCGACGGTGCTGACCGGCGCCGTCGCTTGCACCGCAAGCAATCCTGCATCGACTGCCAATTCCGGTGGGCCGGTGACAGCCCAGCTCGCCGACCTCGACCCCGTACCGATCGGACCCGCGCCGAGTCCGCGATTGCCGGTGACGGTGCAGTCCCATGACGGCACCGACGTGACGATCACCGACACCTCGCGGATCATCGCCGTCGACCGGTACGGCACCCTCGCCCAAACCGTCTGGGCCCTCGGCCTCGGCGCGAACCTCGTCGGCCGCAGCACCTCGGCCTCGTTCCCCGCCGTCGCGTCCGTGCCCAATGTGGCCGGTGGCAACGGCAGCCTCAGCGTCGAAGCGGTCCTGAACCTGCGCCCGTCGGTGTTCCTCACCGACACCACCAGCGCGGCCCCCGCCGTGCGTGAGCAGCTACGCGCAGCCGGGGTGACCGTCGTCTACTTCGACCCCGAGCGCAGCATGGACGGCGTCGTCCCGCAGATCGAGGCCGTGGCCACCGCACTGGGCGTTCCCGAGGCGGGCAAGCAGCTCGGCGCGCGCACCCACGACGAGATCGCCGCCGCGACCGCCCGCGTGCCGAAGCAGGATCCACAGCCCAAGATCGCGTTCCTGTACCTGCGCAGTGCCGCGATCACCATGATCGCCGGGCGCGGCTCGGGCGCCGATTCGCTGATCACCGCGATCGGTGGCGTGGACGCGGGCACCGCCTCCGGGGTGAACGAACCGTTCGTGTCCATCACCAGCGAGGCGATGATCGCCGCCGCCCCCGATGTGTTGCTCGTGATGTCGGACGGGCTGAAATCGGTGGGTGGCGTCGAGGGACTGGAGAAGGTGCCCGGCATCGCCCAGACTCCGGCGGGCCGCAATCGGCGCGTGGTCGACATGTCCGACGCGGTGATCCTCAGTTTCGGCCCCAACACCGGCCGCGT
Organism: Nocardia sp. NPDC055050; assembly: GCF_053608345.1. NCBI lineage: Bacteria > Bacillati > Actinomycetota > Actinomycetes > Mycobacteriales > Nocardiaceae > Nocardia > Nocardia sp. NPDC055050. The sequence goes on from NZ_JBSGVG010000003.1 coordinate 160,480, forward strand.
CGTCTCCGCGCTGTCCGACGCCGTCTACGGCAAATCGGCATGAGCGATCAGCAACCGCGCCGGGTGGACACCGCATGAGCGAGGTGCCCGACCTGACCGAGTCCGCGAACGCCCCACGGATCACCGACTCCACTCCTGATCCGCTGCCGCCCACCGCGCACCGGGCCACGCGCGTGACCGTCGTGTTCGCGGTCGCGCTGCTCGCCCTGCTCGTGCTGGCCGTGGTGTCGGCGGTGCTCGGGCAGGTTCCCACGACCGCCGCCGAGGTGCTCGGCAGTGTGGCGCACCGGATCGGCCTCGATATCGGGCCCCTGCCCGCCCATCCGGCCGGTGAGGTGACGCTGTGGGAGGTGCGGTTCCCTCGCGTGGCCCTGGCCGTCCTGGTCGGCGCCTCGCTCGCGACAGCGGGTGCGTTGCTGCAGGGCGTGTTCGCCAATCCGCTGGCCGAACCCGGCGTCATCGGGGTGTCGGCCGGCGCGGCGGTCGGGGCGGGCACCGTGATCGTGGTCGGCGGCGCGTTCGTCGCCGCGTGGTCGGTGGCAGCGGCCGCCTTCGTCGCCGGTCTGATCACCACCGCGCTGGTCTACGTGCTGTCGAGGTCGGGCGGTCGCACCGAAGTGGTGACCCTGATCCTCACCGGTGTCGCGATCAACGCCTTCGCCGGCGGGTTGATCGCGCTGCTGCTGTTCGTCGCCAGCCCCGCCGCGCGGGATCAGATCGTGTTCTGGCAGCTCGGCAGCCTCAACGGCGCCACCTGGCAGTCGGTGGCGGTGGTGGCGGCGCTGGCCTCGGTCGGCATCCTGGCCGCGATTCTCATCGCACCACGCCTGGATCTGCTCGCGCTCGGCGATTCCGCGGCCCGCCACCTCGGTGTCGACGTGGAGCGGCTGCGCAGGCAGGTGATCGTGGTGGTCGCCGTGCTCACCGCCGCGGGCGTGGCGTTCAGCGGCATCATCTTGTTCGTCGGCCTGATCGTGCCGCACCTGGTGCGCATGATGGTCGGCCCCGGCCACCGGGTGCTCGTCCCGCTCAGCGCGATCGTGGGCGCGGTGGTGCTGCTCGGCGCCGACGTCGTCGCCCGCACGCTGGTCCACAACGCGGACCTGCCACTGGGCATGCTCACCTCCCTGATCGGCGGCCCGTTCTTCTTCTGGCTGCTGCGCCGCACCCGTGCCCGCGCAGGAGGTTGGGGATGACCGACACCACCCGCGAGCGCCGCGCCTCCTGGCGTTCGCTGTTCGCACGAACCCCCGACGTGCCCACGCGCCCGGAGCTCGGCGCCGTCACCCTGCGCGCCGCCGGACTCACCGTCGAGCGGGGCACCCGTACCGTCCTCGACGAGGTCGACTTCCAGGTCGCGGCCGGAGAGATCGTCGCGCTCGTCGGGCCGAACGGCGCGGGCAAGTCCAGCCTGCTCGCCGCCCTCGCCGGCGAACTAGAGCCCAGCGCAGGCACGGTCAAACTCGAAGGCCACGCGCTCTCGCACTGGACCCCCGCCGATATGGCCCGCCGCCGCGCGGTGCTGCCCCAATCGCACGCCGTGGGCTTCCCGTTCACCGCGCGTGAGGTCGTCGCCATGGGCCGCGCCCCGTGGCTGCACACGCCCGCCGCCGGCGACGACGACGCCCTCATCACCGCGGCACTGGCCGCCACCGACGTCACCCACCTCGCCACGCGCGTGTTCCCGTCGTTGTCGGGCGGCGAGCGTGCCCGGGTGGCCCTGGCCCGCGTTCTGGCCCAGGACACCGCCACCCTGCTGCTGGACGAACCGACCGCGGCCCTCGACCTCGGTCACCAGGAAGCCGTCCTGCGCTTGGCCGCCACCCGCGCCGCCGAGGGCGCCGCTGTGGTCGTCGTGGTCCACGACCTGGGGGTCGCCGCCGCCTACGCCGACCGGGTCACCGTCTTGGACGCGGGACGCGTCGCCGCCGATGGCCCCCCGCGCGAGATCCTCACCCGCGAACTGCTCACCGCCGTCTACCACCACCCCGTCGACGTCTTCGACCACCCGGCCACCGGCGCCCAACTCGTCTTGCCCGAACGCGGTCACCACTGACGCAACGGGTTCGTCCTGATCGAACGCGACCGTGTCGAGGAAGGGTCGACACGCGGGCCGCAGCAGCGACGGAGGGCTGAGCGGGGCTGAGTAGGCTGGGCGCCGAGGTCATTCGTCCACCGCGGTCACCATCGCACACGACGATCGGTCCACTCGTCGCTCGCGAACGTGGCTCGCTCCTATCGTAAGAGGAGATCCGATGAGCCCCACCATCGCCAGCGTCGTCATCCCCGTATCCGATCTGGCCGCGACGAAAGCCGTCTACACCACCCTCTACGGCGAACCCCACACCGACGAGCCGTACTACGTCGGCTGGGCAGTCGGAGACGTCCAGATCGGCCTCGACCCCAGCGGTGACGTCACGGCGGGTCCGGTCGCCTTCGCCGGAGTCGACGATGTGGACAAGGCCAGAGCAGCGGCGATCGCCGCGGGCGCGACCGAACGGACCGCCCCGCGCGAAGTCAGCCCCGGCGCCCGTATCTGCGTCCTGGAAGACACCGACGGCAATGCTTTCGGCATCATCGGCAAGTAGCGCACGAGATCGTGGCACGCACGGCCACGATCTTTCGCCCGAGTTATTGACCTACAGGTATAGAACGTCTACCGTCGAAACATGGCCAGGCCCCAGAACTTCGACACCGACACGGTCCTCGACCGTGCGATGGACCAGTTCTGGACCCACGGCTACGCCAACACCTCCCCCGCACAGCTCGCCGATGCCACCGGCATCGGGAAAGGCAGCCTGTACAACACCTTCGGCAGCAAACGCGCCCTGTTCGACATCGTTCTCGACCGCTACGGCCGACTCGGCGTGGCCATGGCCGAGGACTACATGTCCCGGCCCGGAACCACCCGCGAGTGTCTGCGCGAATACCTGCGCGCCGCGGTCGATCTCGACATGGCCTCGCCGACCCGGCGCGGCTGCCTCGCCGTCAACACCGCGGCAGAACTCGGCGGTCACGACGCGGCAGCCACCGCGGTGTTGCGCGGCATCGAACAACGCATCGTCGCCACCCTGGCAGCCCGTATCGACCAGGGCCGCCGCGACGGCGACGTCGACCGTGAGGTGGACCCGAATTCGATTGCGGCCCTGTTGTTCACCACCAGCGCGGGTCTGCGTCTCATGGCGAAGACCAACGATGCCGCCCAGCTCTACCGCCTCGTCGACGTAGCACTGACCACCCTCTGAAACCCCCTTCCCACCAGCACTTTCCGCATGCCCTAATTATTGACCTGTAGTTCAAGAAAGGTACGAGCATGGATCTCGAACTCACCGGCAAGACCGCCGTCGTCACCGGAGCCTCACGCGGCATCGGTCTGGCCGTCGCCGAAACACTCGCCGCGGAGGGCGTGCGTGTCGTCGGCGCCGCACGCACGATCACTCCCGAGCTCGACAAGGTCGCGGCCGCGACGGTCGCCGCCGATCTGGGGACCGCGCAGGGCGTCGCCACAGTCATCGACACCGCGCTGGAGGAACTCGGCGGCATCGACATCCTGATCAACAATGTCGGCGGCGGCGACCCGGATCGGCTCACGCTGGCCGGGTTCCTCGACACCACCGACGACCAGTGGCACCACTTCCTCGACATCAATCTGTTCAGCGCGATCCGGGCCACCCGCGCGGCGCTGCCGAGCCTGCTCGATCGCCGCGGCACCATCATCAACGTCTCGTCCATCAACGCGCACCTGCCCGCGGTGGGCCCCACTGGCTACAGCGAAGCCAAAGCCGCCCTCACCTCCCTCGGCAAACGGCTCAGCGAGGAGTTCGGCCCGCAGGGCGTGCGGGTCAACACCGTCTCCCCCGGCCCCGTCGGCACCAGGATCTGGCGCGACGAACACCGCATCGGCGCCAAACTGGCTGCCGCCCAAGGCATCTCCCACGAGCAACTGCTCGAGGCGCTGCCCGAACAGTTCGACATCGCCTCGCGCCGGATCTCCGAAGCCGCCGAGGTCGCCGCGCTGATCGCCTTCCTCGCCTCGGCCAAGTCCGCCAACATCCTCGGCGCCGACGTGGTGATCGACGGCGGCATCATCAAGACGATCTGATCTGGCCCGCGCGGTACCTCGGTATCAGATCGAGGTACCGCGCGGGAGTGATGTGGTCGGGCACGTGGCGTTCCTAGCGTGAGTGACATGCCCACAGTCTCGAAAATCGCCGCCACGATCGCTCTCGCCGGAACCGTCGCCGGTGCCGGAATCGGTGTCAGCTCAGCCGACTCCGCACCGGCCGGTGCCGCGCAACGAGTCGCGGTGATCGGTCTCGGCGGCACCATCGCAGGCACCTCCGACCGGCGCACCGACCTCGAAACCTATCGGTCGGGCACCCGCCCGATCGCCGAACTCGTCGACTCGCTGCGCCCCGAAATCGGTGACGTCGCCGCCGTGACCACCGAGGACTTCGGGCAGAAGGGATCCGGCGAATACACCGTCGCCGACCTCTACGACCTGGCGCAACTGGTCGAACGTCGCCTCCGCGACCATGATTCGGTCGTGGTCAGCACCGGTTCGGCCACCATGGAAGAACTGAGCTACTTCCTCGACCTCACCGTGCGCAGCACGAAACCGGTGGTCGTGACCGGGGCGATGCGACCGTGGACCGCGATCGGCAGCGACGGACCGATCAACCTGTACAACGCGATCCGTCTCGCGGCGAGCAACCGCACCACCTGCTTCGGCACGGTCATCGCCCTCAACGAGCAGATCCTGCCCGCCCGCGACGCCACCAAAACCGACTCGACCCGCGTACACACCTTCACCACCCACGAATACGGCGACCTCGGCACCATCGACCAGGCGGGCATCCGCGTGCAACGCGCCCCCGCCCGCGTCCAACGCTGCGACGACCCCGCCCGCTGGACGACCCCGTTCGACCTCACCACGATCCCCCGCGACACCCTCCCCCGTGTCGACATCGCCCACAGCTACCTCGACGCCCCCGCCGAGCCCATCACCGCCGCCGTCGCCGCGGGCGCCAAGGGCATCGTGTTCGCGGGCACTCCGTCTCCGAGCCAGGCGAGCGCCGCGATGACGACCAAGGGCATCGCCCTGGTCGCCACCAACGGCTACGGCTCGGGCGCGATCACCGTGGACCCGAGTATGGGCGTCGTCAGCGGCGGCGACCTCGCACCCAAGAAGGCACGCCTGCTGCTCCTGCTGGCACTGGCCACAACCGCCGACCACGACCAGATCGTGGCCTGGTTCCGCGATTACGGCAATCAGCAGTTCTGAGCGGGCTATTTCCAGATGATCTTCAGCAGGGCCGGGGTGAGCACCATTCGGATGATCGTGGCGTCGATGATCAGGGCCACGATCATCCCGTAGGCGATGTATTTCATCAGCACCAGATCCGAGAAGCCGAACGCGCCGGTCACCACGATCAGGATCGCGGCCGCCGAAGTGATCACCCCGCCGGTGTGGGCCACGCCGTAGCGGATGGATTCGGCGGCATCGGCGCCCGCGGCCCGTTTCTCGGCGATCCGGGACAGCAGGAATACCTCGTAGTCGGTGGACAATCCGAAGATCACCGTCACGATCAAGGCCACTACCGCGAACATCAGCGGTCCCGGCGTGAACTGGAATGCCCCGGACCCATGCCCTTCCACGAAGATCCAGGTCAGCACACCCAGGGTCGAGACCAGGCTGAGCGCGCTCATCGCGACGGCCTTCACCGCCAGGATCACCGACCGGAACGCCACGATCATCAATGCCAGCGCCGCCGCGATCAGGATCGCCAACAGCAGTGGCAACCCGTCGATCAACCCGTTGATGCTGTCGCGTTCGAGCGCGGGGATGCCGGCGACCATCACCTGCACGCCCGGTGGGGCGGGCAGCGCACGCAGTGCGTCGATCACGCGGTCGGCGTCGCGTTTGTCGCCGAGCCCGGCGGAGAGCACGTTGACGTTGTCCTTGGTCGCCGCCGCAGGTTCGAACCGCCCGGTCAGTCCGGGAACCTGATTGGCCTCGAACCGGATATCGCTCAACTGCTGGGGTGAGGCACCGACCACGATCAGTTTCAGCGGTTCGGTGCGAAAACCGGGAAACAGGTGATCGAAGTCTTCCTGGGCCACCCGCGCGGGGTTGTCGGCCGCCAGGTATTTCTCGCTGATCCCACCGAACTCGATGTGGCGCAACGGAATACTCAGCGCGAGCAGTCCGAGCACGATCGGGATCACCACCGCCCACGGCCGTCGCATCGCCCACTGCGCCAGCCGGGAGAAGAACCCGGCATCGATCTCGGCTTCGGTCTTGCTGCGCGAGAAACGTTTCCAGCCCAGCCAGTCGATCCGGTGGCCGGCGATACTCAAGGCGGCGGGCAGCGCGGTGACCGACAGCAGCGCCGCCAGCATCACCGCGGAGATGCCACCGTAGGGCACCGAGCGCAGCACCCCGTTCGGGAAGATGAACAGCGCACCGAGGCTCAAAGCGATGATCGCCGCGGAGAACAGCACCGTGCGCCCCGCCGTGGCGACGGTCCGCGCGGTCGCGTCCTCGACCGATCGCCCGGCCGAGAGTTCCTCCCGGAACCGGGTCACCGTGAACAGTCCGTAGTCGATCGCCAATCCGAGCGCGACCAACGTCATCACCGCGCTGGCGAACACGTTGACCTCGATATGGGCGGTGAGCACCCGCAAGATCCCGGAGGTGCCGAGGATGGTGAGCCCACCGATCAGCACCGGCAGCAGTGCGCCGATCACCCCGCCGAACACGAAATACAGCAGGATCGCCACGATCGGCAAGGCGATGATCTCGGCGCGCTTGATGTCGTGCTGCATCCCGATATTGATGCCCTCGACCACCGGCTGCAGCCCTGCCAGCTGCACTGTCGTCCCGCCGGGCCCGGCGCCGGGGACATCGGCGTGCAGATGGGGTTTCAGCGCGAGGTAGTTGTTGACCGTCGCGGTTCCGCCGCCCCCGGCCAGCCCGATGCTGGCGAACGCGTGCTGTTTGGTCGGGTCGGAGGCATTGGCAGAGAAGGGGCTGTCCCAGTAGCTGTCGATCTTGTGGATGCGCTCACCGTGCTGTTTGCGCAGGTCGGCCAGGGCGGCCGTCACCGGTCCGCGGACGGCGGGATCGTCGACAGTGGTGCCGGGTGGGGCGGTGTAGATGACGATCAGATCGCCGTCGGTGTCGCGGCCGAAAATGTCATCGGCCAGTTTGGACGCCGCCACCGACTGACTCGACTCGTCGAACCAGCCCTCCTGGGTGTAGCGGTCGGCGAGGTCGCGACCGAACCACCCCGAGATCAGCACGGTCAGCACGAAGAAGCCGAGCACGAGGAATCGGTGGCGGTAGACGAACCTGCCCCACCGCATGGATCGAGATTCGCGCATCTCAGCCGCAGGCGGCGGTGCGGTAGTCGGCCGAGCGCAGGATGCCACACAGGTCGGTGCGCGAGATCTTCCACTTACCGTCGAGCAACACGAAATGCACGATGGTGGTGCGCACGTTGGTGCCCGAACCGTCCTTGTCCAGGCGCATGGTGGCGGTGAGTGTGCCGTCACGGTTGTCGAAGACCGGGTCGACGACGCCGTACACCGCGTGGGGGTTGTCGCGCAGCGCCTTGTACATGTCGGGGATGGCGTCGGAGAACGCGGCGCCGTCTTCGATCAGTTCGGTGCGTTCGACATCGGGCAGGTTGGGGTCGAGCGCGCGTTTGATCTGCGCGTCGAGCTGTTGGGCGGTCGGCAGCGGCACATTGGCCTTGCTGGCCGAGGTCGCGACGGAGGAAGCGAGGGAGGCGTTGGCCGAAGACCGTGCGGCGTCGACCGAGGCCTCGTCGGTGGTTCCCGCGCACGCGGCGAGGGCGACGAGGGCCGTGAGGCAGGCGGTGGCCGCAGCGGCCCTGGCGGAAAGTGTGGAAGACATCACCATCTACATACCATCAATGACGGCACTGATCCGTCCCAGGATGGCGCGAACTGTGGAGATGTCACTGGTTGCGGGCGCCTCGACAGGGTCGGCGTCGAGGAGTAGATCGCGCACGAAGGCGCTGACGCTGCGTTCGTCGCCGAGGTCGATGTCGGTCACCTGCGCCTGGGCTTGGGCCACCACGTCGTCGGATCTGGGCACCGCGTCGCCCAGGTCGGCGCGATAGATCTGCACCGTGAGGGTGGCGCGGTGAGTGCGGAAGGCGAAGGGGTGACCGTCGTCGGTGGTGCCGAAGCCGTGGGCGAACGGTCCCACAGAGATGTCATCGATGCCGAAACCCGCCGGTGTCCGGTCGGTCATCGTGGGGATCTCCTGCCGTTGCATGGCGATCAATTGCTCGACACGTCAACAGTAACGCGCGTCACCGACAGCTCCGACGCCAGATACCCGGTCGGAGCTACTGGTGAGTCATCATGGTCAGATGGTGATCAAGGCAGTCACCTCGTGCGGATTGAAGGAGTTCGGTGCATGCGCCCTCGTGGCTCGGTCGCCTCTGCGTTGGTCGGCGCGGCGGTTTTGGTGGTACTGACCGGGTGCAGCGGTGAAGACGGCGGTCCCGATGTGCCGACCAGGGCGCCCGCGACCGCGGCGGTCTCGCCCGCCGCGGTCGATCCCGCGGGGCGGGTCTTCGCCGCGGCCGCGACCAAAGCACTGCTCGCCGAACACTCGACCGGTCTGCTCGCCGCCCTCGATACCGCGGGCACCACGCTGTCGCTGATCGACCCCGCCGCACCGGCAACCTCACGCGCGGTCGCCCTCCCCGCCGCCGGCGCGGCGCTGGCTCAGGGCAGGCCGGGAGAGGTCCTCGTCGCCGCCCCCAACCGGGTTCTGCGGGTGGATGCGGGCACCGGCGCGCTCACCGAGACCGCTGTCGACGGTGACGTGCACAGCGTGCACACTCGCACCGACGGCACACTCGTCGTCGGCACCGCCGACGGCACCGTGCGCGAACTGAACGCCGACGGCACCGTCACCCGCACGATCACCGGTCTCGTCTCGGCCGACGCGATCGCGGTGACCGGCGAGAACATCACTGTGCTCGACCGCAAGCAAACCGCCGTCGTCGCGGTGCGCGAGGACGCGCTCGGCCTGATGCTGCGCGCGGGCGACGGCGCCACCAACGCCATCACCGACCCGCACGGCCGCATCATCGTGGCCGACACCGCGGGCGGTGAACTGCTGGTCTACTCGGCCGGTCCGCTCGTGCTGCGCCAGCGTTTCCCGGTATCATCATCGCCTTACGCGCTCGCTTACGACTCGCGGTCGGAGCTGGTGTGGGTGAGCGCCACGCTGAGCAACGAGGTCGTCGGCTACGACCTGTCGACCGGCATCGGTGTCGAGGTGGCCAGGCTGGCGACACTGCGCCAACCCGACGCGATCACCGTCGACGAACGCACCGGCGACCTGTTCGTCGCCTCGGCCGCGGGCGATGGCCTGCAGCGGATCGGCGTGCAAGAGCAAAAGAGAGGGCAGTGATGGCCACACCTCGCAATGCGCGCTCGGCGTTACCGCCGAGCTGGGAAACCAGCAACGACGACTACGAATACGTGCCCCTGCGGCTGCCACCCGAGGTCAACCGTGTCACCGCCTCGATGCGACTGGCCATCCAGGCCGAATTCGGTGGCTGGGAGTTGTCCCGGGTGCGCGCCTACACCGACGGCAGTCGCCGGGTGCTGTTGCGCCGCCGCAAGAATGCCGTCCTGCCTGTGCCCGAACCCGGATTGTGAGCCGACCATGTACGCCCTCCTGTTACGCCTGATGTTCCTGATCCCGCCGGAGCGGGTGCATCACCTGGTGTTCGCCGCGCTGCGTTTCGCCACCTGGTTCCCGCCGACGCGCTGGCTGGCCCGCAAGCTCACCGTGGTGGGGGACCCGATCCTGGCCACCACCGCGTTCGGTGTCGACTTCCCCGCGCCGCTGGGTCTGGCCGCCGGTTTCGACAAGAACGCCGACGGCGCGAATGCCTGGGGCACACTGGGTTTCGGATTCGCCGAGATCGGCACGGTCACCGCGCATGCCCAGCCCGGCAACCCCGCGCCGCGACTGTTCCGGCTGCCCGCCGACCACGCCCTGATCAACCGGATGGGTTTCAACAACCACGGTGCCGCCGCCGCGGCCGCTCGCCTGCACGGCGCGCGCCCCACCGTCCCGATCGGCGCGAACATCGGCAAGACCAAGGTCACCGAACCCGACGCCGCCGCGGGCGATTACGCGACCAGCGCCCGATTACTCGGTCCGCTCGCGGACTTCGTCGTCGTCAACGTCTCCTCCCCCAACACCCCCGGCCTGCGTGACCTGCAGGCCGTGGAGTCGCTGCGCCCGATCCTGCAGGCTGTGCTCGACAGCGTGTCGGTGCCGGTCCTGGTGAAGATCGCCCCCGACCTGTCCGACGACGACATCGACGCCGTCGCCGACCTCGCGGTCGAGCTGGGTCTGGCGGGCATCGTCGCCACCAACACCACCATCCGCCGTGACGGCCTGGCCACCCCGGCCGCCGAGGTCGAAGCCATGGGCGCGGGCGGGCTGTCGGGCGCCCCCGTGGCGGAACGTGCGCTGGAGGTCCTGCGCCGCCTCTACACCCGCGTCGGCGATCGGGTGGTCCTGATCTCGGTGGGCGGCATCGAAACCCCCGAGCAGGCCTGGGCCCGCATCCTTGCCGGGGCCACCCTGCTGCAGGGCTACACCGGGTTCATCTACGGTGGCCCCTTCTGGACCACCCGTGTCCACCGCGGCATCGCCGCCAACCTGCGCGCGGGTGGCTACGCCCGCCTGTCCGACGCCGTCGGCGCCGAGCACCGCGCCCACTCGGCCTGAGTTCTCAGCCGTAGTTCGCCTGGGGCGCCCGGTCGTCGTGCATCGATCGGGCCGGGCGTAGCCGGGACAGTTGCGCCGGTGGATCGTGCAACGACTCCCCTGCTGGCGCGTCGTCGCCGTCCCGGCGAGCGTCGATGCGCTTGGCGAGCTTGATCAGAGCCTGCTGCCAGATGATGCCGAGCAGATCGGCGCGGGCACTGATCTCGGCGTGCGCGAGCCGGTCGTGCACAGCGGCGAGATCGCTGACGAGTTCGTCGAGCTCCATGCCCGCCCAGGCCTGCTCACGGGTGAGGGTGTACTCGGGCAACCAGCTCAATCGCCAGCCGCCGGTGTCGGTTCGCTGGGCGAATTCCGGCGTGCGGTCGCTGCGTAACGTGTCGTCGGTGCCATGAATAACCATCGCGGACCTGCCTTCCCCGGCGGGGCGCTGCGCCCTCCCCGAGCGTCTGGCGGGGCATCCACTCCCCGTAATCCAGTGTGGCATTTGCCAATTGTCTTGGTCAATTGCCATTGTTAGTAGGTAATTGCCAGATTTCGGGCGTGGCAAACCCGGCATTGTGGCGATCGCAGTGCGGCGTCCGCCCCGATCGGGTGCGCGCCAGCCTCGACAAGTGGACGGGAGGCAGCATGCCGATGGTTCCCCAGGACGCCCGCGTCGCCGCGATCCGCTCCATCCTGGCCAGGCTGGGCAAGTACGCGGGCTTGAACGCAGAACGCCTGCGCCACACCGAGATCGACGCTGCGCCGCTGCTAGAGCTGCTGTCGGTGCGCCGGCACGCACGGCGTACCGGCGCCAGTGTCGAGGCCTCGATCCTGCCCGTGGTGCGCGAGGTCACGCAGTGGCTGGCGCCGACGGACCGGCTGATCGTGGACGCGGCACTCTCGCTCGGGCTGTTCCGCGACCGCTCCGGCGTGGGTGTCGATGTCGAACGCCTGTACGCAGACAACCTCGGGGAACGTCGAGAGGCCTTGACCGAGCAGTGGATCGCGCTGCACACCCTGCTCGATGTCGACCCCGTTCCGGAGGCTCCCACTGTCAAACGGTTGCGTACGGTCTCCGAACACAACGCCTTCACCGCGCTCGCCGGGCTGCTCGCCACCGATTCCGGCTATCCGATGGCCGGACCCTCCGTCGCCCAACCCACCGCCGTGCCCGCGCAACGCGGTGTCGTCACGGTCTTCGGTGACGCCGTCATCGATCACCTCTACCGGGTCGACTCCTTCCCGGCCGCCGACAACGCGGCCAGCGGCAGCTTTACCGGGCACCCCGGCGGCAAAGGGCTGAACCGGGCGGTCGCGGCAGCCCGTCTCGGCATCGGCGTGCATCTGGTCTGTGCCGTCGGCGGCGACGAATACGGCCGTCGCATCCTCGAATTCATCGAATCCGAACGCGTCCACCTCGACCTGGTCAAAGTTGTTCCGTTCGCGACGTCGCTGGTCACCGCCGTGGTGATCACCCCCAACGGCGAAAGCCGGATCATCGGCTGCCGTGACAATCGCGTCCAGCTCCAAGACGAAGACCTCCACCGTCCCGAACTCCGCGCCGCCCTGGAAGCCTCGGATGCGGTGATCCTGAGTTTCGAACCGCCACCTTCGGTGATCGAGCAGGTGCTGTCGATGGTGTCGCAGATGCGACCCAAACCACCCGTTATCGTGTGTCCGACACCGGCCATGCCGGTGCCGCAGAGCCTGTATCGACATCTGGGTGCGGTCGACTACCTCGTCGGCGCGGCCGCGGACCTCGACGCGCTGCTGCCCGATGTATCCGCCGAATCCGCCGCCGATATCGCCCGGCTGTTGCGTGGCCTCGGAGTCGGTACCGTGTGCACAGTCGAGAACTTCCGGTGTGTGGTCGCCTCCGACACGATCGAGACAGTCATCGACCATTTCCCGCAGGTACTCAAGGCCTCGGTCGGTGCCGCCGCCGCCTTCACCGGCGCGCTGGCCTATCGTCTCGTCAATTCCGGAACCCCGCTCACCGCAACTGATTTCGTGTGGGCGACCGCGGCGATGATTCCGACCCAGAATCTGGGCGCGGTGGCGGTGTCGATGCCGAGTGCCGAGGAGATCGACCGCATCGTGCGCCTGTACGCGCCCCCGGCCTGATCCGGGGGTAAGGTCGCGACATTCAGCTCACGCCTGTCCGGCATCGGCGCCTTGTCGCCCTGTCCACGCACGGAGGATCGTTGACCATTCTGTCGTTCGGCGGTGCCAGGACCGGGGAAACCGGTGCCGATACCGCACACCGACTGGGTCGCCAAGGCAAGCAGCTACCGATTCGGGTGATCGAGATCCCGGACCGCGACGACGGCGGGCACCTTTTCCTCTTCGGCGAGCCCCGCGACGGCTGCCTCGTGCGGGTGCACTCGCGATGCCTCTACGGCGAGGGTCTCGGCTCCGACGACTGCGACTGCGGCGGGGAGCTCACCGAGTCGATGGACCGCATCCAGGCCGAGGGCGCCGGTGTGCTCGTCTACCTCGAACAGGAAGGTCGCGGGGCGGGCCTGATCTGGAAGGCCCGCGGCTACCGGGAGAGCGAACAGTCCGGCACCGACACCTTCGACAGCTATCGGCGCCTCGGCCTCGACGCCGACACCCGCCGCTACGAGCCCGCCGCGCACGCTCTGCGCGACCTCGAACTCACCCGGGTCCGGCTGCTCACCAACAACCCCGACAAGTGCCGGGCGCTGACCGAGGCCGGGATCACCGTCGAGCCCGTCGCCCTCACCATCGCCTTGCACTCCCCGCGCGGCAGGCAATATCTGCAGGCCAAACGGCGCCACCGCCAGCACACCATCCCCGCCGATCCGCTCGCCGACGAGCAGCGATCGGAGCGGGCGCGGTCGTGGTGGCGACCACGAGGTCGCCGGTAACCCCCCTCGTAATCCCGTATGTCCGGTTACGATAAGTGAGCCACGCCACTGTTGCCGCCCCTGTCTCGAGACAACGAGGCAGTTTCGCTCGCATTGGCTCGGCGTCCAGCTCGGCCTATGGGAACAGGGATATGACAGACATCGGTTTCGCGCACGCATCCGGGGTCACGGTGCACACCGTGCCCGCCGCCTTCCAGCAGACCGCCGCGTTGCGGCCCGACCAGATCGCCTTGCGCACGGTCGGTGGCACCCAGGAGATCACCTGGGCCGAATATGCGACGAGGGTGCGCGCACTGGCCGCCGGGTTGGCGAAACTCGGTGTGCGTCACGGTGACGCGGTCGGCATCATGCTCACCAACCGACCCGAGTTCAACCTGATCGACACAGCCGCCCTGCACCTGGGCGCCATCCCGTTCTCGGTGTACAACACCAGCTCCACCGAACAGATCGCGCACGTGTTCGCCAACGCGGGCAACACGGTGGTCATCACCGAGCAGGCGTTCCTCGACACCATCCGCGCCTCGGGCGCCGAGATCGAGCACACCGTCATCGTCGACGGCACCGCCGAGGGCACCGTCACGTTGGCCGAGCTCGAATCCGATCCCGCACCGGACTTCGATTTCGACGCGGCCTGGCAGGCGGTCCAACCCGGCGACCTGGCCACCCTGATCTACACCTCCGGCACCACCGGCCCGTCCAAGGGCGTCGAGCTCACCCAGAGCAATGTGATCGCCCAGGTCGTCGGCCTGGTCTCGGGTCCGCTGCCGGTCGGTTTCGACGACCGCGCGGTGTCGTATCTGCCCGCCGCGCACGTCGCCGACCGCATCTCCGCGCATGCGATGAGCCTGCTCACCGGCATCCAGATCACCACCGTCACCGATCCGCGGGAGATCGCCGCCGCTCTGCCGGACGCCCGTCCGACGGTGTTCTTCGGTGTGCCGCGGGTGTGGCAGAAGATCAAGGCGGGGATCGAGAACAAGCTCGCGGTCGAGCCGAGCCCGGTCAAGAAGGCACTGGCCAACTGGGCGATCGGTGTCGGCGTCGCGCAGGCCAAGGCGAAGCTGGCCGGTGAGAGTTCGCTGGTACTCGGCGTGCAGCACAAGATCGCCGACACGCTCGTGCTGGCGAAACTGCGTGACGCGCTCGGGTTCGCGGAGCTGAAGTGTGCGGCCTCCGGTGCCGCGCCGGTACCGCCGGAGACCCTCGAGTACTTCCTCGGCCTCGGCTTCGCCGTCACCGAGGTGTGGGGGATGTCGGAAACCGCGGGCGTCGGCACCTACACCGAACTCGACAAACCGCGCCCGGGCTCGGTCGGCCGGGTGATGGACGGGTGCGAACTGCGTCTCGACGCCGACGGTGAAGTGCTGCTGCGCGGCCCGATCATCACCCCCGGCTACCGCAACATGCCCGACAAGACCGCCGAGGCGATCGACGACGACGGCTGGCTGCACACCGGCGACATCGGCACCCTCGACGCCGACGGCTACCTGCGCATCGTGGATCGCAAGAAGGAACTGATCATCAGCGAAGCGGGCAAGAACATCGCCCCCTCCAATATCGAGAACGCCATGAAGGCGGCCTCGTCGATGATCGGCCAGGCCGTCGCGATCGGCGAGGCCCGCGCCTACATCACCGCCCTGATCATGCTCGACCCCGACGTCGCGGCCTTGCGCGCCAAGGACTTCGGCGCCACCGACGCCACCCACGCGGAACTGGCCCGGCGCAAGGAGATCGTCGACGAGGTCAGGGAAGCGGTGCTCGCGGGCAACCGCAAGCTCTCGCGGGTGGAGCAGATCAAGCGTTTCGTGATCGTCGAGAACCTGTGGGAGCCCGGCGGTGACGAGCTGACCCCGAAGATGTCGCTCAAGCGGACCCCGATCTCGAACAAGTACGCCGAGACCATCGCCGAGCTCTACGCCGCGACCCCGCCCGAGCATGTCGTCAACGTGAAGTAGTTGCGAAAACGGCGGTGGCCCTGGAAGTCTCAGGGCCACCGCCGTTGCGCGTTCTCAGTTCTGTTCGTAGGTCCCGATCAGGGTGGCCCTGGCCAGGGTGTGGAAGAACAGGTTGAACCCCAGGTAGGCGGGCGTGGCGTCGGGTCCGACCTCGAGTTCGGGCACGTCGACGGCGTGCACGACCACGAAATACCGGTGTGGACCATGGCCTTTCGGCGGTCCCGCACCGACGAAGCCGGGAAAACCACCGTCGTTGCGCAAGTTCACCGCACCGGCGGGCAGGCTGCCGCCTTCGCTGCCCGCACCGGTATCGAGGGTGGTGACCGATGCCGGAATATTGGCCACGGCCCAGTGCCAGAACCCCGACGCGGTCGGTGCGTCCGGGTCGTACACCGTCACCGCGAAACTCTGCGTGCCCTCGGGGAATCCGGACCAGCTCAGCTGCGGCGAGATGTCCTTGCCGCCGGCACCGAACACTCCCGACACCTGATCGTTGGCCAAGGGCTGACCATCGGTGATGTCGGCGGAGGTAACGGTGAACGAGGGCACCTGCGGCAACGCGTCATACGGGTTGTAAGTCATCGAGGACCTTTCGGGTCGAGGTCAGCTGTGCAGAAGGAAGTGTTCCAGCACCCGGGTGCCGAATTCCAGTGATGCCACCGGCACCCGCTCGTCCACCCCGTGGAACAGGGCGGTGAAGTCCAGCTCGGGAGGCAGCTGCAACGGTGCGAAACCGAAGCAGCGAATCCCCAAGCGGGCGAACGCTTTCGCGTCGGTGCCACCCGACAGCATGTAGGGCACGGTGCGGCCGTCGGCGTCGTGGGCCAGGACCGCGTCGTTCATGGCGTCGACGAGGTGGCCGTCGAAGGTGGTCTCGTAGGAGTCGAGTTTGGTGATCCATTCCCGCTCCACGTCGGGTCCGATCAGCTCGTCGACCTCACGTTCGAACGCCGCCTGCCGTCCCGGCACCACCCGGCAGTCGACCACGGCCTCCGCGGTCTGGGGGATGACGTTGGCTTT
The DNA here is from genome assembly GCF_053608345.1 of Nocardia sp. NPDC055050. Taxonomy (NCBI): domain Bacteria; kingdom Bacillati; phylum Actinomycetota; class Actinomycetes; order Mycobacteriales; family Nocardiaceae; genus Nocardia; species Nocardia sp. NPDC055050. Next base: position 177,126 of record NZ_JBSGVG010000003.1, read on the forward strand.
GTACCCGGCCTGCAGCATCGTCGGATTCGCGGTATCGCGCAGGGTGGCGCCGATGATGCGCGAGATGGTGCCCAGCTTGGCCAGCTGACCTTCGATATCGGGTCCGTGCGGGTCGAACGCCAGCCCGCTCTCCTCGCTGACCGCGGCGAGGAACTCGGCCACCGAGTCCGACAGCACCACCGGGAAGGTGTGGCGGCCCAGGCGCGCGACAGCTTCGGCGAGGATGGTGACGGCGTTGTCCTCGTGCAGGAACGACCCGTGCCCGGCGCGGGCCTTGGCACGCAACCGCATCCAGCCCAGGCCCTTCTCCGCGGTCTCCACCAGGTAGAGCCTGCGTTCGGTGCCGTCGGGGCGGGGCACGGTCAGCGAGAACCCGCCGACCTCACCAACGGCCTCGGTGACACCGTCGAACAGGTCGGGCCGGTGCTCGACCAGCCACTGCGAGCCCCATTTGCCGCCGTTCTCCTCGTCGGCCAGGAACGCGAACACCAGATCGCGCGGCGGAACCGTGCCCTCGGCCTTGAACTGGCGGGCCAGCGCCAGCGTCATCCCGACCATGTCCTTCATGTCGATCGCGCCGCGCCCCCACACGTAGCCGTCGCGCACCGCGCCCGAGAACGGGTGCACGCTCCAGTCGGCGGCCTCGGCGGGCACCACATCGAGGTGCCCGTGGATCATCAGCGCCCCGCGGCTGGAATCGGCGCCCTTCAACCGCGCGAACACGTTCCCGCGCCCGGGCGCACCGGATTCGACGTATTCGGTCTCGTAACCGACCTCGTGCAACTGCTGTGCCACCCACTCGGCGCACGCACGCTCACCTTTGGTGGTGGACAGCTCCCCGGTGTTGGAGGTGTCGAACTGGATCAGCTTGCTGACCAGCTCCACCACCTCGTCTTCCGCGCGGGACCGCCCGTTCGAACCAGAATTCTCGCCAGATGCCGACACGTCCCCTTTCCTACCACCATTCGCGCACCCGTCGCGCCACCTGCCGCCCTCAGGACCCTTGCGCCGCTGCTCGCGCGCCGAACTCGGCGTGAGCAGAACTAGGAATTCGCCTGCGTCCCGGTGGCGTGCTTGGCTGTTGTGATGCGAGCGCAGGTTGTCCGAGTCGGTGTCCGCGTGCTGGCCGGTGCCGCGACGGCGATCGGCGCTGCCGGGGTCGCCTTGCATTTCATCCGCTGGCCGCTGGAGCCGCTCGTCCTCGCGGCTTCGGGGGCGCCCTATCTGATGGGCGGTGCGGTGCTCGGCGTCGCCGGTTTCACGGTGACCAGGCAGTGGATCGCGACCGGTGTGGCCGTGGTGGTGGCGGGCGCGGGGATCGCGACACAGGTGCCGCTGTATGTCGCACAGAACGGTGGTCGGGGACAGCCGATCGTGGCGATGCAGGCCAATCTGCTCTTCGACGGTGCCGATCCGCGGGCGCTCGTCGACCAGGTGCGTGCGCGCGACATCGCCATTCTGACCGTCAACGAGCTCACCCGCGCGGCCGTGGCGAGCTTGTCGCAGGCCGGCCTCGACGAGTTGCTGCCCCACCGCTACCTCGCACCGGGCCAGACTGCCAGCGGTACCGGTATCTGGAGCCGATTCCCATTGTCGGACACCGTCGAATACGACGGCTACGTCCTCAATCAGATCTCGGCCACCGCCACCGTCCCCGAGCTCGGCCCGGTCGCGATCTACGCCTTCCATCCCGTCCCGCCCGTCTACGACACCGGTGTCTGGGCCGACGAGCTCGCCCGCTTGCACGAGATCCTGCGCCTGTCCCCCACCGATCGCCCCGTGATCGCCGGCGGCGATTTCAACGCCACCTACGACCATGCCCGCTTCCGCGCCCTGGCGTCGGGGCGTTTCGCCGACGCGGCGGTCCAAGCCGGCGCGGGTCACCTGGTCACCTACCCGACCGACAAGGCCATCCCGCCGCTGGTGGGCATCGACCATTTCCTGCTCGCGAATGCCCGCGCCACCAGCGTCGAAACTGTCGCCGTACCCGGCGCCGATCACCGAGCGCTGGTGGCGCGGATAGTCCTCACAGCCAAGGGTTAGACCCGGTATTCGGCTGTTGCAGAACGTATTTCGGCGGGCCGGAGACGACCCGGCGGCTGGCAGGCGATGCACGGGGTCGCGCGATCGCTACTCGCGTTCGGCGCTGCGTTCGGCCAGGCGCACTCGCCACTGCTCCATGGCCTGACGCAGTGCCGCGCCGACGATGGCGACGAACTCGGCGGATTGTTCGAAGCGGGCGCCGGCCGGGGTATCGGGGCCCAGGATCTCGACGCCGCGCCGGGTCATGGCCGACAACGAGTTCTGCATCTGCACCGAGGCGACGAGGTTGCGCAGCCAGATGTCGTCGTCGACGAGGTAGCGCTCGCGCCGTTCACCGGGAACCAGTTCTCGGCGCAGCATGCCCTGCTGTTCGAGAAAAGCGACCGCGTTGGAGATCGAGGCCGGGCTCACGCGTAGTCGCGCGACCAACTCGGCGGCGGTGAGCGCTCCGGAGTCGGTGATCTGCAGGCAGGCAAGCACTCTGGCTTCCATCCGGGGCAGACCCTGTTCGATGAGCAGCGCGGTGAACGACTCGGTAAAGTCGGCGACCGCGCGGGGGTCGCGCCCGTAACCACCGTCGGGGATCGGTGGCGCGAGCGGTTGGGCCTGCTTGTGGCGGCGTGCGCGCTGCTGGGTGGCTGCCTGCGCGCGTTCGGCCCGGTAGTCGTCGGGTCCGCCGTTGCGAGTGACTTCGCGCATGATCGTCGAGGCCGGCCGGCCGAGCGCGCGCCCGATCTCGGCGTAGCCGAGTCCGTCCGCGAGCCCCGCGGCGATGTGCTGACGGTCCGCGTCGGTGAGTCTGCCTCCGGGCATCGCTGCTGGTCACCTCTCTGTCGACCGGTACGAAGCGGGTGGCCCGCACCACGCCCAGTATGCATTCACCTTCATTTCATTGCAAAGCGCAACGCACGAGCCCGTTGCATTCACGCTCATTGTCATTGCACTATCAGCGCTTTATCGTTCTCTACCACGCATTTTCACTCAAGTTGACTGTTGACAGATGAGTGAACGCAATCTACCTTTTAGTCATCAGTAAATGCCGAACACCGCAACGCAAGGACACGACAATGACTTCCTCGAACCCCACCAGCACCATCGCCCCCTGGACCGGCATGGTGACAATCGACGACACCGAACTGGCCGTCACCGACACCGGCGGCACCGGAACCCCGGTGGTCTACCTCAACGGCCAGTTCGCCACCCAGGGCTACTGGCGCCGGGTCATCGCCGACCTCGGCCCCGGCTACCGTCACATCACCTTCGACGAGCGGGCTCGCGGCAAGTCCAAGAAGTCGGCCGACTACTCCTTCGACACCTGCGTGCGCGATATCGACGCGATCCTCGCGGCCAGAGGTGTCACCGAGAAGCCGATCCTGGTCGGCTGGTCCTACGGTGCCTACCTCGGGGCGCACTGGACCAGCCGCAACCCGGCCGGCGCGCTCGGCGCGGTCCTCGTCGACGGCGCGTTCCCCTACGACTGGCTCGACGAGGCGATGGAGCAGCGCATCCGCAAGCTGTTCAAGCGGCTCAGCTGGGTGCTGCCGCTGGCTCGCCCGACCGGGCTCGCGCCCCGTTTGACCGCACAGCAGCAGGCCGACAGCAATATCGAACTCGGCAAGCTCTCCAGCGTCAGCGCACTGGGTCCGGTGCTGAATGCCATCACCGTCCCGGTGCGGTATGTGGTCGCTTCGGGAACCTCGTTCGGCAGCCGTGGCGACGAGCAGGAGAAGATCCGCGCCGGACTGGACGCGGTGCTCGACAGCAACCCCAACATTCGCGTCAGCGCCAAAGTCGCCAGCAACCACGGCGCGATCCTGCGCAAGGACTTCCGCGCCATCGCCGACGCCGTCCGTGAGATCGAGACCACCGCCTCGCGCTGACTCGGTACCGATTCCCTTCCCCCACAAGCAGAACCCCAAGGAGAAACGCCATGTCTGTCACCCTCACCGCCCAGGAAAAGATCACTGTGCGCACCGCCGCATACGGTGCGGTCTCCCTGCTCGCCGCCGCGGGCGGGGCTACCGGCAAGCCGCACAAGATCGCCACCACCGGCACCATCGCGCTGTCGTCGGCGACCGGTGTGGTCGGGCACGTGCTGGCCGAGAAGTCCGGGCACATCGCACTGAGCGGCTCCTCGGTCGCCGAACTCGCCGATCAGGTATTGCCCGCCCTCACCGCGGCGGTGAGTCTGCTCGGCCGGTACGACCCGGTGGAGGCCGAGAACTTCCGCAACACCATCGCCGTCGCCCTCGACACCGCCCAGCTCTACCAGACTCGGCCCAACCCGACGATGGTCGACATGACCCGCAAGATCACCGGAGCACTCGCCGCCGCGTGATGAGATACCCACTCGCGCAACCACAGCCGTGTCACAGGGCCCGTGACACGGCCACCGTGGTGTGCCGGGTGATCACCGATCGACGACAGCGCCCTCGCGCGCGGCGAGCACCATATCCACCCGCGCCTCCATCGCCTGACCGGCCGCACGCAACGGTTCGGCCGAACGTAGTGTGCGGCCCAGAATGAATGCCCCTTCCAGCGCGGCCAACATCGCCAAGATCAGCTCGCGTGCCGCGGCTTGCCCGACGCCGCGTTCGACGAAATACCGTGTGCCCTGGTCGATCCAGTCCCGCACGACCTCCGCGGCCACCTCCCGCAAAACCGGTTCGCTGTCGGCGATCTCGCCCGCGACGGTGCCGACGGGGCACATGTTCATCCACCCCGACTCCTCGAGTGTGCGCGCAGCGTCGTCGAACGCGGCGGGCACGGCCACCCGCAGATCCTCGTGCGGGTCCATCAGCAGCGGTAGCAGCTGGATGTAGGCCGCGCCGGTGCTGCGCAGCGCCTCGGCCGCGATCTGCACTTTGCCCTGCGGAAAGTGGTGGTAGAGCGACCCCATCGGCGCCTCGGCGGCGGCGGTGATCTGTTTGACGGTGATCGCGCTGTAGCCGTGGACACGCATCAATTCCGCGACCGCGGTCACCAGTCGCTCGCGGGTACTCGTTGACATCTGCTCGCTCACTCCACCAGACTAGAGCAAACACGCTAGAGCAAACGCTCTAGCCGTGGAGGGCAAGGGAGGATGTCATGGCGACCGTCGAACTCGATGCGGGCCGGATCCACTACCGCGAACACGGCGAAGGACCCCCGGTGGTCCTGCTGCACGGACTGTTGATGAACCACACGGTCTGGGACTCGATCCTCGACCACCTGCCCACCGGCTTCCGCTACGTCCTGCCCGACCTACCACTGGGCGCCCACCCCGAACCCCTGCGCCCGGGCACCGACCTGAGCTTGCGCGGCCTCAATCAGCTCGTCGCCGACTTCCTCGCCGCGCTGGACCTGCACGACGTCACCCTCGTGCACTCCGACTGGGGCGGGGCCCTGTTCCTCACCGCCTACGGCCTCGACGAACGAGTCGGGCGCTTGATCATTTTCCCCAGCGAAGCCTTCGACAACTTCCCGCCCGGCCTCCCGGGCAAAACCGCCACGCTCGCCTCGGCCCTGCCCGGCGGCATCACCCTGGCCTTGCGCCAGATGCGCATCGGCTGGCTGCGCCGCAGCCCCGTGATGTTCGGCTGGATGGCGAAAACTCCCCTCCCCGACGCCCTGGTCCACGCCTGGACCGAACCGGGCCTGCGTGACCCCCGCATCCGCGCCGACCTGCTCGCCTACACCCGCTCCGGCTTCGACAAGCGCGAACTCGTCACCAACACCGAAGCCCTGCACCGCTTCTCCGGCGAAACCCTTGTCCTGTGGTCGTCCGCGGGCAAAGTCATGCCCCGCTCCCACGGCCACCGCCTGGCGGCACTGATTCCCCGTTCCCGCCTGGTCGAAATCGACCACGCCTACGTTTTGTCGATGCTCGACCAACCCGCCGCCGTCGCCACCGCGATCACCGAATTCCTCGCCACCTCCGTGCCACCCGGGCGTGACCTACATCACTGATCGATCCTGTCAGGGTTTCGGCGGCCGTCTCGTTCAGAAGGCACGCGAACCAGACAGGAGCCAATCATGAAGCACCGCATCGTCGTCCTCGGGGCCGGATACGCCGGGGCCTTCTCCGCCGGGGTACTGGCCCGCCGACTCCATTCCGACGACTTCGAGATCACCGTCGTCAACGCTGAACCCGATTTCGCCGAGCGGCTGCGCAATCATCAACTCGCCGCCGGGCAGAATCTGCGCCACCTGCCGCTGACGCAGGTGTTCGCGGGCACCGGCATCCGGCTGCGGGTAGCGCGGGTGAGCGGCGTCGACGTCGACCACCGGACGGTCACCATTGCCGACGGCGACAACATCGACAGGCTCGAATACGACACCCTGCTCTACTCGCTGGGCAGTACCGCCGCCGTCCACGGCATCGCCGGGGCCGCCGAGCACGCCTACCACGTGGCATCCCGCCCGGCCGCGCTGCGCCTGCGCGCCCGGTTGGCCGACCTGGGCACGAACGGAAAGGTCCTGGTGGTCGGCGGCAACCTGACCGCGATCGAGGCCGCCACCGAGATCGCCGAATCCCATCCAGGGCTCCAGGTCGGCCTGGCCACGCGCGGCGAACTCGGCGGGTGGCTGGGCGGCAAGGCCCGCCGCCACCTGTTCGACGCCGTCGACCGGCTCGGGATCACGGTCCACGAGAACACCACCATCACCCGGGTCGACGCGGCGGGCGCGGTTACCGCCGACGGCACCACTTTCCCCGCGCAGGCGACGGTGTGGGCAGCCGGGTTCGCGGTGCATCCCATCGCCGCGACCAGCGGTCTCGCGGTGGAACCCAACGGGCAGATCACCGTCGACCGGCAGATGCGGTCGGTCTCGCACCCCGACGTCTACGTCGCCGGTGACAGCGCGTTCGTCATCGGCGACAACGGTTTACCGTTGCCGATGTCGTGCGCGTCCGCCGGATTCACCAGCATGCAGGCCACGGCCACGATCGTCGGAGACCGGACCGGGCGAAAGATCTCGACGACCTCACTGTCGTATGTGGGCAACCACATCAGCCTCGGCCGCAAGGACGGGATCTTCCAGGTGGTCGACGGTGACGCGCGATCGAAGTCGTGGGCCCTGCGCGGGCGAACGGCCGCCCGCGTCAAAGCGGTGATCCTCGGGGTCAACCCCTGGAGCCTGAGCCACCCCACCTTCGGCATGCCCAGCCGCCGGTACCGCGCGGTCACCGATCGACCCCACGCCGTGGTCGCGACCTAGAGTCGTGCTCATGGACACTGCCACCGTGGCGCGTTTCGAGGCCAGCCGCCACCGGCTGGCCTCGATCGCCTACCGTCTGCTCGGCTCGGCCGCCGACGCCGAGGACACGGTCCAGGACGCGTTCCTGCGGTGGCAGGCCGCCGACCGCGACTATGTCGAGGTGCCGGAGGCGTGGCTGACCAAGATCGTCACCAATCTGGCGCTGGACCGGCTCCGCTCGGCGAAGGCGCGCCACGAGCGCGCGGTCGGCGCCTGGATGCCCGAACCGCTGCTCGACGGCGACCCGATGCTCGGGCCCGCCGACACCGTCGAGCAGCGCGAATCGGTGACCCTGGCGGTGCTGACGCTCATGGAACGGTTGTCGCCGACCGAACGCGCCGTGTACGTGCTGCACGAGGCCTTCGCGTACCGGCATGCCGAGATCGCCGGCATCCTCGACATCACCGTGTCGGCGAGTCAGCAACACCTGCACCGTGCGAGAGGGCGGATCACCGCCGCGCGCACCACCATCGACATCGACCACGGCGCCGCCCGCCGGGTCGTCCAGGCGTTCATCGAGGCCGCCACCTCGGGTCGCACCGACCGGCTGGTCGCACTGCTGACCGACGACGCGACCGGCATCTCCGACGGCGTCGGCGGCTCGGCCGCGAAGCTCATCCGCTACGCGAGCCCGCAACGCCTGGCCACCGCGGTGCGTGCCGGTTTCACACCGAGCCCGGCCAAGCGACGCCTCGCCGGTGGCTCGCCGTCGATCTACGCGGTTGTGGCCAACGGCTGTCCGGCCGTGCTCGTCACGCTCGGCGATCGAGTCCTCGGCGTCGCGATCCTGGAGATGCGTGCGGACAAGATCGCCGGCATGCGCAGCATCGCCGCACCGCAGAGGCTGGGACGTCTCACCGCCGAATGGCAGCGGCGCGAGCATGACGCTCCGCTGGTCCGATCGTGGTGATCAGCTGTTTTCAGGAAGAACGCGCGACGCCGAGAGACAACGCCGCCCACGCTTTCGGGGCGCCCGGCTGATAGAACCGGTCGAGTTCGGTGATCTCGAAACCCGCTTCGGTGATCAGTCCCGCGATGTCGCGCGAGAGGTGACACCCGCCGGCGATCTTCTGCTGGATCGGGTCGAGGCGATGCTGCCAGAGCTGCACCGATTCCTCGGGCGCGAGTCCGTGTTCGACGAAGTGCAAGGTGCCGCCGGGGCGCAGGACCCGGCCGATCTCGGCGAGTGCCGCCGCGATGTCGGGGATGGTGCACAGGGTAAACGTCGACAGGGCGGTGTCGAAGGTGGCGTCGGGAAACGGCAGCGACTGGCCGTCCAGGCCCGCGCGTTCGATCGGGGTCGAGCTGCCCGCGACACGTTTCGCGGCGATCTTCCACGCGGTATCGGCGGGCTCGACCCCGCTGACCCGCTCGACCGCGGCCGGATAGAACCCGATGTTGTTGCCCGACCCGAACCCGACTTCGAGCACCTCGCCGTGTAGCCCGGCGCAGGTTCGCTTGCGCAGCGGCCCGTTCTGGGCGACGCCGCAGACTTTGTCGGTGAGGTGCGGGAGGATCCGGTCGGTGTAGAAGCCCATCCACCGATCATCCTCCCGCCACCGCGTTTTCTGCACCCGGTCGCGCTCAGCCCAGTCGCCGGTCGAAGACCTCGGTGCTCGCGCCCGAGGCCGGGTCGACGGTGAGCACCGTCAGGTTCACCGAGTCGGCGGTGAGGTCCAAGACCATGAACCCCAGTTCGTGCTGGGTTTCGAACAGCGCGCTGTGCGCACCGCTCGTCAGCCGCGGCTGACCGCCCGCGGTCTTGCCCGCCGCGCCCGACACGATCTGGCGGGTGCCCTTGGTCGCCGGTGTGGGTTCGAGCACCTGCAGGGTGTGGTCGTGGCCCGACAGCAGAAACGACACCTTGCCCAGCACGTGGTCTTCGAAGAAGCGCTTGGCGTGCACGCCGTTGATCGGTTCGACCGGCAGGCCCTCGTAGTTGCCCGCGTCGCCGTGTGGGCCGTTGCTGATGTAGGCCTGATGGGTGCAGGCGATCTTCCACGGCGCGGTGGACTCGGCGAGCGCGCTGTCGAGCCAGGCGCGCTGTTCGTTCATGTACGGACCGTCGACGGCCCAGTAGGGGTCGAGGAACGGCGGGATGTAGGCCGCGAGGGGGTTGATGTCGAGCACGAAGAACTCCACGACCGGGTTCTGTTCGGGCACGCGCACCGAGTAGTAGCGGCTCGGCATCCACCAGCGCTGTGACTTCGCGTGGTAGGCCACCTCGAAGTTGCCGCGTGCCAGCCAGCCGCCGTCGCCGGGGAACACCGAGCTGGTGTCGTGGTTGCCGAGCACCATCGCCCACGGAATGTCCAGTCCCGCATTGGGATTCTCGAATTTGGTGGCGAACTGTTCGTCGTCGGGCCCGTTGGGTCCGGTGTCGTAGATGTTGTCGCCCAGACCCACCGCGAGCGAGAACGGCCGGCGTGCGTGGAATGCGCGTGCCGCGTCGGCTACCGCCCACTGGGTTCGGGTGCCGGTGCCCGCGTCGCCGGTGACCAGCACCCGCACGTTACGCCCGGCCTGCGGGGTGAACTTGGGCACTTCGGCAGGCACCGCCGCGGCGGGCGTGAGCCCCACCAGCGACAGGCCCGCGACGACACCGGCGGCGCCTGCCAGAACTTCACGACGGCCGATTCCGGACGAGAACTGATCGTGCATGGTCACCTTCTGGGTAATGGCTCTATTGGACAACTGACCTGATCGAAGCACACTGACATGATCGCGACGCCGCCGCAGCCTAATGGGCGCGGCCACGGATCGTCCGTCGGTCACGCGCATGTCGGCGAGCGTGAATACTTGCTCGACCCGGACGCTCGCTCAGTTCACGTCGCGTAACTCAGATCTCCCCCGACACGGCAGACCTGCGCCGATCCCTTTGGTCATCGAGCAGATCCGCCAAATCGCTGACGACGACGTCGGCACCGGCGGCCCACAAGGCCGAGGCGCCGGTCCCCCGGTCGACCCCGATCACCCGGAATCCGCCCCGGCGGCCCGCTTCGACCCCTGACACCGCGTCCTCGATCACCACCGTGCGCACCGGATCCACGCCCAGACCCCGCGCGGCCGTGAGGAACATGTCGGGCGCCGGTTTGCTCGCGAGGCGTTCGTCGTGGGCGACCACACCGTCGATCACCATCGTGAACCTGCCCAGCAGGCCGGCGGTGTCCAGCACGAGCACCGCATTGCGCGAGCTCGACACCACCGCCATCGGGATACCGGCGGCGGCGAGCGCGTCGACCAGGCGCAACGACCCGTCGAACACCTCGACACCGTCACCACGGATGATCTCGGTGAAACGGACGTTCTTGTGGTTGCCCAACCCGTGCACCGTCTGCGCGCCGGGTGGGTCGTCCAGCTCGCCGTCGGGCACGCTCACGCCGCGCGAGGCGAGCACCGACCGCACGCCCGCCGCGCGCGCTTTGCCGTCCACCAGCGCGAAGTAGTCGGCATCGGTGTAAGGGGCGGCGTCCGGCGCGACGGCGGGCAAGAACTCGGTGAACAGCGCCGACCACGCCCGCCGATGCACCGCCGCGGTGTCGGTGAGGACGCCGTCGAGATCGAACAGCACTGCCTGCGCGTCGAAGACGCCGGTCATGGCGCCCCGACCTCGACCACGACACCGGGCTCGAGTGTCACCGGCCGACCCCACACCGTGATCTCCACCGATGGCCCCGCACCGACCAGCTCGAAGCGCGCGTCCCGGTGCCCGAGATCGGCCCGCACCGACCGACCCCGCCAGTGCACCGCGTACCGTAACCGTTGCCAGGACGCCGGAAGCGCGGGTGCGAAACGCAATCCGTCGGCGTCGGCGCGCAATCCGCCGAAGCCGTGCGTCGCGACCTGCCAGGTGCCCGCCGCCGACGCGATGTGGATGCCCTCTTCGGTATTGCCCTGATTGTCGTCGAGATCGACGAACGCCGACCGCTCGAAATACCGTTCCGCCGTGCGGCAATCGCCCACCTGCAACCCCACGATCGCATGGATCGACGGGCTGAGCGACGACTTGTGCATCGTGCGCTGCTCATAGAACTCGTAGTTCAGCCGCCGGGTGGCCGGGGAGTATTCGTCGGGCAGCATGTGCAGCAGCATCACCACATCGGGCTGTTTGAGCAGCGAGGTGGTCTCGCAGTCGAAAGGGCTGTAGCCGACCGGAAGTCGCGGCATGCCGTTGTCGTCCCAGTCGACGATGGGCACCACCGTGCGATCGAAATAGCCGTCGAATTGTTCGATGACACCGCAGTCGGGATCGGTCGGCGCCCGCAGCCGGTCCGCGGTGGCGAGCCACTGGGCTGGTTCATCCGCCTCCAGCCCGATCGAGGCCATGAGCTCGTGCACCCGCTGGGGCCGTTCCCGCGACATCCGTTCGTACACCGCCGCCGCCTGCTGAAGATGCCAGTGCACCAGCCTGTTCGTGAACGCGTTGTTGTCGACGTGGGAGTGGAACTCGTCCGGTCCCATCACCGTCCGGATGGCGAGCCGATCGCCGTCCTCGACGCACCGCTGCACCCAGAATCGAGCGGTGTCGAACAGGATCTCCGAGCCTTCCCCGAACAGGTAGTCGTCATCGCCGGTGACGGCGGCGTAGCGCATGATCGCGTAGGCGATATCGGCGGTGATGTGCAGTTCTTCTTCGCGGGTGTAGAAACGGTCCTTCCCGTCCGGGGTGTATTGCGGACACTCCTCGCGGCCGGTATCGGCCGATTCCCACGGATAGCGCGCGCCGCCGGTTCCGTTGTCGGCGGCGACTTCCCGTGCGCCGGGCAGGGTGTGGTGGCGGTAGCCCAGCAGCGCGCGGGCGGCGCGCGGCCGGGTGAACAGGAAGAACGGCAGCAGCATCACCTCCGTATCCCAGAAGACATGCCCGCGATAGCCCTCGCCGGACAGCGCTTTCGCGCCGATGCTCACGGTCGGATCGTCGGGGTCCGCGGCGATGAGCAGGTGATAGATCGCGAACCGCAGCGCCTGGGTCACCCGATCGTCGCCGACCACTTCGCAATCGGCGTCGGCCCACATCCCCTCCCACGCCGCCCGGTTGGCCGCGGCGGCTGTATCGAACGAGTCTGCGCGCGCGACGGTGTCGAGTGCGCGCGCCCGAGGTGGGCGCACCGCTCGATAGTCGCGACTGGTGGCGATACCGACGAGCTTGTCCACCCGCACGGTTTCGTCTGCGCCCACGTCGAAATGCCACTGCACCTCGATGCCGTCGTGGCGGACCCGCTGGTGACGCTGCCCGCTGTCGGCCGAGCAGGTGAAGGCATAGGCCAGGTCGACCCCGCTGTCGATGGTGCGGCTTTCGATGACGCCGACCTCACCGTCGAATCCCGCACCGACCGACACCAGGTGCGTGGACTTGGCCCACTTGTCCCACTTGCGTTCGTAGCCGAATGCCGTCTGTTCGTGGTAGGTCGGCAACCGTTCGAGATTGCGCCGGTTCGCGTCGATACCGGTCCGCACCGTGACCGCCCCCGCGTAATCCAGGCACGTCACTTCGATCCGCAGACAGCACAGATCTCGGTCGGCGGAACTGGCGAACCGCTCGGTCCGCAGCCTGGCCCGCGCGCCGCTGGGCAGCCGGAACACGGTGTCGCGGTGCAGGACTCCGCTGCGCAGGTCCAGTGCACGATGATGCTCGACCACCTGCGCGGACTCGGTGTCCAGGCGCAGACCGTCGACGAAGACCTCGCTGTCGAGCCAGTCCGGCGCGTTCACCAGATCGATGACCGGGGAGTCGTAGGCGTCGTAGACACCGGCGATGAATGTGCCCGGCAACGCCCCTGTGTGCCGTTCCTCGAGCGAGCCACGGGTTCCCAGGCGCCCGTTGCCGATGGTGAACATCGTCTCGAAGTAGTTGGCGCGCTGCGGGTTCCAGGCGTCCTCGACCACCGTCCACGAGGTGGTCTCGCTCGTGTGGGTCCGGGCGTTGCCCGTCTCACCGCCGCGGACCGCGCGCGATGCCCGGTTCGTCTGCGCTGGGTAGCCGTAGGCCGAATGCATCACGCAGCCTTCCTCGTCGAAGGGTGATCGATGACCGCACTGCGATGGTGACGACGTGGTCGAGCCGGTGGCGCTTGGGGCGGGGTCAGGTGCTGGCGATGGGCCGTTCGTAGCCGGCGGCCTCGTCCATGTCCTCGAGCGACATCCCCTTGGTCTCGGGCACGAACTTGGCGACGAAGCCCAGCGACAGCAGCGCGAACACCGCGTACATCCCGTAGGCGAAGCCGAGCGAGAAGGTCTTCAGGCTGGGGAACGAGACGGTGATCGCCCAGTTCGCCGCCCACTGGCCGGCCGCCGCGAGCGACAGCGCGGCGCCACGGATCCGGTTGGGGAACATCTCCCCGAGCAGCACCCACACCACCGGGCCCCAGCTCATGCCGAAGAACACGACGAACAGGTTGGCCGCGACCAGCGCGATCGGACCGAGCGCACCGGTCAGGTGTGGCTCCATGACGCCTTCGGCGTCGGGCAGCTGGTCGGCGCCGCCGAAGCAGATCGCCATCGTGGCCAGGGTGACGGTCATTCCGATCGAGCCGGTCAGCAGCAACGGTTTGCGGCCCACCTTGTCGATGAGCATGATCGCGACGATCGTGGTGGCGATGTTGACCACCGAGGTGAACACGCTGATCTGGAACGACTGGGATTCCTCGAAGCCGACGGCCTCCCACAGCACATTCGAGTAGTAGAAGATCACGTTGATGCCGACCGCCTGCTGGAACACCGACAGCATCAGCCCCACCCACACGACGGGATAGAGCCCGCCCGCCGGTCGGCGCAGGTCCTTCCAGGACGGCTTGGTATCGCTGCGCAGGCTCTCCTCGATCCGGCCGATGGTGAGCTCGAGGTTCTTCTCACCGAACAGCATCGACAGCACGCGCCGGGCCTCGGGGATCTTGTGCGTGGCGACCAGGTAGCGCGGCGACTCCGGGATCGTGGAGGCCAATACGCCATAGACCACGGCGGGTACCACCATGGACAAGAACATCCAGCGCCAGGCTTCGAGCCCGAACCACAGGATCTCGCTCGCGCCACCGGCGAGGTGGGCGAGCACGTAGTCCACCAGCAGTGCCAGGAAGATGCCGAGCACGATGGCCAGCTGTTGCAGTGATCCGAGCCTGCCGCGGATCCGCGCGGGCGAGGTCTCGGCGATGTAGGCGGGGGCGATGACCGAGGCCACACCGACACCGAGACCACCGATCACCCGGCCGACGACCAGGATCCACACATCGGGCGCGAAAGCGGTGACCACCGCGCTGATGAAGAACAGGACCGCGGCGATCTTCATCACCTTGAGCCTGCCGATGCGGTCGGCGATCCGGCCCGCGGTCATGGCGCCCGCGGCGGCGCCGAGCAGCGCCGAGGCCACAGCGAAGCCGAGAACGGCGTCGGCGACATCGAATTCGGATTGGATCGCCGAGACGGCCCCGTTGATCACGGCACTGTCGAAGCCGAACAACAATCCGCCCAGCGCCGCCACGGACGCGATCCGGATCACGCGGCTGCCCGAGGCCGGCTCGCCGTCGGGAAGAGCGGACTGGTCGGTGAAGGAGCCTCCATCATGCATCGGCGTCGTCCTCTCCACGGCGGGCAGCAGTGCCTCGCGAGTAGCGGCGTGAATCAGATCACAGTCTGCCCCGAACGGGGTGCCATCTGCACGAATTCACGATAGCGAGCCCACATCGCCGTGTTGCCGGGTTGGCGCGGCGGCTTCGCTGCGCTGGGCACCGCACGTTCACCTTCGCGACACGCACACCATTTAGCGTCACGGGATGACCGATGTCGAGATTCGTCCGATCCCCCGTGATGTCAGCGAGATCGCCGATCTCGCGACCGTCGTGAACCTGGCCGACACCACCGGATTCACCGTCGACGACAGCGACGACGACGATCCGATCCTGCTCACCGAACCCGGCGGCCTGGTCGTCGACACCTGGCGCGAGGGCTACCCCTACGACGAGCGCCTCTCGCGCCTGCAATACGACCTCGACAAGCGGTTACTGCAGATCGAGCTACTGAAACTGCAGAACTGGGTCAAGGCGACCGGGCGCCGCGTCGTCATCGTGTTCGAAGGGCGCGACGCCGCGGGCAAGGGCGGCACCATCAAACGCTTCATGGAGCACCTGAATCCGCGCGGGGCCCGGGTCGTGGCACTGGAGAAGCCCTCCGCGCGCGAATCCACCCAGTGGTATTTCCAGCGCTACGTCGAGCACCTGCCCGCCGCGGGCGAGATCGTGCTGTTCGACCGCTCCTGGTACAACCGCGCCGGTGTCGAACGGGTGATGGGTTTCTGCACGCCCGAACAGCATCGACGGTTCCTGTCGCAGGTGCCGCTGTTCGAACGGATGCTCGTCGACGACGGTATCGACCTGGTCAAGTTCTGGTTCTCGGTCTCGCCGCTGGAGCAGCGCACCCGTTTCGCCATCCGCCAGGTCGACCCGGTGCGGCACTGGAAGCTCTCGCCGATGGACCTGGCCTCGCTCGACAAATGGGACGACTACACCGCGGCCAAGGAAGAGAACTTCGAGCACACCGACACCGATCACGCACCGTGGATCGTGGTCAAGAGCAACGACAAGAAGCGCGCCAGGCTCAACGCGATGCGGCACGTGTTGAGCGGGTTCGATTACGGCAACAAGGATGTCGAGATCGTCGGCACCGCCGACCCACTGATCGTGGGCCGCGGGCGCGACGTCATCGGTTCCTGAACGTTCTAGCGCGTCAGGGCGACTCGGTGCGCGTCGAGCATCAGGGTGGCGAGCTCGTCGCGCTCGGTGTCGTCGAGGACATCGAAGCAGGGTGCGATCAGTTCGTCGGTCAGCTTCTCCGCCGCGTCCCAGCGCACCCGCACATCGTCGGTGACCGTCTCGAACGGTTCGGTCCAGCCGAGAAATTTCGCGTGACCGGGTCCGTCGAGGATCGGGGAGCCCGCAACCAGGATCGCTTGCAGCGGGGTGAGTCCGTTGGCCAGCACCGCGACCAGGTGCAGTCCGCCGCGGAGCTCGCGCAGCACATGGGTCAGTTGCAGCACCGCGGCCCGCCCGTCCTCGGGCACCGGCATGGCCCGCCAACCGGCGAACAGGGGCAAGCCGGTCGAGGGTGCGGCATCGACCACGCGGCGCAGCAGCTGTGCGAGCCGGTCGGCCTGCTCGAACGCGGCCAGTTTGCGTTGCCCGAAATCGCGACACGCGAGCATGTATTCCACCGCGGCGCCTGCGGCGGGCATCGGCACCGATTCCCATGCGGCGCGCACGCATCCGGGTTCGAAGAAGCCGAAGGCGGCGGTCACCACGTCGGCGTCGACGTCACCGAGCACCCCGCCACGGCCTCGCGTGTAGGCGCCGTGGAACCCGGCCACCCCGGTCGTCTCCCCGAACGCCCTGGCCTCGCGCGAGATCATGAACGCCCCACCGAGTTCGAGTACCTGCCGTTTGACCGTTGCCGACGTCATTCGTCTGCCACCTTCCACTGTTGTCCACTCCAGGCAGACTTTAGCGTTGCATAGTCAGATGCGATAGCCCTTCGCGAGGACAACGACCGAAATCCGTCGACCGCACTGCTCTACCGGACCCAGGGCGGATCCCATGACCACCCAGTTCGTGGCGATCCTGTCCGGCGCCCACGTCTCCACCGACAGCGGAATCCCGGACTATCGCGGCCCGGCGGGCCTGTGGCAGGGCGATCCCGACGCCCAGAAACTGGTCACCTACGACTACTACATCGCCCTGCCCGCCCTGCTGGCGACGTTGGCCGCGACGAAGGCCGAGCACAGCGGCTAATCTCGGCAGATGACCGTCGACACCAGCCGGAAGACTTGGCTCACAGTCGAATTCGTCGCCCTCTTCTTCGGCCTGACCGGTTTGTTCGCGGTGTTGCTGCGCGGTGTGAGCCCGCTGCCTTTCCTTGTGGCGATCACCGTCGGCATCGTGATCTACCTGCGCCGCACCGGTTTCGACCGTGGCAGCTTCTGGCGGGCCGACGCACTGCGCCCCGCCCTGCCCGGCATCCTCGCGCTCTGGGCGATCTCGGCCCTGACCCTCGCCGCCGCGGTGGCGGTGTTCCGGCCCGATTCGCTGTTCGATCTACCGCGCGAACGTCCCCTGATCTGGGTGCTGGTCCTCGTGTTCTATCCGCTGGTCAGCGTCTATCCGCAGGAACTGCTGTTCCGCGCCTTCCTGTTTCACCGCTACGCGCCGATCTTCGGCGACGGTCCGCGCATGATCGCCGCCAGCGCCGTCGCGTTCGGTTTCGCCCACTTCATCGTCGGCAACCCGATCTCGGTGCTGCTGAGCGCGGCGGCCGGTGTTGTCTTCGCAGCCCGGTATCGGCGGACCCGCTCGCTGCTCACCACTTCGGTGGAGCACGCCCTCTATGGCATCCTCGTCTTCACCGTCGGCCTCGGCGACTTGTTCTATCACGGGGCAGCGGCCGCGTAACTCTCTCTCGATGCGGGGCCGAGGTGAACTATCGGCGGCGTTGAGTCGTAGTGCTGGATGGTGGGGGTCGAGACTGCGGCCGCCCGGGGCGATGGGGGACCTGATGCGAGTGCTGTTCGTGGCGATGCCGCTGATCGGGCATCTGTTCCCGATGATGCCGCTGGTCGACACTCTGCGCGAGCGTGGGCACGACATCATGGTGGCTACCGGCGGGGACGCGGCCGCGGTGGTGCGGGCGCGATTGCCGGTGGCTGATGTCGCCCCGCCGATCAACTATCTGCGTGCCGCGGTGCGCGGGCTGGGCCGGCATCCGGTGCTGGCGGTGCGGTCGGGGAAGGGGATGGCGGACGCACGCGGCGGTGCCCACGTCTTCGCGGTCACCAATCGGCCGATGGTCGAGCCGCTGCTGCGTGCCGCTACCGAGTTCGCGCCGGAGGTGATCGTGCACGAGCCGTTCGCGGCGGCCGCGGCGATGGTGGCCGACCGGCTCGGCGTACCCACGATCCTGCACAACATCGCCCTCGACAACGGCACGGTGATCCGCCGTGAACTGCTGCGTCTGCTCACCGACGCCGCCCTGCCCGCTCCGGCGAGCACCCTGTCCATTGCCCCACCCAGCATCGTCCGGGTTGAGGGGCGGCCGTTGCGCTACACCCCGTACTCCGCCCCGGGCGCGGACACACCCGCGTTCCTGCGCGAACCGTCCACACGCCCACGCATTCTCGTCACCCGTTCGACCATGCTCGGCGACGGTCCGGACACGATGCTGCGGGCGATCGTGCGCGCCGCACCGTATGTCGATGCCGACATCGTCATCGTGCGACCCGATCGAAAGACACTGCGCAACACCGTACTTCCCGCGAACATCCGCACGACCGGGTGGATCGCCCTACACGAAGCTCTGCCCCACTGCACTGCCATGGTCAACCACGCGGGAGCCGGTTCGGTCTATGCCGCCCTCCACGCCGGCGTCCCTCAGATCGCCACACCCGCACCGGGCGACCGAGCCTGGAACGCGATCTCGGTGCAGCGACGCGGCGCCGGACTGTCGGTGCCCGCTCGTTCGATCACCGCCGCCCACCTCAACGCCCTGATCTCTGATCCCGACCTGAGGACGAACGCACGTGCGGTCGCCGCCGAGATCGCCGCAATGCCCGGTGTCAGCGACATCGCCGACGAGGTAACCCGATCGGCCGCCACCCGATGATCTAAGGCGCTTGCACCAGTGCCAGCGTCGACTTCTTGCGCACGGTGAAGCCCAGCGTCTCGTACAAACTGATCGCCGTCGTGTTGTGTGCGACCGCGTGCAGAAACGGTGTCTCACCCCGCGCGCGGATTCCGGCCCCGACCGCCCGAATCAGCCGCGAGGCGATCCCCCGGCCCCGAAATTCGACATCGGTGCACACCGCGCTGATCTCGGTCCACCCCGGAGGATGCAGCCGCTCCCCCGCCATCGCCACCAACCGACCCTCGACCCGCAGTCCGAGATAGGTGCCCATTTCGATGGTCCGCGGCGCGTACGGGCCGGGTTCGGTTCGGGCGATCAGCTCCAAGATCTCGGGAACATCAGCGGCAGTGAGTCTTTCGAGCTCAGGATCGAGGGCAACCCGCAATCCCGCGCCGTCCATCTGCACGGTGTCGAACTCGGCGAGCACCGCCCACTCCGCCGGCACCACATGACCGATCCCGCGGATTCCAGCACTGCCGCCCGACCCGAGCACAGCGCCCAGATCAGCCCAATCCTGCTCGTCGAGCACCGCCGGATGCCCGACGAATCGCGCGACTTCCGGCTCATAGCGCCCGATCCGCCCCGTCCACCGCGCGAAACGACTGTGCTCGCCCCGCAACGAAGCCCGCACCGGATCATCGAGCGGATGCACCGCGATATCGACGTCGACGGTCAACACACTCTCCTCACCAGGCAACCCGACCGCCGAAACGTTAGCCGAGCACACAACCGCCGGTCACCGTTTGCGCTCACCACGATTCCGACCCTCGGCCTAGAGCGCATCCCGCAACGAGCGGACCGAGTCAATGCCCGGCGAGCGAAAGCTGGATATCCAGTTCCAGTAGATAGTGATTCACCGCCACAGCGGCTCTGGATCCCGCAGCCGCGGCGTGGACGAGTTGCGCAGGCGAATCGGCGACATTGCCCGCGGCCCAGATACCAGCGACGCTGGTGCGCCCCGTGGCATCGACGGCGACCCAGCCATCGTCGCCGACCGCGCATCGCAGCCGAGTGAGCAGCTCATCACGGGGAGTGAAACGCGGCCCGACAAAGATCGCCGTCCGCGTAATGAGCTGTCCCGATGCGAGTTCCACGCCGTGGAGGCGACCGTCGTGCGCAACAACTCGGTTCACCTCGCCTTCGACAACGTGAACCTTGCGCGTGGACAAACGGCGGCGCTCATCCGCCGACAACACGATCTCTTGTGGGAAGAAGAGGACGTCGTCGGACCACTGACGCACCAGCGACGCCTGGTGCACGGAAAATGCCCTGTTCGCACCACCCAGAACCGCCAGCGGCGCGTCCCGCACCTCGTATCCGTGACAGTACGGACAGTGGAGAACCCCCTTTCCCCACTGCTCTCGAACTCCGGGGGTCGCCGGCAGTTCATCGCGCAGCCCTGTCGCCACAACCACAGCCCGCGCCGCAACGACGGCCCCGGTTTCGGTCACCACCGAGAAATGTCCGTCGACCGCGGCGATGTCCACGACTCGGCCCGCCAGCACCTGTGCGCCGTAGCGGCGCACCTCCGCGCCGCCTCTCGCCAGCAACTGCTCGGGCGCGACTCCGTCCTGTGTCAAGAAGCCATGCGTCGTCTCGGCAGCCATGTTTCGAGGTTCACCGGAGTCGATGAGCACTACCTGACGACACGATCGAGCCAAAACCAGCGCGGCACTCAGACCGGCCGCGCCCCCACCGACCACCACGACATCGTGAACCACAATTCCCCCTCGACCACGCCGCACGACCTTGTCACCGTCCGGGTACGCTCCGAAACGTACCGAATTGTTCACTAGTTAACAAAAGGAGAGGTGATGGCCGAAAAGTCGCTCCGAGAACGGACATCCGATCTCTGGCGTGTCCGAAACCCCGACCTCGACACCTCCGCCATGGTGGTGGTCGGCCAGATCAAACGCATTTCCGCCCTGCTCGACCGCGCCGTGGAGGACATCTACGCCCAGGCCCACATCACCCCGGCAGAGGTGGGCCTACTTGTACCCCTCCGGTACGCCGACCCACCCCTCACCGCGATCCGTCTGGCCGAACATCTCGGCATGTCCAGGGCAGGCGTCGGAAAAACACTCACCAAACTCGAACGGCGAGGACTGATCACCCGCACCCAGAACCCGACCGATCGACGATCGACCCTGATCCGCCTCACCCCGGCAGGGGTTGGCTTGATCGACGAGGTCTTCCCCCGCGAACTCGAAGCCCACGCACAGCTACTCACCGACCTGGATCGAAATCGTGTCGCAGTCCTGCAAAGCTTGGACCGCTTCGCCCGAGGTCTCGAGGCCCGAAGCAACCGCTGAGAGCGAGCCCGAACACGACTCGGGCTGACGCCGTTGTGTATTCGATCACTCGGCCTCGGGAAACGGCTCAGAACCTGCCTCCGACCAGATCGCCCGAATTAACGTCTGATCATGACCGGGCCATCGCCGACCTCATCGCCGCGGAAGCCGCACTACACCCTCCCCAATGAATGGGACTTCGCGAACGAACGCCTCGCGCTGCTCGGCGCTGCCTATGACCCTGAGAGCATCGCGCTCGCGCGGCGACTGGGTGTGGGTCCGGGATGGCGGTGTCTGGAAGCCGGGGCCGGCGGCGGGTCGTTCGCGCGATGGCTATGCGATGTCGCATTGCCGGGTGGTCGAGTCTTCGCCGTAGACGCTGACCCGCGCCACCTGACGGACCTGCCCCACCATGGCGGCGAAGTCGCCCGGATGAACCTCGTCACCGACGAACTCCCCCAGGGCGCATTCGATTTCGTCCACACGCGATTCGTGCTGCTCCACATTGCCCAACGAGACACAGTTCTGCAGCGACTAGCCCGGGCGCTGGCGCCAGGCGGCGTTCTTCTGCTCGAGGAAGGCGACGGTCTCGGCGTCCTCGATGAAATGCCCGGCGCATTCGGGGAGGTCTGGCGAGCCTTCGCGCGATCGACCGAGACCGCGGGCGCGAACCAAGCCTGGGCCAGGGACCTGCCCGCACAATTGGGCGCTGTGGGGCTCATCGACGTTCGAGCAGAGGCAGAGATTCCGATGTTTCGCGGCGGCTCGCCGATGGCGCGCATGTGGAACCTCACTTGGACACAGGCCCACGAAACCTTGGTAGCACTCGATGTCTCACCCGAGGTCATTGTCGCTGCGCAGGCCGAGCTGGCCGACGAGCAGCAATGGTTCTATGCGCCGCCCACGGTCCGCGCATGGGGCCGAGCTCGCTAACGTCGCACCCGGACAGCCTCACCGATTAACTCACGGGCACCGTCACCGAACACAGCCTGGTCGTTCAACACCGCGAACATCCGCTCGTACAGGGCGATCTCACGCGGCTGCGTCACCGACAACTCGGCGGTGACCGTCTCGACCTGAACGAGCCGCTGATCGAAGATCGCGAACCCGTTCGTCGCTGGACCCTCGTACGGTGAATTCATCGGCACCACACCCAGCACGAGACGTGGCAGGGACATCAATGTCAGCAACCGATCCAACTGCCCCAGCATCACCTGATCGTCAACGATTGTCGTGTGAAGCACCTGCTCGGCGATGATGAACGAGAACCGGTGGTCACCGCGGTACAGCACTCGCTGACGTTCGACCCGTGCTGCGACACCCTCGGCGAGATCATCGGGGATGCCGTAGAAGCTGATGATCTTCGACAGGATCCCTTCGGCGTACTCGGCGGTCTGCAACAGGCCGGGCACGATCGTGGGCTCGTACCAGCGCATCGACCGGGTGTCGCCTTCGAGTTTCACCGATATCTTCTGGCGGCGCCGCGTACCGGCACCGAGCAGGCGTTTCCACTCCATGTAGGCCGCTTCGATGTTGCGCACGGTCGCGATGAGGTCAGGGAGTTGGTCGGGACGACCGGTGTGTTCGCACCAGGCTTGCAGGTCAGCCTCAGACGGCGTCTGTTTGCCGTACTCGGTGCGCGAAACTTTGGATTCGTGCCAACCGGCGAGCTGTGCGAGTCGGCGAGCTGTGATGCCTGCGTCGCGACGAAGCTCCCGGAGTCGAAGTCCGAGAGCTTCGCGCGCTTCATCGACCGAGTTGGTCACCGCGCACCGAGGGTGACGTATTCGGAGTGCGGAACCGCCGCTTCCCACACGAGGTCGCGCACCCGCACGCAGTACGCCACGATTCGCGGGTCGGTGGTCACCGCACCGCCACGCCATCGCCCGTCTGGTTCGAACACGGTGAACGCCACCGAATTCCGGTCGAACAGCCACCAGTCGTCGACGGTCAGTTGCGCGGCGTCTACGTCGTGGCGAGACAGGTACCGAATCTGTTCGCCCGCGGCGGCGTTCTGGTAAGAGACCTCGAGAAGCCACCGGGTGTAGTCGGTGTGCGGAACCGTGACAACGCGCGCCCGCCGAACGGCCACCCCACGCGTCGCGGTCTCCTCCACCAGGTCCAACCATCCCCGCAGCCACGAATAGTCGTCAGCGGGACCGCCGTTGAGGAAGTCGCGGAACGGTTGCGTCTCGTCGGGGGTGCTGTAGGTGTCTTGCACCTCCAGATGAAATGCCTCCTGGCGGGCGGACCGCAGGAGGTTGTCGAACGCTTCACCTTCCAGTAGGAGCACCGTAGAACTTCCTCTCACACTTCGGGACCTCGATCGCGGTCTCTCCGGGCGCGAGGTCCAATTGGCCCAGCGTGGCACGGTCGATCACGGGTCGGCCGGTCAGGGTGAAGGTTCCCCGCCCTGTGTCGGTCATCGCCGCGCCGACGAAGGTGTCGGGTTCGGCGAATCCGAGGAGCAGGTGCGGGATCTCGATGATGGCTGAGTCGCTGGTCTCCCACCCTTGCACGATGTAGGTGCCCGTGTCGGTCGCGAGCAACGCAGGGCACCCGCCACCGCCGCTTCCGCCATTGCCGAGGAACTTCAACTGCATGACGTACCGTCCTGTCGAGTCGGGTTGTGTGCGCAAACTTGCGTACCACTACACAAGCATCTCTGAACTGGTCATTAGATGTTGGACATTTGGGTATCTGACGCAAGTTTGCGCAAGTTTGTGGTGTCAGCGTCCCGCTGCTTCGTAGCTTGGTGCCACTACGCTCCGACGCACCCGAGGTGACCCTTGAAAATCACGCTCGAAACCGAGATCCCGCCCGCCGACCAGATTGCGGCGACCCGGTGAACGCGCTCCTGTTGTGTGGTCGTGACCCCGGCCCGCTGACGGCTGCGCAGGCCCATCGGGTGATGCAAGTCCATCTGGAATGCGCGGTCGACACGTGCCGGTGTCGGCGACGTGCCCGAACCACCCTGGTGGAGCAGAAGCGGATGGTTCTCGACGAACGCGCACAACAGGTCAGGGGCTTGTGATGAGCGAGGATCACCTGACTCGCTGCCAGGACTGGATTTTGACCAGCTTGTGCCAGTTCTCCCCGACAGCGCCGATCACCACTCCTGACCTCGCCTCGAAGTTGAGCCACTCGGTTCGCCGTACCGAGATGTACCTCGAACAGTTGGTCGCGATGGGATTGGTTCGTGTGCATGAGGTTTCGGGTGAACCGGCTTGGCGGCCATCCTCTGACGGTCTAGCGATCGGCAGCGTCGAGTAGATCATCGGTGACCGCACGACGATCAATCTCTCGGTTTCAGCTCGGGAGAACTCGATTTCATCAGCGATCAGTCGCGTCGGTCCGATAGGGAGGTGCGGCGGGTGTTCGGTGGGCGGATCGTGTCCGGGAACTTGTCCGCTAACCTTGCGTTTTGTGTCGAGGATTGCGGTGATCGGTGGTGGCCGGATCGGGGAGGCGTTGATCGCTGGGCTTCTCGAATCCGGGTGGGCGAGCGAGGATCTGGTGGTTGTGGGGCGGGTGTTGGCGCGGATCGAGCGGTTCGGCATCCGGGCGATGACCAGTCTCGCGGATGCGACCGAGAATGCGGATCTGATGGTGATCGCGGTGAAACCGCGCGATGTGGACGGCGTGCTCGCCGAACTGGCCGCGTCGATGGTTGGCAGGGCGCGCGATCAGGTGCTGGTGTCGCTGGCCGCGGGTGTGTCGACGGCACGGATGGAAGCTGAGCTGCCCGCCGGTTTCCCGGTGGTGCGGGTCATGTCGAACACCCCGATGCTGGTCGGCCAGGGCATGAGCGCCATCGCGGCGGGCCGTCACTGTAGCGAGGAGCAGTTGCGGCTGGTCGGTGAGGTGATGGAGGCGGTCGGCAAGGTGGTGACCGTCGCCGAGTCGCAGATGGACGCGGTGACCGCGGTGTCGGGTTCGGGGCCCGCGTATTTCTTTCTGGTGATCGAGGCCATGATCGACGCCTCGGTGCAGCTGGGTCTGTCCCGGGAGGTAGCCACCCAGTTGGTGCAGCAGACCATGCTCGGTTCGGCCGCGTTGTTGACCGAGTCGGGCCGGTCTTGCGTGGAGTTGCGCGCTGCCGTCACCTCACCCGAGGGAACGACCGCAGGGGCGATGCGAGAACTCGAGCGGGGTGGTGTGCGTTCGGCTTTCGGTGAGGCATTGATCGCGGCAGAACGCCGTTCGGCCGAACTGGGCGCGATGTCGAACCAGCCTCGCTCTATTCCAGGCCGGCTGTCCGAATCCCTGCCTCCCCCAGCGATTTCCGGCCGCCGACCGCTGTTTGAGCCGTCGAAAGGCGGGCATTCGCACTGAGCAAGGACAAACCTCTACCGGAGGGACAGCGTCGTGTTCACACATCTACGAGGGGCCGTGTTGATCGGGCTGCTGGTTGTCGCCGGCTGCGCTACCAGCACCGAGGCACCTGATCCCGGTCTGCCGCCGTCGGCCGAGGGCGCGCCGGAAATCTCCGATGAGGCGGCCGCGCACCTGTGCGAGATGATGGCCCCGGATCTCGATAATTGGCGTGCGCAGGGAGTCGCTGTGGCGCGCGTGTCGTTCAACGCCACAGTGCAGAACTGGGCGGTGCGCAGCGGCGGCATCAATGTGGCGGTGGCTCGCAACCGCGAGGTGATCGATGCCGTCACCCAGCAGCACTGCGCTGATGTGCGCCAGCAGGCCATGCAGGCCCTGGATGTGCCGGATCTGGCCTCAGCGCTCGCCGGAGTCTGAGACGCCTGCGTCGGAAACCACGGCGGGCGCGATGTCCTCGGCACCACGACGCCGGTCACGCAACACCAGCACGCCTGCCGCGACCGCCCAGATCACCGCGAACGCGACCGCGCGCATCAGGCTCCAGTTGACCATCAGCATCACGAGCGCGACACCACCGAACAGTGTCAACAGCCGGGCGGTACTCGTCTGACCTTTCATCGCCAGATCATCGCACGGCCCCAGCCTCCTGCCAGGACGAGCTGTCACCACATCGCTCAGGTCTCGACCCGCACGACCTCGTCGCGAACCGCAGGCCGACGAGTGGCCCACGCCAATGCGGGCACGATCAGCAGCGCGATCCCCGCACCGAGGAACGCCAGACCCGGGTAGTCGGCGAATGCCACGACGACCCCGGATCCCAGCCCGCCCCCAGCGCCCGCGACAGCGATGCCCACATCGACGGTGCCCTGCGTCCGAGCCCGGGTGGCGACCGGCGTCGCATCCGCGATCATCGTCGTCCCCGCGACCAGTCCCAGATTCCAGCCCACCCCGAGCAGTCCGAGCGCCACCGCCAGCGCCGCGACCGAACTCGGCGGTGCGAGCGCAGCCGCCGTGGCAGCCGCGACCAAGGTGGCCGCGGCCGCCACAGCGACCAGCCCCGGCCCGAACCGATCCACGAGCATCCCCGACAGCAACGACGGCAGATACATCCCCGCGACGTGCACCGCGATCACGAATCCGGCCGCGCCCACCCCGTGCCCGTGATGCTGCATATGGACCGGCGTCATCGTCATGACCGCGGCCATCACCAACTGCGTCACCACCATCACCGTCGTCCCGGCCACGATCGGCGCCGACCACCGTGTCGGAGCTTGCGTCACGACCACCTCGCCGGGCGGTTCGGCAATCGCGCGGGCAAGCACAAGCGGGTCCGGCCGCAACATCACCCACAGCACAACAGCCGCCAGCACATACGCCACCCCGGACAGCACGAACGGGCCGGACAGCGCCGGAATGCCCCAGCTCACAGCCATATTCGACATCGGCGTCGTCAGATTCGGCCCGACAACCGCACCGACCGTCGTCGCCACCAGCACCGTGCTGATCGCGCGCGCCCGATGCGCGGGCTGCGCCAGATCGGCGCCGGCGTATCGCGCTTGCAGACTCGTCGCGGTCCCCGCCCCGTACACGATCAGCGACACGAACAGCAGCGCCAAGCTCCCGGTCACCGCGGCCGCCACCACCCCGAAACTCCCCAGCGCACCGGTCAGATAGCCCAGGGTGAGGCCTGCCCGTCGACCCGCCCGCTGCGAAATCCGACCCACTCCGACCGCCGCCGCGGCCGACCCGACCGTGAACATCGCTGCGGGCAACCCCGCCAGCCCGGTCGATCCGAGCATGTCCTGCGCCAGCAACGCGCCGACGGTGATGCCGGCGGCAAGCCCCGCGCCACTGAAAATCTGCGCCGCGACCAACACGGCCAGCGTGCGCCGTTGCGCGGGATGCTCGCTCATGGCGTCATCATCGCGGCAGAGATGGACGCCGGTCCAGTCGTTAGGCGCAGAAAGGTCCAGTGACGACGAACCGGCCTCATCGAGCGGCGTGAAGCTAGCGCAAGTACGGGCCCAGCTTGATATTCACCTCGGACCCGGCATCCTCGATCGAGGTGATCGGCCACACCCGGCCGGGCTGCACCGTGCCCGCGGCCGTGGCATAACCGACCACGTCGAGTGCCGCGACCCCGTCATCGTCCTGCAGAATGCCGGCCTCGGTGCGCACCCCATCGGAGAACACCACATCGAACTCGTCGGCCATACGATCGGCGCGCACCACCACACCGGGGAACAGATGCGAATAGTCGACGATGATCCGTCCCGGCTCAGCGCGTTCGTTCATCGACGTCCTTTCCGAGTTCTGACCTCAGTGACCACACGGATCGGTGAGGTGCAGCCCCTCGCTGACCTTGATCCGGCGATGCTCGGCGAGCACGATCCCGACCCCGAACAGCAGACACACACCGCTGAGGATTCCGGCGATCACCGCCCATCCGACGAACCCGGAACCGGCGGCCGTCAAGGTGGCCGCGAGCATCACGATGCCGACTCCGACGAGGAACAGCCCCGGCCAATTGAGCGAGTCCTGAATCGACTCACCCGCGTGTGAGCGCGTCGTGCGCTCGGTGTCGGGAAACTTGTGTTGATGGGGATCGATGTAGTCAGTCATGGCACGGCCTCCTTCCGACGAGAGCTCTCCGTTTTCGGCGCGTACCCCCGATTCAATCTGGCAAACGGGCAGAATCACTCGAGTTTTCCCGGACGAGCACGAAGAAGTACGGCTCGGGGAAATTGCGGTAGTCCATCAGGCCCAGCACGGTGTCGTCGTCGATCCGGCGGAACACATCGATGATCGGCAGATGGTCGTAGACCATCGCCGTGGTGACCACCCCGCGGTGCTCGACCGCCCGCAACCGAGCCCGATAACCACGGGCGCGCAACGCAGGTTTCAGCACCCCGAGCAGCCCCCGACCCCGGTCCACGACCTTGCTCGGCACCTTCCCGACCAGGCCCAACGGCACCCGTTGCGGATCGACGGCGAAAATATCGCCCGCCGGACCGCGAAACAGCAGCGGATGCACACTCTCGAGACCGTCGAACTGCTTGCCATACCACCCCGACGCGACGAGCAAGCCGTCCATCGGGTGCCCGGTGCCCAGCTCGCGACCACTCCATCGGCCGCTGAGCTGGGTCACCGGCACCGGCGCGAGACTGTCGAACAGGTCCAGCGCGTCCTGTCGGGAACAGGCGGGTTCGAGCGCGGTAAGTCGGTCGATCGTCATGAAGATCCTCTCGCCTCAGGCGGGCAGTCGCAGCGCACCGGGCGCGGAAGCGGGCACAGCGGGCTGTTCGGGTGCTACCGGACTGATCCGCTGGTAGGCGGCCCCGAGATCCGGACGCGGATCCGGCTCACCCTTGTTCGGCCAGAACGCCATCGCACGCTCGGCCTGCGCGGTGATGGTCAGCGACGGGTTGACCCCGAGATTGGCGGTGATCGCGCTGCCGTCGGCGATGTGCAGACCGGGATAGCCATAAACCCGCTGATACGGGTCGATCACGCCGGTCTCACGGGAGTCACCGATCGTGCAGCCACCGATATAGTGCGCGGTCGCGGGGATATTGAAGATATCGGTGGCGATATTGCCGGTGATGCCGTCGGACTCGGCGGCGTATCGGCGGGCGATGTCGTGCGCCATCGGAATCCACTCCGGGTTCGGCTCTCCGCTGCCCTGCTTGGTCACCAACCGCTTGCCCTTCAGGTAGGAGGTCAGCGAATTGTCCAGCGACTGCATCACCAGCAGGATCACCGACCGCTCCGAAGCACCGTGAGCGTTCTGCGAACGCAGGAACTGCACCGGATGCAACACCATCGACAGCAACAACCGCAGGAACCGGAAAGCGCCACCGTCGATCATCGGCACGGTCTGCAAGAACAGCGCGTTCTGTCCCTTGCCGTAGGTGCACACCTCCACATGCGTCTGCGGTTCCGGGTGAATGGAGGAGGTGATCGCCACGCCCTGGGCGAAATCACGCCGGGACTTACTGGTGACCCCGATGATCGCCTCGGAATTACTGCGGGTCAGCTCGCCGACCCGCGAGGACAACTCCGGCAACGTGCCGTCGCTGCGCAACGTGTGCAGCAACTTCTGGGTGCCCAGCGCCGCCGCCGCGAACACCACCTGCTGGGCGGTGAACGTGCGACGCTGCTTGCGCACCCAACCGTTGGACTGCACCGTTTCGACGCGATAACCGCCCGCACCGTCGGGTGCCACCGACGTCACCGTCGTCAACGGATGCACCTGCGCGCCGTTGCTCTCGGCCAGGTGCAGGTAATTGAGCGTGGTGGTGTTCTTGGCATTGTGCTTGCAACCGGTGAAGCACTCCGAGCAGTGGATACAGCCCGCCCGGCGCGGACCCGCACCACCGAAGTACGGGTCATCGACCTCGACACCTTCAGAACCCTCGTTGAAGAACACACCCACATGGGTGCGATGGAAGGTATCGGCGACCTTCAGATCCCGCGCGACCTGCAACAGCACGTCGTCCTTCGGACCGACCCGCGGATTCTCGACCACGCCCAGCATCCGCGAGGCCTGGTCGTAGTACGGCGCGAGCTCGGACTTCCAGTCGGTGATGTGCGCCCACGCACGATCGCGATAGAACTCCGGCAGCGGTTCGTAGAGCGTATTGCCGTAGATCAGCGACCCGCCGCCCACGCCCGAACCGCTGAAGACCAAGCATTTGCCCAGCGCGCTGATCCGCTGCGGCCCTGTCAGGCCGAGGCGCGGCGCCCAGATGGCCTTGGGAATGTTCCAGTTCGTCTTCGGAAAGTCCTCGGCATCCCAGCGCCTGCCGGATTCCAGAACTCCCACCCGGTAACCCTTTTCGGTCAGCCGCAGCGCTGTGACGCTGCCACCGAAGCCGGAACCGACGACGATCACGTCGTAGTCGTAGTCACTCATCGCGACACCACCTCATAGTCGGCGGGATCGAACCGCGCCTGTTTCTTGTATTGGATTCCCAGTAGTGGCCAGTTGGTCGTGATCCGGCCGTCGGCCTGGCGGTACCACGACGAGCAGCGACTCCACACGCTGCCGCCGAGCTGCGCCTGGATCCGCTCGTCATAAGCCTGCTCCACCTCCGGACGCACCGTCAGCGCGCGACCGGACGCCGCGAGATGGGCGACATAGTCGCCGAGGTACTTCGCCTGCGCCTCGAGGAAGTAGATGATCGAGCCGCCACCGGTATTGGTGTTGGGCCCGTACATGATGAACAGGTTCGGAAACCGCGGCACGGTCATGCCGTAGTAGGCGTGCGCGCCGCTGTCCCACTCCTGCGTCAGCTCCCGGCCCTGCGCGCCCGTGATCGTCATCGGCGCCAGGAACTCGGTGCTGGTGAAGCCGGTCCCCCAGATGATCACATCCACCTCGTGATCCCGCCCGTCCGCGGTGCGCACACCCGAGGGTGTGATCTCGGCGATCCGCTCGGTGGTCACCTCCACATTCGGTTCGGTGAGCGCCGGAAGATAGTTGTCGGAGAACAGAATTCGCTTACATCCGACCGGATAGTCCGGCCACACCTTCTCGAACAGGCCCGGCTTGACCTTGGTCTGCCTGCGCATGTGCCACTTCGACACCGCCTTGATCGCGGCGGACAACGCTTTGGAGTACACCCAGGCGACGCTGAGTCCTTCGACGACGCCGTACCAGGTGCCACGTTCGGCGAGCTCGGTCACCGGCAACTTCTCGAACACCCGATGATGGCGCGTCGAGAACTCGCGATCGGGGCGCGGGATGATGTAGGGCGCGGTTCGCTGGAACAGCGTCAGCTTCTCGACCTGCCGCTGGACCTCGGGAACGAACTGGATCGCACTCGCCCCGGTACCGATCACGGCGACGCGCTTACCCGTCAGATCCACGTCGTGATCCCACTCGGCGGAATGGAAACTGGTGCCACCGAAGCTGTCACGGCCCTCGATGGCAGGTACCGAAGGCCGGGAGAGCTGGCCCACGGCCGACACCAGCACATCGACTACCACGGTCTCTCCGCCGCCGAGCCGGACCGTCCACTTCCCGGTCGCGTCGTCGAACGCCGCACCGAGCACTTCGGTGCCGAACCGGATATGGCGGCGCACATCGTATTTCTCGGCGACGTGCCGGATGTAGTCGAGGATCGCCGGTTGCCGCGAGAATCGGTGCGGCCACCGTGGATTCGGCTCGAAGGAGTACGAGTAGAACGGGGACGGCACATCGCAGGCCGCACCGGGGTAGGTGTTCTCCCGCCAGACGCCGCCGACATCGTCGGCCTTCTCGAACACGACGATGTCGTCGAAGCCGCGCTTCTTCAGTGCGATGACAGCTGCCAGGCCACCGAACCCGCTACCGATCACTGCGATGGACGGGGTCATGAGGTCCCTTCGAGAACGAGGCGAGCACAGGTTTCGGGGTCGTCGCTGAACGGGAGGTGCCCGCAGCCGGGAAGGTCGACGTGCTGCGCGAACGGCAACACCACCCGCGCGCGGGCGCTCTGGGTGCGGTGTACGAGCACGATGTCGCGGGTGCCCCACGCGATCGTCACCGGGATCTCGCCCAGCGAGCCACGGTCGTCGCCGGGGTCGAGCACATAGTTGCCGAAGTCGTCGCGAGCGGCGGCGAAGGACGTGGCCCCCGCCAGCCCGGCCAAATCGGTGCGAGCGGCATCGGGATCGACGCGAACCGGGCGGCCGAACATGGACGAGAGCAGGACCACGCGGCCGGCGGGATGCTCGACCAGCCGGTCCAGTGCCGGTCCGGCGATCCGAGCGGCGCCACGCATGCTGGTGAGCAGGCCCTGCGTCCACCGCCGTCCCACCGGCCCGTAGAAGCCGACCGGGGAGAACGCGGTGACCCCGGACGCGACCCCGGCCCGGCCCAGTTCGAGGGCGATGCCACCGCCCATCGAACTTCCGACCACATGGGGGCGCCGAATGTCGTTGTCCGCCAACCACTGTGTGAGCCAGGTGGCGTAGCCACGCGGACCCGGTCGCACAGTGTCCAGCGCGGGTGAGTCACCGAAGCCCGGTAGATCGATCGCGATGACCTCGTGCTGCTCGGCGAGCAGATCGATGATCGGTGCGAAAACCTGCCAGCGGCTGCCGAGACCGTGCACCAGCACGATCGGCGTACCACTGCCCCGGCGGAGGTGAGAGATCTGCGTCATCGCAGCCCTTCGTCAATAAACAGTTACTGCGTACGGTTTCTTGATTGCACCAGCTCCATCGGCCGTCGTCAAGAGGTGACGGCCGACACTTTTCACTGAATCTACCGAATCTTGTCGGCAGCACGTACGATTTCTCAGGTGACCGTGCAACCTCCACGCCGCACCCAGGCCGAACGTCGGACATCCACCCGCGCCAGAATCCTGGCGTGCACCGCCGAATGCCTGCTCGAACGCGGCTACGCGGCAACCACCGTGAGCGCGGTCCAGGAACGCGCCGGACTCGCCCGCGGCACCGTCCAGCACCACTTCCCCACCAGAGCCGAACTGCTCATCGCCGCCACCACCCAGGTCGTCGACACCCGGCTCGAGAAATTCCGGCGCGAAGCCGAACTCCTCGCGCCCGGCCGCGACCGCCTGCAATCGGTCGTCGACCTCGCCTGGCGCGACCTCAACAGCCCCGCCTTCTTCACCGCACTCGACCTGTGGGTCGCCGCACGCACCGACACCGAACTCCGCGACCAGCTCGTCATCGAAGAACGTCGCGTATTCACCGAAATGCGCAGGCTCTACCTGGAAGTGCTCGGCGAACCGTACGCCTCGGATCCACGAGCCGAAGTCCTCGTCGAATTCACCATCGACCTGCTCACCGGGCTCTCGATGACCGCCATGCTCACCGGCACACTCGGCGAACGCGAGGCGGTACTGCGCCGATGGAAGCGCGCGCTCGCCGTACTCATCGGACAGCTACCCAGCGAGGAACTGCTCGACGGAAGTCCACTGCCGGCCGCGTTGCACTGACCGCGCTCGACGTCGCTCCCCAACCAGGGCGCGACAGGCCCTAGTCCGCCGTCGTCTCGACCCCGGACAACCCGTTCCAGCACAGCGAGACAACGGTATCGACCGCATCGCCCTTCGGAATCGGACGACCCGTGTCCAGCCACTGCCGCGCCGCGAGATGGCTGGCACCGACCACGCCGAACGCACACGCGTAGGCACGGACATCGTCCATCCCCGCCGCGCGCAGCTCAGCGCTCACCAGCACCGCGCACTCGCCCATGGCATTGCGCACCCGCCACCGCACACACGGCTCACTCGGCACCGGCGACTCGAAGACCAACGTGTGCCCGCCTGCGTCCTCGTCGACGAAGTCGAAATAGGCCAGCACCGCGCGACGCACCTTGTCCTCCTGACCGTTCGCGTCGGCCAGCGCATCGCGAATGCCGTCGACCATCCGGTCCAGATACCCCTGCAACACCGACAGATACAGATCGAGCTTGCTCGCGTAGTGCGTGTACAGCACCGGCTTGCTCATCCCGGCCCGAACGCCGATGTCGTCCATGCTCGCACCGTGATACCCGTGGGCCACGAAGACCGCACGCGCGGCGTTGAGCACCGTGAGCCGACGCTGGGTGCGGGCCGTCTCGGCGCTCTCGTCGGTCTGGATGTCATGGAAGAGAAGTGTCATGGCGCGTCCGGGGATTCGAGGGTGTTCACCATGTGAGCACCGGCTTGACCACAGTGCCCGCACGCTGATCGGCCAGCGCGGCGCCGACCTCGGCATGCGGATACCGGGCGATGAGTCGATCGGCCGGGAAACGACCGGCCGCGTACAGATCGAGCAGATGGGGAATGAAGGTGGCGGGCACGCTGTCGCCTTCGAGGCAGCCGCGAATCACCTTGCCGTGCAGCACGAGATCACCGACATCGATCGGCGGCGTACCGCGACCAAGACCCACCGCCACCACCGTCGCCCCCACCGCGAGCGCGGCGACGGCATCGGCGAGCACGGTGGCGATGCCGGTCGTGTCGAGCGCATGCGTCGCACCACCATCGGTGAGTTCCCGGATGCGCGCTGCCGTCGGCCCGTCGGCAGGATCCAGTGCGGCGTCAGCTCCCAGTTCAACGGCCAGTTCCCGCCGCGCAGCCGATGTTTCGACGACGACCACGCGCACGTCCGGAACTGTCCGGGCTGCGAGTAGACCCGCCATCCCGACCGCGCCCGCCCCGTACACGGCAACCCACGCACCCGGCTCCGGCCGCAAAGCGTTGAGCACCGCACCCGCACCGGTCTGGAAACCGCAGCCGAACGGCGCCGCCACGGCGAGGTCGATCGCGGGGTCGACCACGACCGTGTTGTCCTCGGTGCTCAGCGCGTAACCGGCGAAACTCGACTGACCGAAGAACCCGTCGAGAATCGGGGACCCGTCGACGAGTGCCCGGGGCGTGGCGTGCGCGCGTCGGCCGAACTGGTTGAGCGCGGTCGCCCGGTGGCAGTACGCAGGCCGGCCGGCCACACAGTTGCGACAGGCACCGCAGTGCCGAAAGGTCAGCACGACATGATCGCCGGGCCGCACTGTGCGCACATCGGAGCCGACCGCCGCGACGACACCCGCGCCCTCGTGGCCCAGCAGGATCGGCCGATCCGCGGCGCCCGCGCGACGGCTCACCAGGTCGGTGTGGCAGATACCGGCAGCGACGATCCGCACCAGGATCTCGCCCGCGCGCGGCTCGTCGACCTCGATCGGTTCGATCGAGAACTCCGCGCCCGGATCGCGCGACAGCACCGCCGTCGTGCGCATCAAGAGACCCGTTCCAGCAGGAAGTAGAAGTATTCGCCGTGCGCGAGAACCAGTTCGGGTCGCCCGTTCATGATGCCCATCAGTGTGGTGTCGTCGAGCCACTTGAAGTGGTCGAACACCGCGCGACCGTCGTAGACCATGGTCGCGGTGACCTCACCGCGGAACTCGATGTTCCACAGGGTCGCTTCGCCCTGTCCCAGTTCGACATTGGAGAACAGGGTCCCGTCCTCGGCCCGGCAGATCAGCGGCTTCGCGTCGTCGAGAGCGTGGAAGTTCTTTCCATACCAGCGGCTCGCGGGCAGTGCGCGGCACAGGGGGTGACCGGTCTGAAAGGCGTCACCGCGCCACTCGCCGAGGATGTCCTCGGCCCGCGCCGGGCGTAGCCGGGTCCACAGCTGATCCAGCTCGGCGGTCGTCACACCGTCCGACTGCTCCTTGAGCTGCTGCCACCGTGGTTTGTCCGCGCTCATCAAGCCCTCGTCTCACAGAGTTCAGAACCATTCGGTTCACAGTGGACCATAGTTCCGAACCAGATGGTTCGGCAAGAGGTAGGATTCGGCGCATGCGTGCGGCAGGTCAGGCAACCAGGGAGCGAATACTCACCGCGGCGAAAGCGGAGTTCGCCGAATTCGGCATCGCCGGCGCTCGGATCAACCGCATCGCGGACGTCGCCCACGCCAGCAAAGACCGGCTCTACGCCTACTTTCCCGGCAAAAACGAGCTCTACGCGGCCGTCACCGAACGCTGGACCACCGAAACCAGCAGCGAAGCGGCCATGTCCGCCGACGACCTACCGGCCTACGCCGGCCGACTGTTCGACCACTTCGTCGCCCACCCCGACAACGCCCGCCTACAAGCCTGGGCCGAACTCGAACCATCCGGCGACATGCCGCAAGCTCTGCGTCGCACCATCGACGCGAAGATCACCGAGCTCCGCCGCGGTCAGCACGAAGGCCTCGTCACCACCGATATCCCCGCCCCGATCATGCTTCGCATGCTCACCGATCTGACCCGCACCTCAGCCACCCATGCGAGAACGGGATCCACCGACGACGGTCGCCTGGCGGCGCAGCGCGCGGCGGTGGTGGCGGCCGTGGCGCGAATGGTCGCCCCGCCGTAGCAACCGGCACGCTCCCCCACTACGGCAGCCCCTGCCCCCTCCCCTCCTTGTGTTTTTGAAGGGTATTCAGGTGCATGGAGTCGACCATGATGGGTGACGAAATAACATGTTTAGATGCGCATATCGCAATATCGCGATTAATTATCTAGCCAGGAGACCCCTCGCAGAAGGTCGCCGGTAGCTCCACCTACGGCTGCCGTGATCGTCACCCGTTTCAAATACCCTCTGCCCCTTTGCTTGTGCGCTCCCCCGCTGCCGATCAGGCCATCCTCGAAGCCCACTCCCCCACCTCGTACAGTTGCCCGAATGAATGAGGATCTGCGCATCTGCTTCATCGGCGACTCCTTCGTCCAGGGAATCGGCGACCCGGAGTACCGCGGCTGGGTCGGCCGCGTACTCGCCGCGAGCGGGCCCGGTATCACCGCGTTCAACCTCGGCATCCGGCGCAATACCTCCGCTGATGTCCTGCGCCGCTGCTGGGGAGAGATCGAGCCGCGCGTCCTGCCCGGGGCCGACAATCGTCTGGTGATCTCGTTCGGCAGCAACGACGCGGTCGTGGAGGACGGCAACGTCCGGGTGGGCAGGGCACAATGCCTCGACAACCTCGCGACCCTGCTGACCGAAAGCAGGGAGCGTGCGATCCATCCGCTGGTAATCGGCCCACCACCTGTCATCGACGGCGGCGCGGAGCACCTGCGGCGCACCGCAGAGCTCGCCGACGACATGGCGGAGCTGTGCGAATCACGCAAGGTGCCGTTCGTCGCCACCACACAACACTTGGCCGACGACCCCGTCTGGACTCGCGAAGCCAGGGCGGGCGACGGTGCCCACCCCGGCAGCGGCGG
Source organism: Nocardia sp. NPDC055050 (assembly GCF_053608345.1). Lineage (NCBI taxonomy): Bacteria > Bacillati > Actinomycetota > Actinomycetes > Mycobacteriales > Nocardiaceae > Nocardia > Nocardia sp. NPDC055050. Next base: position 214,386 of record NZ_JBSGVG010000003.1, read on the forward strand.
CTACCAGCGCCTGGCCGAGCTCGTCCTCGACAGCCGCTGGCAGTCCTGGATCGCCCGGCCCACCCCGTACGGTCTACTCCAGCAGGCCGAGACCGGTCAGGTCGCGGACATATTTGGCGATGAGATCCGCCGGTAGGTGCGGAATGTCGTTGTCGGGACCGAGCTGCGCGGCACGGACGGCGGCACGGAATCCCTCGGCGGGAAGAGCCGAGCCGGGCAGCGGACGACCAGGCCGGCGATAGGCGTCGAGCAGCGGGAGCAGGGTGTGTTTGCGCTGAGATTCGGGGAGGGCCCGCAAGGCTGTTTCGAACCGGGCGAACCACTCGTCGTAGCTGTCGATGCGATCGATGTGGCAGTCCGCGTCGATCAGCCAGTCGACGAAGACGTCGAGGGAGATGCCGTCGTCGTGCGGATTCACCACGTCGTAGGTGCGGTAACCGCTCGTAGCAGCGGCGCCGAGTGCGGTGACGGCCGTGGCAACGAAGTCGGCTGGTAGTCCGTCGTAGTGGGCGCGCTGTCGTTGCCCGGCAGAATCGGTGCGGTAGAACGACATCGGCGCGAGACCGGTCACGAGCACGCTCAGCAAGAGCCGGGTGAAGACGTCGGGCACATTGAGCTGGCCACGGAAGTGACTGTGCGCCAGGATCATGTCCGAGCGGAACACCGCGACGGGCAGTCCGAACCGCTCAGCCGCCTCCCGCAGCAGCACCTCACCCGCCCACTTGCTGTTGCCGTAGCCGTTGGCATAGGAATCGTCCAGCCGGCGGACCTGGCTCATGGTTCGCACGTCACCGTCTTCAGCGAAGGACTCCCCCTGCGCCGCGACGGCCACCGTCGACAGGTAACTCACCGGCTTGCGCGTCGTTGTCAGCGCCAGCCGGATGATCTCGGCGGTGCCCACCACGTTCGGGCCGAACAGCTGCGCATACGGGAGCACATGGTTCACCAGTGCCGCGGAGTGCACGATCAGATCGACCTCGGCGGCCAACCGGTCCCATGTCGGCTGTGGCAGACCGAGATTCGGTTCGCCGATGTCGCCGGGCAACACTTCCAGCGTGTCCTTCGCGAGGAGCTGGAAATGGGTGTCGAGCTCGCTGTCACTGGTGAACGCCGCGTCGAGGCGCTCGCGAGCGGCGATCACATCGCCGCCGCGGACCACGCAGATCACCTTGCCGCCCCGAGGGGCGAGCCGTTCCAGCCAGGTCAGGAGGAGGAACCGGCCGAGATAGCCGTTGGCGCCGGTGATCAGCACCGTCCGCGCGGGTGCCGCGGCAGGCACCTGTGCCGTCGCGGTGACATCCAAGAACTTCTCGAGTGTCAGATCCGCAGCGCGAATCTCGGCCGCATCGATACCGTGTACCGCATCGGAATCGGTTCTGTGCGTGCCTGGTTCGCGTTCACGGCGCACGTAGTCGGCGATGCGCGCCAGGTCGCTGTCCGGCCCGAGCAGCACATTCACCGGCACATCCACCGCGAGCAATTCCCGCAGCAGAGACGAATACGACAGTGCTGCCAGCGAATCGCCGCCGAGATCACCGAATCGCGCATCGGGTCGCAGATCTGCCGAATCGCCGCCGAGCACCGCGCCGGCGGCGCGAACGACGGTCTCGTACACCGGTAGGCCGGGCGCATCGCGACGCAACCGCTGCAGTTCGTCTTCCTGACCCCGTGCCAGGTCCGCGTAGAGCTTCTCGAGACGCTCGCCGTACCGCTGTTTCAGCTTCGGGCGCAACAGTTTCCCGACTCCGGACAAGGTCCCGTCGGTCGATGAGAACGGCTCGGTCTCGATGATGAAGTCGCGCGGAATCTCGTACGGCTCGAGCCCAGCCGACACGGCGGCGCGGTGCAGCGACGAACTCACCGCGGCGCGCAACCCGTCGGCAGGTCCCGCGAACGCGGCGTCGGTGGGCACCACGACCGCCAGCAGATAGGACCGTTCGCTGCTGCCGTACACATAGATCTGGCGCACCAGATCGGCGCCCGCGAACACCGCTTCCAGCCGCGATACCGTCACGAACTCGCCCTGGGACAGCTTGAGGACATTGTTGCGGCGGTCGACGTAGGCCAGCCGGTCCGGCGCCAGCTCCGCGACCACGTCGCCGGTGCGGCAGAAGCCGTCGGCGTCGAAGACCTCGGCGGTCACCTCCGGGCGGCGGTAGTACCCGGCGATCATCGTGGTGGTCTTGAGCAGCAATTCCCCACGCGGATACGGCTTGTCGGTAGCGAAATAGCCGAGTTCGGGCACGTCGACGAGTTTGTAGTCCAGCACCGGCGGGCGCATCACCTTCGTATCGAAGATCACCCCACCGCCGGTCTCGGTGGAGCCGTACCCGTCGTGCAGGCGCAATTGCAGCACTGATTCGACGAAAGTGCGCAGCTCGGGGGCGATCGGCGCGCTGCCGCACAGCGCCGACATCAACCTGCCACCCAGGAACTGTTCACGCAGTTCGGTTCTCACCGTCTCGGTCGCCGCCTCGCCGCGTTCGGCGACCTCATGGCGGAAGCGCTGCATGATCATGTCGCACACCCGCGGCACCAGGAAGATCTCGGTAGGCCGCACGAGCGTGATGTCGGTGAACAACGTGGACAGGTCCGGCGCCGCCGCGAAGAACGCGGTGCCGCCACGGGCGAGCACGCTGTTGAGGGTGAGGCGGGCCGCGATATGGCTCATCGGCAGGAAGTTGACATTGATCGCGGCCAACGGCCGCGCGGGCTGCCAGCCGACCGCGACCAAGCGCTGGGTGTACATCGCGCCCTTGGGCGTACCGGTGCTGCCCGAGGTGTAGATCAGCAGGGCGAGGGGGTCTTCGCCGTCGGCGGGCACGCTCAGCGCAGCCGCATCGGCGAGCCGACCCTGTGCGACGATGTCGGCGAGCGTGCTCGGCACCAGGGCCGATCCCCCCGCACGCAGACGGGCACGGGCCGCGTCGAGCGCATCGCGGTGATCGTCGTCGTCGGCGTGATGGTCGAACACGATCAGCGAACGTGGTGTTGCGCCGGCGAGTATCGCGTCGACGGCGATGGCCAGGTGGGCAGTGTCGACCGCGAACACCGTCGGCTCGGTCTCGTCGAGGATCGAATACAACTGTTCGAGGCCCGCGCCCGCCTGCAACGGCACCGCGACCCCGCCGACATGGATCGTGGCCAGATCGAGCACGGTGTAGTCGGCGCTGGTGAACCCGAGCACCGCGATGAAATCCCCCGCGACGACACCGTCACTGTGCCAGGCGGCGGCGAGCGCGCGGGTGCGCTCCCACACCTGCCCGTAGGTCAGTACATCGAACTCCGGCAACAGCTTTCGAGTCCGCCGTCCGCCCGACTCGACCAATTCGGTCCGGCGCGAGCCGAGCGCCGGGCGCTCGGCGTAGGCGGTCATGACGGTCTCGACGATGCGCGCCGTCGCGAGCCCGGGGGTCGTCACGATGGCGTGTACGTCCTCGGCGGGACGCGCCGCACGGATCTGCCCGTCTTCGGCGTAGAGCGCCTTGATGCGATCGGCCGGCTGCCCCGCGGCGAGCTCGACGGTCATGCTTCGCACTTCCGGATGCCTTGCCACGCTTCGCGTCGCGCGGACTCGGGGTCGACCAGCACGCGCGGTGGATGGTCGATGATGGAGGTCGTCCGGCGTTCGGCGGTGTAGGGGCTCCAGGGCGGCAGCGGCCGGCCGGTGCGGGCGAAGCTGAGCCAGTTGTCCTGGATATGGTCCTGGACCGCCAGGAACGCCCGCCTGCCGCCCGCCGCTGTCATCGCGCGGCCGACCGGTCCGTCGACCCAGCCGAAAACAGGGACGAGTTCGAGCGCGTGGGTGGCGCCGAAACCCGCCAGATGCAGTGCGCGCGGGGCGTAGTCGTACCGGTAGGCGTAGGTGGGGGCATAGCGGCTGTGGCCTTCGAGGACGGCCAGCGTCGGACGCAGGAACAGGTGGTCCCCGCCGACGCGCACCGCGGTCCGCGCGGCCGGGTAGCCGGGGTATCGGCTGGTCACCGCTTGTTCGGCGCCCGGTTCGTAGCGTCCGAAGATGGTCGTCAGCTGCTCGGGGGTGTGCGGCACCGCCTTGGCGAAGCGCTGGAACAGCGTCGCCTCGTCGCGGTTGGTGCCGATGATCAACGGCACCGGATGCGCCCGGCCCGCCGCGATCGCGTCCACGGGCATTTCCGGCAGGAAGTCGCCGTCCGCGACCGGGGCGTAGGGAAAGCTGCCCGGATTCTCGTGCAGCGCCCGGCCCAGCGCGCGGTCACCCGCCCGGCCCAGTTCCTTCGCTGACACGGTGCTCAGGACGGTCGCGGCGTCGGCCGGTGCGGCGCCGAGCCGGTCCAGGCAACGGCGGGCGAAGGCGCGCGCCTCGTCCGGAGTCGAGGTCCAGTCTGCCGGGGCGCTCTGCGCGATCGCCCGATGGAACAGGCCGCGGGCGGCGGGGGTCGCCAGCAGGCTGACCACCGCGTGTGCACCCGCCGATTCACCGAAGATGGTGACGTTGTCCGGGTCACCGCCGAACGCGGCGATATTGCGGCGCACCCATTCGAGTGCCGCGACCTGATCGCGCAATCCGAGGTTCGACTCGAAAGGTCTCTCCGATGTGGAGAATTCGCTGAAATCGACATACCCGAGCGCACCGAGCCGGTAGTTCACCGACACCACGATCACGTCTCCCCGCGCGGCCAACCGTGCGCCGGAGTACATGCTCGATGTGCCGATCAGGTAGCCGCCACCGTGGAAGAACACCATGACCGGGCGCGGTGTCGACGAGGGCGTCACCGGAGCGGTCACATTGAGCGTCAGGCAATCCTCCCCGGTGGGTTGCCAGGTTCGCGGCCCCACGCGGGCACCGTTGGGGTTCTGCACCGCGGCGAAGCCGAACTCGGTCGCCGATCGCACCCCCGTCCACGGTCGAACGGGCTGGGGAGCACGCAACCGCAACGCTCCGATGGGTGGGGCCGCGTAGGGCAGGGCACGCCAGCGGGCGATTCGACGACCCGCACGACCGCGCACGACTCCGTCGGCGCTCACGATCTCGGTGGACAACATCCCCCGAATGTACCTGGTACCGACGGTACCGCGCAGATGGTTCCGTCGGCGAACTGTCTCGAAACCGCATCGGGGCCGCCGACTAGACTGGGCCGATGACCGGCGTGGATCCGGAAGCAGCCCCGGCAGCGGCGGCCCACACCCCCGATATCGCCGCGCTCGACCGCCTGGTTTCCACCTGTCGCGCCTGTCCCAGGCTTGTCGCCTGGCGCGAGGAGGTCGCCGTCGTCAAACGCGCGGCCTTCCGCCACGAACAGTATTGGGGTCGACCGGTACCGGGCTTCGGGCCCGCCGACGCGCGAATTCTCGTAGTCGGCCTCGCTCCCGCCGCCCACGGCGGCAATCGGACCGGGCGCATGTTCACCGGCGACCCCAGCGGCAACGTCCTGTTCGGCGCACTGCACGCGGTCGGTCTGGCCACCGGCGCGCACCCGGTCAGCCGCGACGACGGGATCGAACTGCTCGATACCCGGCTCACCGCACCGGTGCACTGCGCCCCGCCGGAGAACAAACCGACACCCGCAGAGCGGCAGCGCTGCGCGCCTTTCCTCAGCCGGGAACTGGAGCTGCTGCGCCCGACGCTGCGGGTGATCGTCGTTCTCGGCGCCTTCGGCTGGCAGGCTCTCTTTACCGTCCTGCTGGCAGGTGGCTGGAACGTGCCACGCCCACGTCCCCGTTTCACCCACGGCGCACAAGTCGTCATCACCCATCCCGACGGCCGATCGGTCACCGTGCTCGGCAGTTACCACGTGAGTCAGCGCAATACCGCTACCGGTCGGGTGACTCCCGCGATGATCGAGGACGTCCTGCTGCACGCGAAGACGATCGCCGAGTCCTGACCGGAATTCGCGACCTGGTCACCTAGGATCGAACAGTGCTGACTGTGTACACGATCGGCCATTCCACGCGGACCCGCGGACGAATTCATTGATATTCATCCATTTCCCCTCGACACCGTTCGGCACCAGTTCACTGCGATGGCAGGAGATCCGACGATGAGTTCGCTGGCAATGAGCACACTGGATGTCTCCAGATGGCAGTTCGGTATCACCACGGTCTACCATTTCATCTTCGTCCCGCTCACCATCGGACTGGCACCGCTCGTCGCGGGAATGCAGACGGCGTGGGTGATCACCGGAAAAGAACACTGGTACCGACTCACGAAGTTCTTCGGAAAACTGTTTCTGATCAACTTCGCCATCGGTGTCGCCACCGGCATCGTGCAGGAGTTCCAGTTCGGGATGAACTGGAGTGAGTACTCCCGGTTCGTCGGCGACGTCTTCGGAGCGCCACTGGCTTTCGAAGCGCTGGTCGCGTTCTTCCTGGAGTCGACATTCCTCGGATTGTGGATCTTCGGCTGGACTCGCCTGCCCAAACTCGTTCACCTCGCCACGATCTGGATCGTCGCGATCGGTGTCAACGCGTCGGCCTACTTCATCGTCGCCGCCAACTCGTTCATGCAGCACCCGGTCGGTGCGGAATACAATCCCGAGACCGGACGCGCCGAGCTGGACAGCATCTGGGCGCTGCTCACCAACAACACCACTCTCGCGGCGTTTCCCCATGTGGTCGCCGGCGCGTTCTTGACCGCGGCGACCTTCGTGGTCGGCATCGCGGGCTGGTTCATGGTGCGCAACATACGCAGTGGTGATGCCACGAAACTCGACGAAGCCAAGACCATGTGGCGCCCGGCGGCGCGGGCGGGCATGTGGGTGATCGCCGCGTCGATCGTCGTGGTGGGTCTGACCGGCGATATCCAGGGCAAGATCATGTTCGAACAGCAGCCGATGAAGATGGCGTCGGCGGAATCGCTGTGCCACACCGAGACCGATCCGAAGTTCTCGATCCTCACCGTCGGCACGCACAACAACTGCGACAGCGTTACGCATCTGCTGGAGGTTCCCTATGTCCTGCCGTTCCTGGCCGAGGGCAAGTTCACCGGCGTCACGTTGCAGGGCGTGGAGGATCTGCAGAAGTCCTACGTCGAGGACTACGGGCCCGGTAACTACCGGCCCAACCTCTTCGTCACCTACTGGGGCTTCCGCGGCATGATCGGTCTGCTGGCCGGACCGGCGCTCTTGCTGCTGGCCGGACTCTGGATGACCCGCGGCGGCCGAGTTCCCGACACACGCTGGTTCTCCTGGCTGTGCCTGATCGCCATCCCGACCCCGTTCCTGGCCAACAGCGCGGGCTGGGTCTTCACCGAGATGGGACGTCAGCCGTGGGTGGTGGTGCCGAACCTGACCGGCGACAAGACCATTCGCATGACGGTGGCGCAAGGCGTCTCCGATCACGCACCGGCAACGGTCATCTTCTCCCTCGCTGTCTTCACGCTGCTCTACGGCGCGCTGGCGGTGGTCTGGTACTACCTGATGCATCGCTACACCGTGGTCGGGCCCGAACCAGGGCCGACGGCTTCCGATGACGAGTTCGGTCCCGATGACGACGGCGGTGGCGGCAGGCACCGCGCCGAACCCGTCGAGCCGCTGTCCTTCGCGTACTAGGAGACGACGATGAGTCTGCAGCAATTCTGGTTCGTGTTGGTCGCCGTGCTGTTCACCGGCTACTTCATCCTCGAGGGCTTCGACTTCGGCGTCGGCATGCTGATGCCGATCCTCGGTAAGGGTTCCGATGTGCGCAGGCGCGTCGTGCTCAACACCATCGGCCCGGTGTGGGACGGCAACGAGGTCTGGCTGATCACCGCGGGCGGTGCGATGTTCGCGGCGTTTCCCGAGTGGTACGCGAGCTTGTTCTCCGGGTTCTATCTGGCCCTGCTGTTGTTGCTGGTCGCGTTGATCCTGCGAATCTGTGCGATCGAGTGGCGATCGAAGATCAACTCGCCGAAGTGGCGGGCCTGGTGCGACATCGGCATCGGCATCGGCTCGTGGATTCCGGCACTGGCGTGGGGCTGGGTGTTCGCCAACCTCGTGCGCGGGGTACCGCTGAACGAGAAGCGACAGGTCGGCGGCTCGGTGTGGGATCTGCTCAGCCCCTACGCGCTGCTCGGCGCGGCGACCACGGCCATCCTGTTCGCCCTGCACGGCGCGATCTTCCTCGCGCTCAAGACCGGTGGTGAAGTCCGCGACGATGCCCGCGTATGCGTGCGGATCCTGTTCGTGCCCACCGTGGTGATCGTCGGCGGGTTCGGGCTGTGGACTCAGCTCGCCTACGGCTCCGGCTGGACCTGGGCCGCGCTCGGCGCGGCCGTGCTCGGCCTGGTCGTCGCCGGTGGGGCCACCGGCGCGGCCCGTGACGGCTGGGCGTTCATCGGCACCACCGTCACGATCGCCGCGGCCACCATCCTGCTGGTCGGCTCGCTCTACCCGAACGTGATGCCCTCGACGATCGACCCCGCGTTCGATCTGAACATCCACAACGCCTCCTCCAGCCACTACACCCTCCAGGTGATGAGCTGGGCAGCGGTCCTGTGCACCCCGGTGGTCCTGATCTACCAGGGCTGGACCTACTGGGTCTTCCGCAAACGACTCACCGTCGAACAGATTCCCGAACCGACCGGGCTGCCGCTCTCGAAATAGGCTTTCGGCAACTGCGCAGTGTGAGGGCCTGCCGAGTAGTCGGATCGCCGGCAGGACAGGCTACGCAAACGCGAAACCCTCGTGGCGCCTACGCGTATCAGCGCATCGGTGGCCGGCCGCGTTCAGCGTAGGGGTGCCGCGGACGAGTTCACGGAATGCCCGAGATCGTGAAGCCGACCGGCAAGACGCGCTCTGACGTCCGGCCAGTCTTCCACCGTGATCGAGAACAGCACGGAGTCGCGAATGGTGCCGTCGGCGCGCCGGGAATAGCGGCGCAGTGTGCCTTCGTACCGGGCGCCGAGGCGCGCGATGGCCTGTTGCGAACGGTGATTGCGCACATCGGTTTTGAGCTCGACGCGACCGGCACCCAGCGTGTCGAACGCATAGCCCAGGAGCAGCCACTTGGCCTCCGGGTTCACCCCGCTCGCCCACACGCCCGGGGCGAAGAGGGTGGCGCCGATCTCCAACCGGGCATCCCTCGCTCGGGTTTCGAGATAGGAGGTCATCCCGACGATCGCACCGACCGGGTGGCCGGCGATGGCCCGGCGCGTTCGGACAATCCACAGATGGTTCTCCGGCGTCGCGTGCCACGACCGCAGGAACACCTCGAGTTCCTGTCGATCGCGCGGACGAAACGGAATGTGGGCCCACACGACATCGTGATCGAGCACCGCGAACAACTCGGCCGCGTCCGCTGCCGGATCGACCGGGCTCAACCGCACTGTCTCACCGACGAGTTCGGCATCCGGGGCAACCGGCCACTTCAGCTCCGGCCACACCTCATCGGTCGGCCGCGGGTCCGGCACCGGATCGAAACGCTGCACGTCGGCAAGACCATCCTGAGGCACAGCGCGATCATAGACCGGCGTCGATCACGTTCCCCGGCGCTGGATCGCCCGCGGCAGCGTGCCGCTGCGCTAGGCGATCAGTTTCGCGCTTTTCAGCCAGTCGTAGGCGACGTCGGCGGGGTCTTCTCCGTCGATGTCTACACGGCCGTTGAGTTCTCGCATCAGGTCGTCGGTGAGCAGTTCGGAGATCGTGCCGAGGAGTTCGCGCAGTTCGGGGTGGGCGGCGAGGACGGGGCCCCGCACGACCGCGGTCCCGCTGTAGGGCAGGAAGAACTTCTTGTCGTCGTCCAGGACCACCAGGTTCAGGTTCTTGACGCGGCCGTCGGTGGTGTAGACCATGCCGAAGTGGCAGGGAGAGTCTTTGGCGGTCGCGGTGTAGACGACGCCGGCGTCCATGCGGGTGACGTTGCCCGCGGGCACACCGTTGGGATCGTTGTAGGGGATGCCGTATTTCTGCAGCATCGGAATGAAACCATCCGAGCGACTGAAGAATTCGTCGTCGACACAGAACGTTCGTTCGGCAACCGGCAGCGCGGCCACGTCCGAGAGTGACTTCACGCCGAGTCGCTGCGCGGTCGGTGTCGACGCACCGAACGCGTAGGTGTCGTTGAAGTTGGACGGGGGCAGCCATTCCAGGTCGTAATCACGCTTTTCGACATCGTGGACGCGCTGCCACAGCTCCTGCGGGTCCACGATCGTCTCGGTCTCGTTGTGGTAGTTGACCCAGCCGGTGCCGGTGTATTCCCACAGCACGTCGGCGTCGCCGTTGAGCTGGGCCTGCCGTGACGAGGCCGACCCCGGCGCGCCGGTCAGATCGGTGACCGAGGCCCCCGCCGCGGCCAGGTAGGTCGCGGTGATCTTGCCGAGCAACACCCCCTCGGTGAAGCTCTTCGAGGTGACGACCAGTTTCGCGCCGTCGAGGGGACGTTCGCCGCCGGGCAGGCTCGCGTCGTGGAAGGTGCCCGACGAGCTCACCAGGCCACACCCGGCGAGCAACGACAGCGTCGCGACCAGCGCGGTAATCAACGGGACTCGCCTCATGAGACACCTCGTGGGGTCGCGGCCAGTTCGACGAGTCGGCCGAGCCAATCGATGATCAACGCCAGCAACCCGACGAGCACGGCGCCGGAGATGAGCAGCTTGGGCAGGAACAGGGTGACACCGGTCGTGATCAGCGTGCCCAGGCTGGTCGCGCCGATGAAGGTGCTCAGCGTCGCGGTGCCGACCAAGATGACCAGCGCGGTGCGCACGCCGTTGAGGATCACCGGCACGGCCAGCGGCAATTCGACCTGAACCAGCGTCCGCCCGGCCGAGAAGCCGATGCCGCGAGCGGCCTCGATGGTGCGGTGATCGACCTGCCGCAGCCCAACGATCGTGTTCTGCAGGATCGGCAGGATCGCGTAGACGACGAGACCGACGACCGCCGTGCGGAACCCGGTGCCGAGCCAGAAGGTGAACAGCACGAGCAGTCCGACGGCGGGCGCGGCCTGACCGATATTGGCGATGTTGACGGCGATCGGCTCGAACCGCTGCAACGCGGGCCTGGTCAAGGCGATGCCGAGCGGAATCGCGACCACCACCACGATCAGCGTGGCGACCACCGTGAGCCGGATGTGCTCGAGGATCGTGGTCTGCAGATTGGCCCAGCCGAGCGAGGCCTGTTCGGTCGCGGTGAACGTCGACGACTGATACCAGAGCACGTATCCGATGCCGATCACGACGATGATGAGCGGTTCGAACCACACATCGATCGGGACCCGGCGCAGTCGGTTCATGCCGGTCCGGCCGATCCGTGTTCGTCGGCGGCGACGACCGGGGTGGGTGTGGGATCGGAACCGTCGACGTAGGTTTCGTAGGACAGGTCCTCGGCGGCGGCGTGCCCTTCGGCGAGCTTGGTCTGGATCACGTCGGTCACCGAGCCGATGTTCAGCGAGCCGACTACGGCGCCGCGACCGTCGGTGACCAGGGTCGCCCCCTGACTGGCGGCGAGCATGGCGTCGAGCGCGTCGTTGAGGGTCGAGGACTGCGCGACGACGGGCAGCCGGCGATCGAGGTAGTCCGAAACCTCCGGCTTGCTCGCCACTTCCGGCAGCGAGGGCCACGACCGCGGCCGCCCCGCGTCGTCGACGACCACCACCCAGGTGTGTCCCGCGGCTTTCGCCCGCCCGATCACGACCTGCGAGGATTCGCCGATCTTGGCGGTGGTCACCGGGTCGACCTCCACATCGCGGACCCGAGACACCGTGAGATAGGCCAGTTTCGCGCCCGATCCGACGAACTCCTCGACGAACGGCGTCGCCGGGTCGGTGAGGATCTCCTCCGGTGTCGCGTACTGCTCGACGTGTCCGCCCTCGGACAGGATGAGCACCTTGTCACCGAGTTTGGTGGCTTCCTCGAAGTCGTGGGTGACGATCACGATGGTCTTGCCGAGTTCGTGCTGGATCGCGATCAGACTGTCCTGCAGGCGAACCCGGGTGATCGGGTCCACCGCGCCGAACGGTTCGTCCATCAGCAGCACCGGCGGGTCGGCCGCGAGCGCGCGGGCGACGCCGACACGCTGCTGCTGGCCGCCGGACATGTCCTTGGGCAGACGGTCGGCGAAGGTCGCGGGGTCGAGACCGACCAGATCCAGGAGATATTCGGTGCGTTCGGCGATTCGCTTCTTGTCCCAGCCGAGCACCCGCGGGATCGCGCCGATGTTCTTGGCGACCGACCAGTGCGGGAACAGCCCACCGGACTGGATGACATAGCCGATCGACTGCCGCAGCTTGTCGGGATCTTCGCGGGTCACGTCACGTCCGCCGATGAATATCCGGCCCTCGGTCGGCTCGATCAGCCGGTTGATCATCTTGAGCGTGGTCGTCTTACCGCAGCCCGAAGGTCCGACGAACGCGACGATATTGCCGGCCTCGATCTCGAGGTCCAGGCGTTCGACGGCGGGGGTGTCCTGGCCCTTGTACCGCTTGACGACCCCGTCCAAGGTGATGGAGTCGCCGGTCACGTTGCGCTGGGGCGCGGTCGGCGCGGGCTGGCTGGTCACATCGGTCATCACAGTCCCTTGGCAATCGTGAGGCGTCCGAGCAGGACGAGGAGCGCGTCGAAGACCAACGCGATGGCAACGATGAGAATGGTTCCGGTGAGCGCCATTTCGAGCGCGTTGGCCCCGCCGAGACGCGACAGGCCGTTGAAGATCAGCGAGCCGAGGCCGGGCCCGAGGACGTAGGCCACGATCGCGGCGACACCGACGATCATCTGGGTCGAGACCCTGATCCCGGTGAGGATCACCGGCCAGGCGATCGGCAGCTCGACGGTGAGCAGGATCCGCCAGCGCGAAAGTCCGATGCCGCGCGCGGATTCGACGACCGTGGCAGGCACCGATCGCAGCCCGACGATCGCGTTACCGATCACCGGCAGGGCCGCGAAGAACGCCAGCATGATGAACGACGGCACCACACCGAGGCCGAACGGGACCAGCAGCAATGCCAGCAGTGCCAGCGAGGGGATCGTCAACGCGACCCGGCTCGAGGTGAGGGTCAACGCCGATGCCAGCGGCAACCGATACACCGCCACCGCGATGAGGATCGCGACGACGGTGCCGACCAGCACGGTCTGAAAGGCCAGCGACGCATGCTGATAGGTGAGGAAGGTCAACACCTCGCCTCGGTCCTGGACATAGCTCCACAAATTCACGGCATTCCCATCGTCGGACTGAGCCAGTGGGTACCTGTTCGCGCGTGATCAACGGTCGAATGTGCCGTCGAAGGATAGTCGATACCGGGTGTTGGCCCGGGGACGCGCGCGAGCTGGTGGCGGTCGATGATGGTTATGCCGCACGCTCGAGCGGTGCGGTGTACGGCTCGGCGTCGCCGGCGATCACCGTGCTCGCGGTGCCGTCGATCCCGACGGGGACCGGACCGCCCAGCGTGATGCGGGTGAGCCTGCGGTGCTCGCTGCCGTCGTAGTCGTCGATGGCGTAGTGCTGAGTGGCCCGGTTGTCCCAGATCGCGACGTCGCCCAGCGACCAGTTCCAGCGGGCGGTGTGCTCGAGGCGGGTGATCCGGTCCTGGAACAGCCGGAACAGTGCCCGCGACTCGTTGCTCGACAGCCCGACGATCTCCTTGACGAAGCAGCCGAGCAGCAGGGCGCGCTCACCGGTCTCGGGGTGCACCTCCACCACGGGGTGCTCGGTCTCGAAATAGGTGGACTCGAACTCGCGACGGTAGTCGCGGTCGGTATCGGCGGGTCGGTCCTGGATCTCGGCGGCGTAGTCGTAGCGGTTCGAATGCCGCGCGCGCAGGCTCTCGGCGAGTCGCTGGAGTGGCTCCGGCAGCGAGTTGTAGGCGGCCACGGTCGAAGCCCAGGTGGTCGAACCGCCGTAGCTGGGCAGGGCGACCGCACGCAGGATGGAAGCCTGCGGGACACGATCGACGAAGGTGACATCGGTGTGCCAGACGTTGGACCGCGTCTGGTGCGAGTCGATGGCCAGGCTCTTCGCACCGGCGGAGGTGACCGTCGGGTGCGGGGTGGTCGGGTTGCCGAGCAACTGCGCGAACTCGTACTGCCCGTCCTCGGTCAGGTGGTGCTGGCCCCGGAAGAAGATCACCTTGTGCTCGCTGAGCGCGGCGCGGATGGTGGCCACCGTTCGCGCGTCCAGGTCACCACCGAGCCGAACCCCGTCGACCTGAGCGCCGATGTGGGCGCCGAGCTTGACCACCCGCACCGCGCTCCCGGGTACAGCTGCGTCATGGACGGACATACGGAGGCCTCTCACTCGAACCTGGACGATCTCGTCACACGAAACCAGCAGGAACGCGCCGCGACCATCATTGAATTCAGGCTGAGCGGAATGGCCGAATCGGTGGGGATTACGGTATGCGCAATTCCGCCGCGCTGTGCCCCTGGGATGTCCAAGTACTGAATCGCGATTCGGCCGCTTCCGCCGACGGCGCGCTGATCACCCGGGCGACCGCTTCCCACGACGCTCCCGACGCGCGCACGAAGCGGACGGCTTCGACGAGGCGCCGCTGTGCCGACGCCGTGTCCTCGAACGCCAGGCGCACCGGAATCAGCGCCTGCATCTCGAGCTGGTGATAGTCCCATTCGGCCAGGACCAGGCGGGCGAGGTCGGCGTCGAGCCGTCCGGTGGAGCAATGCAGCACCCGCGCGGAGGGGGCGTGGTCGGCGGACAGATCGGTGCGTAGCCAGGTTCGTCCGTGCCAGCCGTCGCAGGAGCACAGTGCGCGCCACCCGATCACCTCCTCCGGTCGGCGCGGGTGGCTGTCGGTGGGGGCAAGCGGCCGGGCATCGTTGGCGACCGTCGCGCGGGGGCTCGGGGCGTCACTGCGTCCGTACAACCCATCCGTGAAGATGTCGGCTACCCATCCGCGATGGTTTTCGAGCAAGCTGTTCATCCTGACTCCGATGTCGAATCCGAAAAGCTCGATCCCGAACCGGCCCGTCATGACGCGATCGCCGGAGGTTCGGTGTGTGGGACAACTACTCCCAGACACTTACGATCAACCTCAGCGACGCCGACGGCAATCACTTCGCCGCATTGTTGTTCCTAGTCACATAATGCCTGGTCGCGGTCTGTGCTCCGAGCGCGGTGGGACCTGGTCGCGAGGTAGATCGTCGCGCCGGATCGCCCGCGGGTCAGCGGGTTGTCGAACAGGATCGGCCGCGCCTCCACATCGATGAAGGCGGATTCCAGAATTTCGCGGAACTCGTCATCTGGTGCGTCGTCGGACCACATCGCAAAGGTGCCGCCGTCGACCAGGTGTTGCGCGACCGCGCGCAGGCCCTCGCGGGTGTAGAACTCGGCATTCGAACCGTGCAGGACATGGCGTGGTGAATGGTCGATGTCGAGCAGCAGCGCGTCGTACACGCGTCCCGGTTGTGCCGGATCGAATCCCACCGGCCCCGCCGCCGCGGCGAAGAAGTCCGCGCAGACGAGCTCGACCCGGGAGTCGGCAGCCAACCCGGCGGTGTCGGGCAGCAGCTCACGGCGATGCCACTCGATGACGGCGTCGGAGTACTCGATCACCGTGAGCGCGTGAATTCGTGGGTCCAGCAACGCTTCTCGCGCGGTGTATCCCAAGCCGAGCCCACCGACGAGCACATCCAGCCGGTCGCCGGGCGTGCGCCCCAATCCCAGCCGCGACAGCGCGCGTTCGGCGACGGTGAACAAGCTCGACATCAGGTACTCGTCACCGAGCTTCACCTCGTAGACATCGGCCCGCACCGTCGGATCGAAGCGTCGACGCAGACTGATCTCGCCGATCGGGGTCTGCCGCCAGCCGAGTTCTTCGAAGCGTGCGCTCATCGCCGTCACGGTAGTCCCGTGGCGACCACAACCCGGCCGGACGGCGCGCACAGCACGCAGCCAGATTTGTGCTGGGCGTGATCTTTACCCCATGTTTATGGGTCGACGAGCCGGGAAGTCTGGTCGGCAACCCTGCTCGTCCTCGGTCGGGCGGGTTTCTATCGGCCAGGAGTACCGCATGACGCACGCAATCACCCACCTCAGCATGGGCCTGGGCTGGGACCCGGCCCACGCCAACGGAATGCATCCCCGCCGCAAGGACATCGATCTCAACGCGGCGGCGCTGTCGTTCGCCGGCGAGAACTTCGTCGATGTCGCCTTCCACGAGCAGCTCACCTCGCGCGACGGCGCGCTGCGCCATCTCGGGGACAGCGTCACCGGCGACGGGGACGGCGACAACGAAGTGATCGTGGTCGACCTGGCCCTCCTCGATCCCGCCGTCACCACGATCGTGTTCCTGGTGACCTGCTACACCGGCCAGCGGTTCGACCAGATCGCCAACGGCTTCTGCCGCGTCGTCGACAATGTCACCGGTATCGAATTGATCCGCATCGATCTCGACAGCGTCGGCGCCCACACCGGCATCGTCGTCGGCAAACTGCACCGCCCCCACCAGGATTGGGCCTTCACCCTGATCCGCCAACCGATCATCGCCCAGCACGTGGTCAACGCCGTCCCTCAGCTCACCGCCTATCTTCACTGAGAGCAACGACCCATCCCGTCGTCACTCCGCCAAACGGTCGCGGGCTCGCAGGCGCGTCTCGAGTGCGTCGAGTACGTGTGTCACGTCCGCGTCGAACTCCTCGGCGAGCATTTCGAGTAGCGCCGCACCGATCAGCAGCAGCGTGGAGAAGACCACGGGGGCGATGGGTTCGGTCGCCTCGAGCAGGGGGCGGGTGCGGGGCGCACCGCCATGATGCCAGGACTCGAGCAGGGCCAGTGCGCCCTGGAGATAGATCGGTGGTTCCGGGCGGGCGCTCAGCGCGGGGATCGCCCGATCGGCCGCGCGGCGCAGGATATCGGAGATGGACTCGACGCCCGGGGCCATGGCCTCCATCGCGCAACAGGCCAAACGCAGGGCACCGTCCAGATGACGCGGACTGTAGCGGGCCGACTCCGGGATCTGGTCCCAGGGCAGGCGCAGGACGCGAAGCAGATCGGCGGTGATCGCGGTCGCCGCCGGCGCCTGCGCCGTCGCCGGGGCCGAACCGGACGTGTGATCGACGCCGAGCATGATCTCGAGCCCGATCGCCGATGCCATGAGATCGCCTCGGCTGCTGCGGGTTTCACGTCGATGGCGGCGGTCCTCGACCAGCAGCCAGCCGACCGTCTGCGCGTCGGCGGTCCGCAGCAGTTTCGCGTCGGCCTGCCAGCCGTTCGCGGTATCGCAGCGCGACAGCGCGCAGACCAGATCGGCCATGACGTGGTTGGCGGTGACCAGCGTCGGCTGATGCCGTGGACGGCGTGACACCACCGGAAGATCACCCAGCCTGGCCGAGGAGGACACGAACGACATCGCGGTGAGTGCCGCCGCGGCGGTACGCGCGGCGGCCACGGCGTCGGCGGCGTTGGTGCGCAGCAGCGCGCGATGGATCGAGTCCGCCAGCGGCGCGACGCCGAACTCCGCGTAGTGCAGCAACAACCAGGCCAGCGGCATGTCGCCGAGGACCGGCGCGAGCCGTTCGTTCAGCTCGTACAGCAACGCGGCCGACTGCTCCGGCTGACGTGATCGCGGCGCCTCCCCGGTGAGGTCACGCCATTCGAGCAGTGCCAGATAATTGGGTAGCAGCAAGCTATCGACCAGCTCACTCACCTGAGCGATGACGAATTCGAAATCCAGTTCCGTCATCGCCCCCGGCCCGACCGAATTCACCACCGGGTTACCGTCGAACGGATCGAAACCCGATTCGTCCAGAGCCAGATCGAACAACAACTCCGCGTGCCCGAGCCTGCCGACGACTCTGCCGACAAAGGGCACCACCCCTCCGTCTTCCACCGCAGTTGCCGCACCGAGAAGGCAATTCACCATCGCGCCTTCGGCTTTCGCGTGCGCACAGAACCTGCGCAGCCGCTGGTGCACGATATCCTCGGTATCGAAACCCGTGCGCACGATCTCTTCCGCGATCGTCACGATTGCCGCGTCGACGACGTATTCTGGCCTGCCGCCTGCTTCATCCGATGCCGACGCGGGGCCCGCGAAATAGAGCCGGTCACTGAATGCGTCGCCCATTCGTCGCCTCACCACAACCTCCACTCGGATGCGCAGTATTCCGTGTACTCGACACCCTTCCAGCAAATTGTTCGCAAGTCGCGGCTCACACCTCACAAGGCGATAACGGCATGAACTCCGCGCGCATCGGCCGGACCGACTGCATGCATGACGCGTCCCATCGAGGCGCAGTCGCGACACAATCTGCCCGAATTCGGGCAGGGATGTTGGCGAACCCGGTCGGGGCAGGCATGATCGTGCGAGTGAATGACGGGGTACCCACCGAGTTGGTCCGCTATGTCGTGGCGTCCACCGGCCTACCCGAACGCGTGGCGGCCCGGGTCGTCGCCGACATCGTCGGCTACTTCGACGAGACGGCCGAGCAGTTCGTCCGGCGCAGGCATGCCGAGCTGCAAGCTCGGGAGATGCGCAATGCCGAGATCTGGCGACGCCTCGAGATCGAACTCGGCGAGCGCCCGGTCGCGGCACCGTCATTCACCGAACGACAACTTCGTCGCATCGTCTACGGGTAAGGGGTTCATCACGCCATGTGTGGAATCGTCGGATACATCGGTCACCGGCAAGCTGTTCCCGTGCTGCTGGAGGGTCTGCATCGGCTCGAATATCGCGGCTACGATTCGGCCGGATTGGCACTGCCGCATCGCGGCAAGGCGCGCGTGTGCAAAACCCGGGGCAGGGTGCAGGACCTGCGCGACAAGGCCGACACCACCGCTCTGCGCGGCACCGTCGGCATCGCGCACACCCGCTGGGCCACCCACGGCGAGCCCAGTGACGCCAACGCCCACCCGCATACCGATGTCAGCGGCCGTATCGCCGTGGTGCACAACGGTATCGTCGAGAACGCCGAACAACTGCGGGCCGAGCTGACCGCGCTCGGCATCGATCTCGTCTCCGACACCGACACCGAGGTGATCGCCCACCTGGTCGCGCGCGAACTCGAGGAATCCGAATCTCTCGAAGACGCCGTTCGCGCCGCGCTGCACCGGGTCCGCGGCACCTACGGTCTGCTGGTCCTCGACGCGCGCCGCCCGGCCGAGCTGGTGGTCGCCCGCAACGGCAGCCCCATCGTGCTCGGCGTCGGCGACGGCGAGATGTTCGTGGCCTCCGATGTCGCCGCCCTCGTCCACCACACCCAGCGGGTGGTGTTCCTCGACGACGGCGAGCTCGCGACCATCCGCGACAGCGAATTCCGCACCAGCACACTGGGAGTCGAGTCCGAACAGACCGACAAGACCCCGACCACCATCGACATGGTGGCCGAGGACTACGCGCTCGGCGGATTCCCCGACTTCATGCGCAAGGAGATCGCCGAACAGAGCGAGGCGGTGCGCCGAGCGCTGCGTGGGCGCCTCGACGACCGCTTCGCCACCGCCCACCTCGGCGGGTTGAACATGGACGCCCGCGAACTGCGCAGTATCAGCAAGGTCGTCTTCCTCGGTTGCGGTTCGGCCTACTACGCGGGCCAGCTCGGTGCCCAGCTGATCGAGGAACTCGCCCGTATTCCGGCCACCGCGGAACCGGCCTCGGAGTTCCGCTACCGCAATCCGGTCGTCGATCCCGACGCGCTCTACGTCGCGATCAGTCAGTCCGGCGAAACCCTCGATACCCTCGCCGCGGTGCAGGAGCTACAGCGCAAGGGCGGCCGGGTCATCGGCGCCGTCAACGCGGTGGGCAGCGCGATCGCTCGCCAGTGCGGGGCAGGGGTGTTCCTGCACGCGGGCCCGGAGATCTCGGTTGCCTCGACCAAGGCATTGACCAATATGACCGTGTCGTTCACGATGCTGGCCCTGCTGCTGGGCCGGGTTCGCGACCTGTCGGCCGCCGACGGCCATCGCATCGTCGACGGCCTGCGCGCCCTGCCCGCCGCCATCGACCAGGTCCTCACCGACGAAGACGCGATCGCCGAGATCGCGCACCGTTACGCCAAGGCCCGCAGCATGTTCTTCATCGGCCGGGTGCGGGCGTGGCCGGTCGCCCGCGAAGGCGCGCAGAAGCTCAAGGAGGTCTCCTACGTGCACGCCGAGGCCTATCAGGCCTCCGAGCTCAAACACGGCCCGCTCGCGCTGATCGACCAGGAGATGCCGAGCGTGGTGATCGTCCCCGACGACGAACTGCTGGCCAAGAACCTCAGCACCATCGAACAGATCAAGGCACGCGGCGGACCCGTGATCGCCGTCACGAACGCGGACCTGCCGCCGGACGCGGCCGACGAAGTGATCCGGGTCCCGCGCGTCGCACCGGAATTGGACCCGATGCTGCTCACGATTCCGCTGCAGCTGCTCGCCTATCACACGGCCATCGCGCTCGGGCGCGATGTCGACAAGCCGCGCAACCTCGCGAAAAGCGTCACCGTGGAGTAGTTGTCGCGTGGAGTGCGACGCACGGCGCCGGGGCGGCTGGCAGGATCGAGGCGTGAACACCGCGAACCTGAGCCGCTCCGAGACCGCCGCGCGATCGGCCGCGATCACCGTCCGCGCCTACCGCGTCGAACTCGATCTGTCGGCGGCCCCGGATCAGTCCCAGGATGGTTTCGCGACGACGACCACCGTCGAGTTCGGTGCCTCCGTCGAACAGACGTGGCTCGACTTCATCGGTCCGTCGGTGGAATCGGTGACCGTCAACGGCACGGATGTCGCCGTCGAGTACGACGGAGCCCGGCTCGCGCTCGTCGGCTTGTCGGAGACGAACGTCGTTGTCGTGCGGGGCACCGGTGCCTACAGCCGCTCCGGTGAGGGGCTGCATCGGTTCGTCGATCCGGTCGACAACCAGACCTATCTCTACACCCAGTACGAGCCGGCGGATGCGCGGCGGGTCTTCGCCTGCTTCGAACAGCCGGATATGAAGGCGCCGTTCACGTTCGCGGTGACCGCACCGGCCGGGTGGCAGGTGATCTCGAATCGGCCGTTCGCGGCAATCCAGGACAACGGCGTGCTCCAGAACGTCGAGTTCTCCCCCACCTTGCCGATCTCGACGTATATCACCGCGGTCGCGGCCGGCCCGTACCATCGCGTCGAATCCTCGTGGACGCGAGGGGAACTCACGATCCCGCTCGGGATCTATTGCCGCGCTTCGCTGGCCCGCTACCTGGACGCCGACACGATCTTCGAGGTGACGAAGCAGGGTCTGGACTTCTTCGCCGAGAACTTCGACTACCCGTACCCGTGGGGCAAGTACGACCAGGTGTTCGTCCCCGAATACAACCTGGGTGCGATGGAGAACCCCGGGCTGGTCACGTTCACCGAGGCCTACGTGTTCCGTGGCGCGGCCACCGCCGCCCAGTACGAGGGCAGGGCCAATACGATCCTGCACGAGATGGCCCACATGTGGTTCGGCGATCTGGTCACGATGGTGTGGTGGGACGACCTGTGGCTCAAGGAATCCTTCGCCGACTACATGGGCGCGCTCGCGAGCTCGGAGGCCACCGAGTGGACCGACGCCTGGGTGGCGTTCGCGAACCGCCGCAAGGCCTGGGCCTATCTGCAGGATCAGCTGCCGACCACGCACCCGATCGTCGCCGATATCACCGACCTCGAGGCCGCCAAACTCAATTTCGACGGCATCACCTATGCCAAGGGCGCGAGCGTACTCAAACAGTTGGTCGCCTATGTCGGCCGGGAGGAGTTCTTCTCGGGTGTACGCCGGTATTTCCGCACGCACGCATTCGGCAACACTACTCTCGACGACCTGCTGGCGGAATTGTCGGCTGATTCCGGCCGCGATCTGGCGGGCTGGGCGCGGGCCTGGTTGCAAACGACCGGAGTGTCCACGCTGACCCTCGACAGCGGTGCGATCGTGCAAACCGATCCGCGTCCGCACCGGCTCGCTGTCGGGCTCTACGACTTCGATGCCGAGGGTGACTTGGTGATTCGCGAGCGCGTGGAACTCGACATCGTCGACGCTCACACACCGGTGACTCTCGCACCCGCTGCGCTGCGGCTGCTCAACGACGGTGATCTCACCTACGCGAAGGTCCGTCTCGACGTGGATTCGCTCGCCACCGTGGAGAGTTCACTGAATCGGGTCACCGACCCCCTGGCGCGCGGACTGATCTGGTCGGCACTGTGGAACGCCACCCGCGACGGCGAACTCCACGCCGAACGCTACCTGTCGATGGCTCGTGATTTCGCGCCCGTCGAAACGAACATGGCGCTGCTCACCGCGGTCCTGGCGAACGCGTCTTTCACCATCGGGCACTATCTGCCCGATCCGGCGCGGGATCGGTGGCGCGGTGAATGGCTCGAATCCTGCTGGGCCACACTGCATTCGTCGGCACCGGGTTCCGGCGCGCAGCTGGCGTGGGCGCGGGCGGTGGCGGCCGCCGCCACCGTCGACGGCCACCGTGCCACCGACATCCGGGCGATCCTGCTCGACCGGGCACCGGAGGGCCTGGCCCTGGATCCCGATCTGCGCTGGGCGCTGTGGACGGCGCTGGCCGCCACCGGTGAGGCCAAGCTCGCCGACCTGGACGCCGAGGGGGAACGAGACGGCACCGCATCGGGGCGAACCGCTCACCTGCGCGCACTCGCGGCCCGCCCGCGAGCAGATGTCAAAGCCGCGGCATGGGATTCTGCGCTGGGCGACCCCACCCTGACCAACGACCACCTCGACGCCACCATCGACGGGTTCCGCGCAGGCCGCCGCCGCGACCTGATCGCGCGCTACGACGACGACTATTTCGCGGCACTGCGCACGGTATGGGATCAGCGGAGCATCGAGATCGCTCGACGCATCGTGGTCGGGCTCTTTCCCGCCGCCGATTCGCTCGACGGGGTCGACCGATGGCTCGCCGCGAATGCCGACGCACCGAGTTCGTTGCGTCGCTTGGTCGTCGAACAGCGTGACCACCTCGCCCGCGATCTGCGCGTGCGCGATGCAAACTGATCTTTCCCATTGCACGTCGGGTCAAACATCTAAATCCTATAAGGTCGCCCTGTCAACCCCAGTCGACCAATAACGGTTTAATAACCGACGCGTTGGTGAACCCTTGATCTATGACCAACTCACGTAATCGGACAACGAGTACGCCGAGCATGGATCTGACCAGCACCACCATCATGTTGGCCACCTGCGTGTTCTTCCTCTTCGGCCTGGCTGCGCT
This sequence comes from Nocardia sp. NPDC055050, assembly GCF_053608345.1. Taxonomy (NCBI): domain Bacteria; kingdom Bacillati; phylum Actinomycetota; class Actinomycetes; order Mycobacteriales; family Nocardiaceae; genus Nocardia; species Nocardia sp. NPDC055050. The sequence continues at coordinate 237,445 of NZ_JBSGVG010000003.1, forward strand.
CACCGGATCGCTGCCCGCCGCGATCCTCGGCGCCGTCGGCCTCGGCGCGGGAATGATGATGACGTTCAGAATGCTGGACCTGCACGCACTGTAGGTTCACCTCCGCAGATCCGGAGAGCATTCGAAGGCCAGGAGCTGATCCGCATGTCCGAGACCACCGACCGCACCTATGAAAACGCCGAACCCCTGTTCGCACACTGGGCGCTGACCGATCCCCGCAGCCCCGAACACGACGCTCTGCGGGACCGGATCATCGAGGTCTGTCTACCGCTCGCCGAGCACATCGCTCGCAAGTACGCAGGCCGTGGCGAGATCTTCGACGACCTACTCCAGACCGCGCGGCTCGGCATGGTCATGGCGGTCGACCGCTACGACGTGACCACCGGTTCACCGTTCCTCGGCTTCGCGGTGCCGACCATCATGGGTGAGGTGCGCAGGCATTTCCGCGATCACATCTGGCCACTGCACGTTCCCCGTCGCGAGAAAGAACTCCAGGGCAAGGTCAGGGAAGCGACCGAAGAGATGAGCCGTCGGCTCCAGCGCTCCCCCACCGCCCACGAACTCGCCGCCGAGCTCGACGTGCCGGTCACCGACATCGCCCGAACCCTCGTGGCGGCCAATGCTTTCCAGACCCGCAGCCTCGACACTCCCGCCCGCGACAACGACGGCGATCCCGGCATGACCGTCGCCGAGACGTTCGGCGACCTGGATCCGAGCTACCGTCTCACCGAAGACACGATCACCGTCGCGCCGCTGCTGGCGCAGCTGTCGCCGCAGGACCGGCAATTGCTCATCTGGCGGTTCTACGACACGCTCTCCCAAGGCGAAATCGCCGAACGCCTCGGCGTGTCCCAGATGAGTGTCTCCCGCAAGCTCACCAGGCTGCTGGGTGATCTGCGTGCCAAGGCCGCCGATGACCAGACGGTACCCGTGGCCTGATCTTCGTCCCGCCCGCACCGTGTCGAGACGATGCAGTGCGGGCTTCGACCGATACCGTCCATTGACTCTGCGGCTACCGGGCTGCACAGTTGATAAAGCAGAATCTCGCGCGTGTCGTGGCGGCGTCCACCGGGTCGGCGCTGTTCACATGGTGTGTCAGTGTGGTGCTCGCCGGCGGGAAGGGTGCGATGACGATGCGCGGTCGACGGAATCGACGGGACCGAGAGATTCGCGAAGTGCGGGAAATCCGGGCCAGTCCGGCCCACCAAACCGCGAAATTCTTGCTGTCGGTGCTGATGCTGGTCTGGTTCGGGGCCGGGCTGGCAGCGGCGATGCAGCGGGACTACTTCACCAATACCCCGGCCAATTGCGGTGATCTGGGCACGATCGGACTCACGGTGCTCGCGGGCCCGCTCAACTACCTCGGGATGAACCCGAAGGTCTCCGAATGCCAGTTGCCGGAGCCGAGCCGATGAGCGCACGCGCGATCGGATACCGGTAGCCCGCGTACCTCAGATGAGTTCGGCGAGCTGGTCGCGGTCCGTGGCGTCGAGCTTGATGCAGGCCCGGTAGATGTGGCCTTCGACGGTGCGGACCGAGACACAGAGTCGTTCGGCGATCGCGCGGTTGGACAGGCCACGGCCGATCAGAGCGGCGATCTCGCGTTCGCGTTCGGTGATCGGCAGGGGGCGCGCCGCCGCGGTGACAGCGGGAGTGCCCGCGCCGTCGCAGCGGGCGGCCAGGGCCATCGCGCGGGCGGCCGCCTGGGCGCTGGGCCTGCGCTGTCCGGCGTGGTCGTAGATCGGCACCGTCTGCGCCGCGGCGTCGGCTGCCGACAGCAGGAGCCCCGCGGACTCGAACTCGCGGCTGACCGCGGCGAGCGCGCGGGGGTCGGCAGCGGCGAGGGCAGCGGCGTGGCGGGCGTAGATCGCCGCCACCGGGCCCTGGACACGACCGGCGACGGTCGTGAGCCGGGTGGCGAGGGTGCGATCGCCGAACCGGGTGGCATGGTGCAGAGCTTCGGCTTCCATGGCGTACTGACCGGCGCTGTGCGCCAGGTCGGCGGCCTTGCGTGCCAGGTCCACCGCCGAGTGCGCGCTGTGTTCGGCAGCGGCCAGCCAGGCGCGCGCGATGATGCGCTGCGGTTCGTGCAGGGCCATGTGTGGCCCGCTGTGCTCGTCGGCGTCACCGAGCACCCGCGCGGCCTGTTCGACCTCGCCCAGCGCCGCGTAGGCCCGGGCGAGCAGCAGCCGCGCCGGCAGCTTCCACGGCAGCGAGTTCTCGGCGTTGAGCGCCGCGAGCGCCTGTTCGAAGGCGGTGATCGCTTCGCGGAACCGTCCCCGATAGGTGGCGACGACCCCGTCGGCGATGCGCGCGATCGCCCAGCCGACGAACTGCCCTGCCGAGGAGAACTCGCGGTATTCGGTCGCGCGCTGCTCGGCGAGGTCGAGGTCGCCGATGGTGGTCAGGGCGAGAACGTCGCCGTAGCGGACCATCACCCGGATGATCCCGTCGGTGGACTTCTGCTGCGCGCGGCCGCAGGCCGCAATCGGCGCGAAGTCGGCGCCGCGACCGGCCACCGGCATTGCCAGGCCCAGGGCGAACGCGGCGAAATCGACGGCCTGGCGGGGTGAGTTCGGATCGGCGATCACCCGCTCGGCAGCGTCGATTCCCTCGTCGAGGTGGTTTTCATGGACCGCCATCGCCGCCGCGGCGGCATCGACCGTCAGGCGAAGAGCGGGATACTCGACGCGGGTGCGCAGCATCTCGACCAGGTCGCGGGCGTGGTCGACATCGCCCAGCGACCAGAACTGCAAGCTGGCGCGCACCATACCCCACTGCACCAGTTGCAGCGGATCAAGGCGGTCGGGATCGAACCGGGCCAGGATCTCGTCGGCATGCTGGGGCCTGCCCTGCCAGAGCAGTGCGCGGGAGAGCAGTTCGGCCGCGCGCAGCCCACCGCCACGCTCGCACGCGGCGCGCGCGAGCCGTTCGCCCAGCGGCAGATTGGCCAGCGACACCGCGTCCTTGGCCGCGTCGATCAGCAAGACGATGTCGATCGGCCGATCGCTTTCCACGCACAGTCGCGCCAGCCGGATCCGGTGGGCCGGTGTGCTCAGGTCACGGTCCTGCAGCGTTTCGACGAGACGTCCGCGCCGGATCCGCGCGGCGGCTGTGCCGAGACGGCAGCGCACCACCTCACCGAGCAGCGGATGACTGAACCGGACATCGACGACCCCGTTGTGGCTCGTGACCCGGATCAGGCCGGTGACCTCGGCAGCGTCCACGGCGTCGGCGCCGACGAGCTCGCTGAGGATGTCGACGTCGAGCGGCTCGTGCACAGCCAGCGTCTCCAGCACGTCGAGCACGGGCGCGCCCGCCCTGCTCAACCGCTCGCCGAGCAACTCGACCAGACCCGAGGGCACCGCGGTGGGCCCGCGCAACTGCCAGACGCCGTTGACATCGGTCAGAGTGCTCGCCTCGACGCCACCCTCGACCATGTTGCGCAGGAACAGCGGGTTGCCGCCCGAGGACTCCCACATCACATCGGCGCTCAGCCCCTCCAGCGTCCCGCCGAGCACGGTCTCGACGAGTTCGGTGCACTGGGTTTTGGTGAACGGCGCCAACTCGATTCGCTCGAGGTACCCGTCCTTCCACAGTGAGGTGACCGCGTCGGGCAGCGGTTCCCCGGTGCGCACGGTGGCGATGATGCGGGCCCCACGGTCGACAGCGATCTGGTGCACCAGCGTGGCCGAGAGGATGTCGAGCAGGTGCGCGTCGTCGACGCCGATCACCGTATCGGGCTGGGCGAGCACGTTCTCCCGGGCCGAATGCAGCAGCGCGAGCGGATCGCGCGACACCGACGCGGCGATCCAGGGCGCGAACGCACCGAGTGGAATGGCTTGTGACGACGCGGTACAGGCCACCCAGCGCACCGGCTCGGACAGCACAGCGGTGACCAACCGGGCCAGGGTGGTCTTGCCGACGCCCGCGGCACCGACGAGGATCACGCCACCGGTGTCGCGGTTCGTCAAAGCCTTACGGACGGCGTCATATTCGGCGGGACGATCGAGCAGCTGCCAGAGTCCGCCCATACATGAAAAGTGTAGTTCCCGTCCGGCCCTGTCACAACGACTCGGCCCGGCGACACGGCCGACGCGCGGGTGGACCGGCGCGGCGGGCGCGCGCGGCGCATGGGCGGGTGCCGCGATGGTCACGGCGGGAGCTCGGTGGCGTCACGGGGCTCGAGCCGCGGCGCGTTGTTGACGTCGTGGCGGTAGTTGCTCGAGGCCTCGTACACGCGCTTCTTGAGCCGGTTGATCGAGCCGAGCGGCCGGTGCGCGTCCAGGCCACGCCAGGAGTTGAACGAGAGCACGTCGTCACCGTAGGCACGCCGCTGCGGGGTGTACGGATCCTGCACGTCGAAGCGGATGGTCGCCACGGTGCGGTGCGGTGAGTCGTCTTCGGGCCATGGCACAGTCGCGTCCTCGATCGGCATGGTGGCGGTATCGGTGCACAGTTGCGCGCGCAGTTCGTAGGTGGCGCTGTGCGCGGCGAAGAAGTCGACGATCAGGTCCTGATGGGCATTGACTCCCGCGTCGGGGTCGACCGGTTGCCCTTGCAGTGCCACGACTTCCGGCGACACCGGCACGTAGAGCAGCTTGGCCACATAGTCGCCGTGGCGCAGCGGCGCCGAGGAGTAGAAGGTCTCGCCGAGGATGTGGGTGTTGGGTGCGACGAAGACACCGAGATTCGGTGGCACGCTGCGCCCGATCCGGCGCAGCACGTGCGTGTTCAGCGCGGCGACGAGGTCGCTGCCCGCGCGCAGGGCGGCGTCGGGCAGCCGGGCCAGCACCCACGCGGTCGGCATGCCCTTGGTGAGGTAGGCGTGCGCGTCGGCGAAGAGGAACTCACGATGGGTCACCATGATGAAGTCCTGCGTGCTCGCCTCGTCGTCGGGCAGCGCGCGCGGCCCGTGTACCCCGAGCACCTTGATCCCGAGTCCGCGGACGCCGCGTAGCTGGTCGCTGCGGATCACCCCGGAGGTGCTCGACAACCGCGCGATCACCGGATAGGTGCCCGGGGTGGCGAACATGCCCTGGGCCAGTTCTGGCGGCAGGCCCGCGGGCACCGTCAATTCGCCGCGCAGGATGCCGTGACTCTTGGCATGGGCGTCGCGCAAACCTCGCTTGTACTTGCGGTAGGCGCGTTCATTGTTGTCGCGCAGGACCGCGATGATCTTGTCGATGATCTGTTCTTCGTCGGGCCGCGGTTGTTCCAGGTCCTCGCGGTAGCTCACATAGCTCATCGCGGGCTCCTCCACGGGGCGAACGGATTCGCGACGCCCTCCAGCGCGGGCGCGAGGGTCGGGAAATGGCGCAGCAGCACGCTGCGCATCGTGTTGTCACGCACCCAGGCCAAGCCCGCCTCGGTGTAGATCTCGGGCCGGAAGTCGGTGGTGAAGAACCGGTCCGCCGACAGCCGCCGCGACGCCATCAGCACGAACACGCGGAAGGCGGTGTCGCTGAAGCCGAAACCGGGCGGCTTGGGTTCGGCGTAGAGGCCGATCATCAGGTCGACGTCGTCCACGTCGCCGTAGACCTGTTCGAGTTCGCGTGCCCACCGCGGGTCATCGGTGAGTTCGTCGAACGAGGTGACCGGCGGTAGGCGCAGGTGCCGCCGGAACTCGTTGTAGCGCGGCACACCTCGCTCGCGGACCCGCAGGATGTCGACGGTCGCGAGATCGAGCAGCGGTTGGCCCGGACGCTCGAGCTGTTGGAGGTGAACGGGGTAGTTGTGCAGCGTCAATGCGCCGGGGTTGGCTCGGCCGAAGGAGTAGAGCAGCGTGTCCATCGCCGTCTCGGCGAGCCGTTCGCGGATGTGGGCGACGCCGAGGTCGGGCAGCGGGTGCTCGGCCAGCACGGTGTCGTCGGCCAGGCTGCGGACGACGAGCGCGTCGGGGATCAGCGGATGCATGCGGTAGACCGAGACGAACTCCTCGGTGAGCGAGTACGGCACTCCGCTGTCGTCGCGCGCGGAACCCGGTATGCCGCACAGCACTTCGTTGCCGATGAAGTGGCCGAAGCGCCGCGAAACCCGCTCTCCCAGCACGCCGAACCAGTTCGCGCGCATGGCCGCCACGGTGGTGGGATGGGCGATCACGGCCGGTGTCCAGTCGACAGTGTGGATCTTCGCGATCAACGCGGAGTTGACCAGCCGGGCGGTGTCGTAGAGCTGCTGGTCGTTCATGTCGGGGTAGCGCCGGGTCAGGCGGGCACAGATCGCGTTGTGTTCGCGCAGGAACAGCGAGTGCAGCAGGGCCAGGCCCACCCAGGCGTTGGCCGCCGAGGGATCGAGTGCCACCAGCCGCTCGGCGTCCAGCGGCGGGAGTCCGAGTTCGTCGATCACGAGCTGGCCGTGCTTTCCCGAGCGCAGGGAAGCGGCGAATTCCGCTGTCTTGCCATAGATCTGAGAGGCATCCCACCAGTGGGTCTCGACGGTGACGTAGGTCGGCGCGGCGCCCGGGTCAGGGGCGGGCACCGTCACCGTGCGCGGGATCGCCATCGGGGGGTGCGGCCACGGATCATCGTCGTCCAGGGTGACGACGAAGGGGTCCTGTTCGGCGGGGTCGTGCACGAACCAGTCGTGCACCTCGAACTGGATCCAGGCCGCAGCCAGCAGATTCAGGGTGGTGGCCGGCTGGAATCGGTCACGCGTGAGCAGCTGCCTGCTGATCGTGCGCGGGTTGGGTTCCATGATCCGCGCGGGATCCTCGGGGTAGGTGCGATCGAGTGGGACGTTGCGGCCGAATCGGCAGCCGATCGAACCCGCGCGCGGGTCGTCGGGGCTGTTGTAAGTGCCCTCGACGGTGCGCGCGTTGCGGTGTTCGCCGGCGTCGTCCGGGGGCAACGGTCCGGCCGGGTGAGGGCCGGTGTCGAAGAGGTTGCGCGCCCGCAGTCTGCTGCGCAGGCCGACCAGCACGGCCAACCCCAACGGGGTCGGTAGCCGGAACCAGCCGACACGCCGGTCGAGCGCCTCCGCGGCGGTGACCAATGCGCGAGTGACCAGTGTTTGCTGCTGTGCGTCGACCATCGAGAACCTCCACGGAATGGCGCGTGCTCGCCGCCTACCGGACCGATCGAATCCAGTCTCCGGCGCCTGGTCAGGCCTGTCACGAGTAGTCCACTACGCGCGGGCACGCGCACGCGGGCACCGGGGCGCCGATCCGGCGCAGCTGTCGTCGATGGTCCTCGCTCGACCCGGACGCGCGACCTGATCGGGTAGCGCACTACGCGCGCGCCGCGGCCCGTCGATGGGCGAATCTGGCTTCCAGGGAGCCCGCGCACCGCGGGCAATACCCGTCACAGCGACAGAAAGGGGGCCCGGGTGATCACGCCGATCGAGATCAAAGTGAACCTCGACGGGGATGTCGCGGGCGCACTGCGCCGGCTCCGATGTCCCGATACCGCCGCGGTCCACCGCGACATCTGGTTCGCCGAGCCGCTGCACCCGGGTACCGCGGGGGCGCCCACGCTGCTGTCGAGCCGCATCGTCATCCGGTTGCGCAGCGGCGCGGAGGAAGACGATCTCACCGTCAAACTGCGACCGTGCGTGCCCTCCCAGCTGGCGGGCCGCTGGGGGGCGCCCTTCACCGAGCCGGGTGTGCGGTACCGCATCGAAAGCGATTGGTCGGCCGATCGGCGGATGCTGTCGGCCTCGGCGATCAGCTCCCGGCCTGCCGGTTCGCTGCGCGCGGCCGTGGCCCGGGGTGTCGATGTCACCGGCGCGCTCCACTCGGCTCAGCGCCAGTTCCTGGTCAGCTGCACGCCGCCCGGCGTCGCGGTCGACCACCTGCGCGCGATGGGACCGGTCGCTTCGGCACGGTGGACGGGGGTGCCGGTGGGGACATTGCGCGCCGATGTCGAACGGTGGAGCACCACCGGACTCGATCTGGTCGAGCTGTCGCTGAAAGTCACACCGCAACAAGCCGATTCGCCCGTTGATCTGCACCTGCGCGCGCTCGACGCCCGGCGCGAACTCGAAGCCGCCCTGCGTACGCTCGGCCTGACGATCGCGTCAGGTGATACCAAAACCGAGCAGGTGCTCACCGCACTGGCGGCGGCGCACCGGCTCGGTAACGCTCGGCAGGGGGTCGATGACCGGTCCTGATCGACGTCGTCGGCGACGCGGACCTGCCCTGCGACTGCCACGGTGCCGGATGGCCTGGATCGACCACGCTGTCGATCGGAGCCCGGCGTCCGGCGGACCCGTGACACTGCCATCGCGGCGGCTCAATTGGCGATGATGAAGTTGAACAGCACCCTGATATTGCTGTTCCACCCCACGTGATATCGCACTGTCATGGTGCCGTCGGCGTGCGGAACCACATTCAGGACCTGGGTGGTGGCAGGTCCGAGGAACGGGATGTTGTTGGTGTCGATCTCGGTCAGACTCACCGAGACCTGACTATCTGCCCGCACGTCGGCGTTCGGGAATCCGAATACCCAGGCACCTGTTCCATGGGTGCGCAGGATCTTCTGTGCCCAGAAGATCGATGTGATATTGGTCTGGTCGATCGCCCGAACGTCGGCTTCTTCGGCGCCGTAGCCGGTTTTCGCCGACTCGAACACCTCTTCTTCGGTATCCGCGCTCGCTGCCACGACCGCGTCTTCCGTATCCGTCTCCAACATTTCGGCGCCCTTTCTCGGCGGAAAAACTTTCTGGAGCTATCGTCGCGCGCGGGCGCGCGGGCGCGAATGCGTAATCCACTACCCGAATACGCGCGGATGCGGCGACGGTTGTGTCGCACATTCGAGTAGTCCGCCACGCAATCGAGTTCGACACGGCCGAAGGAGGATCGAGAAGGGCCGATTTCTCGGAGGAACGGCAGTGAGCGGATATTCCTTATCTGATCACGATCAACGCGGGCGCCGATCTTCTCGATCAGCGCCCGTTCACGCCGTAGCGCCGAGGGCGCGGGCCCGCCTACCTGTGTCGCGTGATTTCGTGCGAATCGTGGTGTGGCTCAGGCGGACAGCGTGTGTCCGATCGTGGCCGCCACCGCGGCGTGGGCGAGGTATTCGGCGATGTCGTGCGCCCGCTCCTTGGGGTTCTCGACCGGGAGGTCGCGCAGATCCGGCCCCCAGGCCTGACGCAGTGGGCAGCCGATGGCGATCGGATCGCCGGCGTACCAGGTGTTGAGCCATTCACCGACCCGCTCGGGCCTGCTCGGCCCGCCCGTCAGCAGCTTGCGGTACACCCCGTCCATCCCGAGCGGGCTGCCCGCCGTCACCAGCAGTCGCACGTTCAGTTCGCGGGGCAGCTGGGTGAGCAGATCCATCGCGACCACCGTGCCGAGACTGTGGCTGACCAGGATCAGGTCGCCCTCGGTGGGCGCATCGATGAGCACCGTGTCCAGCACACTCTTGCGGACCCGCTCGTCGTCGAGATAGGCGGCGACGTCTTTGAAGATGGCGCCGATGAGCGCGGAATCGAGGCCGCTGCGGGCGGCGATCCAGCTGAGCTGGTCGCGCAACCGCCCCAGCACCACCGCACCGAACCCGCCGAAGAGTTCGCGCGCTTGCGGGTCGGTGGGCAGGTCACCGGCGTCCGGCATCCCGGCCCGGCGCGCGGCCTCGGCGACCAGGCTCTCGTAGAGTGCCGGACCGGAGTCGACGGCCTCGCGGGTGTCCATGCTCTCCACGAGTTGGTCACCGTAGAAGGGGAAGTACACATCGGCGGGGTCGATGGGGCTCAGGCCGGCGAGGGTGAGTCCCTTGTTCAAACCCGCCGTCCAGTTGCGGCGCAATTCGACCGGGTCACGGCCCTGTTGTCCGCGTCCGTGCAGGAACAGCACGCTGCGTCGACCACCGAACGCGCTCGACCGACCACGCAGGCCACGCACCAGGCTTTCGGCGGCCGACCCCCGTGGCGGCACCGGCAGTCCGGCAGCCGCCTCGCTCGGTGCGACCGCCGCGAGCCCGAGTTCGTCGAGCAGGGCGCGCTGGGCCGGATCGAACTGCCGCGATCCGAGATCGTGCAACAGCACGCTCACCCGAACGCCCTCGTTGGCGATCCAGTCGATCGCGTCGTCGCCGTCCCCGGACTGCCACAGTTTGCCGTCCTTGCGCAGCACCCGGCCTTGGTCGTCCTTCTTCGGGACTCCGGCGTGATGCAGCGCCACGATCTCCCACTGATCGTTGAAGACCGGCGAGCCCGAATTCCCCGGTTCGGTGTCGGAGGCGTAGTGCAGGAAGTCGTCGAGTTGCAGGTCGAGGCGGTTGTGCCGGATCGAGATCTCCTTGAGCCGGCCCGAGGGGTGCCCGACGACGTTCATCGCCTCACCGATCACGATCTTGCCGGGCTTGGCGATCAGCGGATTCCAGCCGAATGTGGCGCCGGGCGCCACGCCGTCGGGCCCCGGCGCCACACGCACCACGGTGTAGTCGAGGTGTTTGTCGGTCACGAAGAAGTCGTCGGGCGCCAGGCGATAGCGCACGGTGGGGTTCGGAACGTTGTCGATGTCGACCTCGGCCCGGAACTCGATCACCACCGACTCGGCCGCCCCCCGCGTCGGCAGCACATGATTGTTGGTGAGCAGCAGTTGCGGCGACACCATCGAACCGGTACCCATCGGCACCTCACGGCCGTTGTCGGCCAACGAGATACGCGCCACCGCCGCGGCGGCGCGAGCACCGCGGGTCAGGAAGTTCGCGGCCTGCAACTCGTTGGCGAAGCCGATGACCCGCTCGAGCGAGCGGATGCTGTCGACCGGGTCCTGCCTGCCGAGTTCGATCACCGCCTGCGCGGGGACTTCGCCGGTGACGAGCAGCCGGTCGGCGCGGGCGAGAATCTGTTCCTTGGTGTCGACGACATCGGACTCGGTCACCGCCCGCAGGCGCGTCACCTCATCGCGTTGCGCCTCGGTGTCGTCGAATCGCTGCGATGCGGCATCCATCTGTTCGTGCCACGCGGTGGTACGAGCTTCGCTCTCGGTATCCATGGGTCACCTCGCCCGGAGAATGTGTGCTGGGGTATTCAGCGTGGGCGCGTGCGTGGTGCCGATCACGAGTAGTGGACCACTCGACTTCACCGCGCGGGCACCTGCGCGATGTCACGGATAGATCGTGTGGGCGGCGTTCACATCGCCGGCCGACAACGCGGAGCGCTGGCCCATCGTCACGCCGGGCGCCACGGGCACACGCGCGAGGATCGTCGCCTGCCCAGTGGTGCTGAACGCCGTCGCGGGGTAGTGCATGATCGAGCCGAAGTCGTAGCCGCCGACGTCGTCGCCGTCGGTGATGTGCTGATCGAAGTTGTGCCGGTGCGCCGGGTCGACCCGGTCGAGCCGCACCGCGATGAAGTTGCCCCGGTCCTCTCTGCTCTGCTCGTGCCAGAGTCCGAGCGCGTGCCCCATCTCGTGGACCACGGTGCCCACGAGCGCGGAAGCGGCGAGTTCGATCGTCTGCCGTCCGCCCCGGCGCCCGACCGGCGACCGGCTCGACGTGCTGGGCACGAACCGTACGAAGTCGCCGTGGGCGCCGGTGCGCGGGACGAACCGGATCCTGGTGCGTGCGTTCCAGTGTGCGACCGCGTCGAAGACCCGTTGCGGTGCGGGCAGGGCCGGGTCGACCTCGAAGGGGACCACGGCATTCGGCCAGCGGAACACCGCACCGGAGACCACCACGCCTTCCTGTCGACGGCGGGCATCGATCTCCTCGACGGTGCCGAGCACGATGTCGCCCTCGAAGATCGCGAGGTCGTCGACCGCGGCGTAGCGCAGTTCGCGTACCCCGTGCGCGACACTGCCGATCAGCGCGGAGCCCGCCTCCGGGCCGGAATGGAATTCGCCGGTGTCGTCGGTGTCGACGGCCGATCGAAGGGTGTCGTCGATGATCATGGCGGTCGTGCTTCCTGTGTCGGAGTCGGCAACGGCGGGATCCGTCGCCTCTGCTTGAAAGCGTGGCCCGCCGGCCTGCGGGCGCGCGTGAGTAGCGCGCTACCCGATCACGCGCGGGCGCGATCGGGTCACCTCCCCGCTACCGATCAGCCAGGCAACGAGCTCATCGGCCTCGGGTCCCACACGGTCACGGGGTCGGACCCGGCCGATGGAGTGGTCGGACCTGCTGACACGCGTGCGGCCCGCGGCCCGGCACTGACTACGCTGACAACAGCCCGCATACGCAGGTAGGCGAGGCACGTATACCGACCCGCGAGGAGAACTACCCATGTGGCCGTCCGACTGGCCTTCGTCAGCCCGCGCGATCGCGACCGCCGTCGAGGCCGCCGTCAGCGCGGCGAGGGCAGCCGACGAACCCCGATTCAGCGCGACCACCGCGGATCTGTCCGAACTCCCCGCCGACCAGGTCACCTCGGTGCTGGCGGGGATCGTTCGCGACCTGCTCGAGATCGCGCATCCGGACGGTCTCACCGGCGACGATGTGCGCGCCGTGCTGGAATCGGTGGTACGCCGATCGGCGACGTGGCTGCCCCGACTCGACGCCGCCGCGGTCTTCAGCGCGCTCGCCGGGGCGCTCGGGATCGACGAGTCGGCCGAGCCCGACCGGGCATGGACCAACCCCCAACCCGCGGCGGTACTCCTGATCGAGTACCTCGCCGATCTCGCCCGGACACCGCCGGATCACGCCGTTCAGCGCGCGATCAACGAGATCGCCAGGGCCGAAACCGTCGAAATGCCCTGAGCCGCTTCACGCCTCGTCGAGCAGCCGCCGGATCTCGGCGCACAGGGCGACTGCCACACGATCGGCGGGCAGGGGCGGCAGACCCGCTTCGATCAGAGCGTCCGTGACATTGAGCCGGACGGCCGGCTCGGCGACGGCGGTGCGCGAATACTGTTCCAGCAGTTGCCCCTTCTCGCCGGGTGAATGAGGCCGGTCAGTGGCCCGCCGCGGTGAGCCGGTAGTCCGCTTCGAGCAGCATCCATGCGCTCAGCTGCACCGAGAGGTCCCGGCTCAGGTTCGCCGACGATGCGGCGGACGCGTCCGCGAGCTGGAGAAAGGTCCCCGGATGCTCGGGCACCGCGACCGGGCGGGTCCAGTCCGCGCCGAACAGCGGCAACCCGTTCACCTCGGCACGGTTTTCCCAAGCCGCCCGGGCGGAGGCGTGCACGATATTCGCCGCGGTCGTGTTGTTCAGCGACAGTGCGGCTTCGGCGAGAAAACGCGCGAGGATTCCCATGAAGAGCCCGGAATCGTTTCCGGCGGCGGCGACGATCACCCCCCTGGCGGTGAGTCGCTGCTCGACCGCGGCGATCACGGCGGCAGCACGTTGACGATGAACCGATTCGCCTGTGCGCAGCGCCAATTCGGCCTCCAGCCCGATGGTCACGCCCTGGCAGTAGGTGTGCACGGTGCGGTCCACCTGCCCGCCGGGCTCGTGGACCCCATCGTGGATCAGGCCGCTGGCGGTGTCACGCAATCGCGTGTGCAGGAAATCGGCCAGTTGGCCGGCGCGGTCGAGTTCACCGAGGCGCGCCAGCGCGATGCCGGTCGGGCCGATCGCGGGCGTGTTGTAGAAGTCGTCGCCGTTGCGCCATGGCACCGCACCCACAGCCGGGTTCCATCCTTCGAGCAGGGCGCCCCGCAGATTCCCGATCGCGTCGCCGAAACGGACGTCGAGCAGTCGCTCGGCACGCTCGAGGGCGATTGCCAACCACCCCATGTCGTCGTAGTAGCGGTTGGTCCAACCGGTGATGTTGCGGGCGCGGATACCGCGTGCGAGGGCGACGACCCGATCAACGCGGTCGGGAGTGCTGGTTCGGTGCGCGGCGTCGATCGCGCAATCGAGCAGGTGTGCTTGCCACCAGTAACACCATCGCCCGAGCAAGGACCTTTCAGTCAGGTCCGCAGGCCACGCGAGCACTCCCAGCCGATAGTCGGGCAAACCGAGCAGCGAGTGCACATGCCGCTGCACGATCGCCTGTTCGGCCAGGTCGGCGCGCTCTCCCGGACCGCTGTCGACCGAGCACTTCCGCGTGATCGTGCCCGCCTGTGTCGGCTGTGCCACCGCGGTCAGCGCGATCGCCGCCCCCGCAGCGCACAGCACGCTGCGCCGACTGAACTCGTGGTTCAGGCGATCCATTCGCTCGGACTCCTCCTACTGGGCATCGGCGTCGGTGCCGAACCCTCAGAGTCCCGTGTCGCGATTGCCAAAGCTTGAACTGCTCCGGTGCGGCGTGAAAACGTTTCACACCGGTTACGGCTCGTCGGCCTCGGTGCCCGGGGAGTAGGGCGAGCTGAAACCGGGCACCCACTCGAACGGAGTCGCCCCCGCACCGGCGGTCCGCTCGGCGGCCGCGGCGAACGGAGCGTTGTTCTGAGTCAGCCGGCCGATGGCGCGTTCGAGTGCGGGCAGGATCTCGGTGATCGCCAGATCACCGTGCGCGAAACGTCCCAGCAGCGCATAGACCATGTTGGTCAGCACGAGGGCGAGATCGGCCGCGTAGTCCTCGTCGAGGCTGGCGAACATCGTGCTCACCGCGGGCAACACCGCGGCGAAACCCTGCGCGTCGAGTCGCTGCCCACCCGGACCGGAGCGTGCGTGGTAGTAGGCGGCGAGCATCCGTGGGTGACGCTCCCACGGCTCGAACACGTAGCGGGTCACCCGCTTCAACACATCGGCGAGCGATTCGTCGGCTCGCGGCGGGTCGAGTTCGGTGTAGGTGTTCGTGGCCATCCACTGCGCGACCGCGGCGAGCACGAGTTCGTCGCGGGTGGGGTACAGCTTGTAGACCGTGGTCAGCGACACCTGGGCGACGCGGGCCACCCGGCGCAGCTGAACCGCGTCATACCCCTCCGATTCGAGCAACGACAGGGTGGTTTCGGTGATCTTGCGCGCGGGATCACCTTCGCCCTTTCTAGCCACCACGTCACAGTAGTCCATCGTCTCGTCGCGCCACCGAGGCGATTCGATCTCAGATGCGCGTTCCCACATCCGCGGCGACCAGGTTGTCCAAGGCCCGCTCCGCGACCGCCGCGATCGTCATCGACGGGTTGCACGCGGCGGCGTTACCCGGCAACAGCGCACCGTCGAGCACGTAGAGCCCCGGCTGGTCATGGACGCGGCCGTCCAGGTCGCACACCGAGCCCATGCTCGCCCCACCCAGCGGATGCCAGGTCGAGGGAAACAGCGAGTTGGTGTCCAGCAACATCCCGGTCGAACCCGCGATGCGGCGCACGGCGGGGTCGATGTGGTTGTTCTGGATGGTCCGGTCGCCGTCGTGGGGCCAGTGCAGAATCGCGTCGTCGCGGGCGGCGTCGTAGGTGAACGACCCGCGACTGTCACTGACGCCGTAGCCGACGAGCATCGTGCTGCCCGGATCCACCGACATCGGCGGGATGGAGGCCTGGATCACGGTGTGCGCAGCCTGCGGATCGTCCCAGTTCTTACTGCCGTAGACCACCGGACCACCTTGTGCCGCACCGAAGTTCGCGGCGGGTTCCGACCAGACATAGATGCGATCGGCGTTGGTGCCCCAGTTCTGGCCGAGCCCGTCGGGCAGGTCGGGAATCAGGCCCTTGGCACCGGCTCGCACGAGCAACCGGGTGGTGTTGAGACTGCCCGCCGCCAGGATCACCGATCCCGCGGTGAGTACCTTGTTCTCGACCACGACACCCGCGGTGTCGAGACGCTGCACGTGCACGGTCCAGCGACCGTCGCGGGCGCGTTCGAGATCGGTCACCTCGTGCAGGGTCTGCACCTGGCACCGGCCGGTCGCTTCGGCGGCGGCGATGTAGGTGACGTCGACAGAGTGCTTGCCGCCGTTGTTGACCCCCATCGCACCGTCACCGTTGGTGTAGGAGGGTTTCATCTCCCCGCGCAGCTCGGCCAGCGCGAAGTTCCAGTCGATGGGCATCGGGATCTTCGACAACGGCATCCCGGCCCCGCGTACTCGATCCGCGAAGACCCTTGCGGCCCGGTAGTTGTCGGCGGCGATCAGCTCGTCGGGAGCTTCGGCCAGCCCGAGCATCCGTGCCACTCGCGGATAGTGCACCCGATCCATCGTCGCCCAGTCCAGCTCTTCGGGAAAATGCGCGTTGAACACCGCCTCGGCGGGCTGCAGCGACATGCCCTGGTAGACCAGCGATCCGCCACCGACACCGGCGGCGCACAGCGCGGTCATGTTCACCCCGGGCACCGCCTCCACCAACCCGGCGTACGGGTCGAACACGAGCGGTCGCCCGAACAGGTTCGGGCTCGATCGGTACCACAGCAATCGCTTGTCCGGGGCGGACGCGCGCGGGAAGGTTTCAGCGTTCGGACCGCTGGGCCACCGCTGACCTCGCTCCAGAACCGTCACCGTGACACCGGCTTGCGCCAACCGCAGCGCGCTGACGCCGCCACCGAACCCCGACCCGATCACCACCACCCGATGGTCCTCGTAGGTCAGCGGAACATTGTTGGACCGCAACGCGATCGGAGTCGGCGTGCCCGTGGGGCGGGCACCGAGAAGTAGCCCACTCGCCGTTGCCGCGGCAAACAGCATCGAGCGGCGCGAAATGGCTTTCACACACAGATCCTTGTTCAGTCGATGCTGCAGCCGGAGACCGGCTTGTCCGCAAGACGATCGAGTAGATAGGTGAACGCGTTGTCGGGCCCGAAGCCGTCGATGATCTCCGGCCCGAAGTGATTCGGGATGGTGGTTCCGGGCAGGATCGGCGGGAGCTCGTTCGTGCGGAAGGTGACCGTGGCGCCCTTGCCGCACCAGTCTTCGGCGAGTCGTCGGGCCTGTCCGTACGGGACGGTGTCGTCGTTGCGGCCACTGGTGATCAGGACCGGTGTGGCCGGAGTGGAGTTACCGATGCGCAGCTCCGCCAATACCGGCGTGGCTTCGGGCAATTCGGCGAGATGAGCGGACAGCGGCCGGCCGTCGTTGGTCAGCGACTCGGTTTTGAGGAAGGGGTGGTACGTGATCACATCGGCGATGCAGGAGTCGCTCAGCGTCTCGAGCATCGCGCGCCCGGCCGGGCTGGTGACCCGGTCCACCGCACGCTGCAGCTCGGGATAGCGCGCGAGCATGCCGTTGACGGCGAACCCGATCGCTCCGCCGATCAGCGCACCGTCGATCTTCTCCAGGATCGCGGTGAGGTCAGCGACCGGTCCCCCTGCCCAGGTGCCTTTGAGATTCAGTTCCGGTGCGTAGCTCGGCTGCATCTCCGCGGCGGCCGCGGTGGCGCCACCGCCCTGGGAATAGCCCCAGAGCACGACCGGCGTCTCCGGTCCGACACCGCCCAGATTGTTGGCCGCGCGCACACCGTCGAGAATCGCGTGCCCGCTCTCGAACCGGTTGGCGTAGGTGTGGATGCCGGGTGTGCCGAGGCCGACGTAGTCGGTCACCAGCACCCGCGCGCCCAGGCCGCTCCACACCACCGACGACGGTAGCTCCTGGTTCGCCGAGATCCCCAACGGCTGGGTGGACACCGCCATCCCGGTCGAGAACGCCACCGACATCGCGCAACGGTCCGCCTGACCCGACGTGCCGGGGCCGATGACCACCGTCGGACGCGGTCCCGGACCCTGCCACGGACCGGTCGGCTCGAGGTAGGTCCCGCTCACTGCTACCGGGGACCCGTCCTGCAATCGCGACGTGTACATCACGTGCTGCGCCTTGCCCGGCCATCCCTGCTCGGTGGGCGGGGTCACGAACAAGGTCATCGGCGCGGTCTTGATGATCGCGCCCGGTTCCTGCGGAATCCGGTCCGGCGGTGTGTAGAACGCGCTGACGGGCTCGGCCGAGACCCGCCCCGCCTGGGTCACCACACCCGTCGCCGCCATCGCGCCGGCCAAGACCATGACCGCGACGACGCGCCCGGCATGCGGCCACATCCGTCGAAGATCCTGTCGCTTCATCGAGAACCTCTCAGTCGTCATCACCGGCCGGCGTCGTCGCCGCAGTGATCCAAGTCGCCGGAACAGCAGATCATGATGCCTGTCACACCAGCGCCGACAGAGAGTAACACGGTTACTGGTCGGTACGAACACCCGCCCCGACCCGGCACCCCGTCACGGCGAAAACCACGCGAATCGCCGTGGTAACCGAAGCACTCGCGTGGTGAAAGCTGTTCCCGCGAATCATCTTTCAGACCGCTTCGGCTGTGGGATGGTGCCGGAATGCTGATCGAATACGGAGTGTGGGGTTCGCGATTGGTACTGGCCGGGGCTTTCGGGCTGTCGACATGGGGGAAGTTGGCGGACGGGCCCGCGACACGGAAGGCGGTGGTCGATTTCGGGACAGACATCAGGTGGGCTCCCGCGGTGGCGATCGGGTTACCGGTAGCCGAGGGTTCGGTGGCCGCGGGATTGCTGCTGCCGTGGACGGCGGGGATCGCGGCCGCGGTGTCCGCGCTGCTGCTCGCCGGGTTCACCGCGGCGATCGTGCGATTGCTGCTGCGCGGCGAGCATCCGAGCTGCTCCTGTTTCGGCGCGGCGAGTTCGGCGCCCATCGGGCACGCGACGCTGGTGCGTAACGGGCTACTGCTGGCGCTGGCCGCACTGGTCACGGTCGGCGCGATCCGGTATCCGCAGGTCCCTGCCGGATTACCCGTCGAGGCCTGCGTGGGGCTCGCGCTGATCGTAGCGCTGGCGGTCGTGCTGACCTGGACGCTCGGGGAGTTGCGCGCCCTTCGTCGCCGGGTCGACGAACAGGCCCTGTCGACCCTCGGGGCCGAAGGTCTGCCGGTCGGCGCGGTAGCACCGGAGTTCGAGCTACTGGCCGCCGAGGGCGGGCGGATCGATCTGGCGTCGTTGCTCGCGCCGGGAAAGGCAGTCCTGCTCGTGTTCGTCCATCCGGGGTGCGAAATGTGCGCGGCGCTGGCCCGCGAGTTGCCGCGCTGGCAGTCGCGCGTGCGGGATACGTTGACAGTCGTGCTGGTCGGCAACGGCGATCTTGCCGAACATGCCGCCTGGGGGCGCGCGCAGGAGGTGGGTGATATCCCGGTCCTGGTGCAACAGGGCAATGAGACCGCTCTCCGCTATCGGGTCCGGGGAACGCCGTCGGCGGTACTGATCGGCGCGGACGGGCGGGTCGCGGGTGCGGTCGCCCGGGGTGCCATCGCGGTGCGCGAGTTGATCACCACGGCGAAGACGGAGGCGGGGCGGCGATCACCCCGTCGAGACGAGCTCGCCTCAGGGACGCGCCGATAGGCGCTCCCCTATTTCCCCGTTTCACACACAGAAACCGACCGATTCCCTAAACCTGTTGTTTCCCAACAGTTTTCATTCGCAATGCGCTCATGTTGCCGCGACTCCGCCGATACACTCGACCTCGCAACACGCTCGACTCCCGCTAGCCGAACACATCGACCAAGGGGAAATGTCATGGCGCTCTTTGCATTCACCGACTACAGCGGAAAAGAATTCATTTTCCAGCTGAACAACGAACAACGGATCGCGGAGGCGCGCCGGATCCTGTCCGGCGACGAGACGATGTCCATCCATGTCATGGGCCGGATCCGCAAGACCGCGCAGAGCTACAACCCCGGGTGGAGTTTCCACCTCGATCCCGACACCATCACGTTCTTCACCATGGCCATCGAGGTGTGCGACTCCAGCATTGTCTACACCGAGGATCACCTCGACGAAGCGTGTGGGGCATTCCTGCCTGGCTGCTTCTGGTGTCCGTGGTCGTCGCGACTGACTCGTGAAGTGACCGCTTCGGTCAGCGCCTGACACCGATTCCGGCCGGCGCGGTGCGCGTCGGCCGGAATCCTTCGAACCCGAACCGCAATTCGCTAGGTGACATCCGCACGGTGCCGAGCCGCGTCGACCGCGGTGAATGCCGCCGCGGCGAGGATCATCACCGCTGAAACGAGCAGAGCCACGTCGAGTCCGTGATGGAATGCCGCCTTGCCGGCATTGAGCACCTCGGAAACCTTCGACAGGTATTTCAGATACGGGCCGATATCGACGCCCTCGGGGATCTTCCCGAGTTCCACGGCTTGAATGGCGTCGGGCTGGAGCGAGGTCGGCAGACCCAGCTCGTTCATGCGCGCCTTCAGGTCCGAGGACAGGAACCCGCTCACCAGCGCACCGAGCACGGCCACACCGAACGCCGAACCGACCTGGCGCATCGTATTGGTCACCGCGGCAGCCATTCCCGAGTGTTCCGCCGGAACTCCCGACATCACCGCGGACGTCAACGGCACCACCGCGATCCCGAAGCCGAAGCCCGCCAACGCCATCGCGGCCGACAGCGAAGGATCGTGGATCTCACCGGACAGCATATGGCGGGTCAGCAAGATCCCGCCCGCGCCGACCATACAGCCGAGAATCATCGGTGTGCGCGCACCTCGCCGCGCCACCCAGAACCCCGCGACCAGCGAGCCGATCACGATCATGGCGGCCATCGGCGCGAACACCGTGGCCGTACGCGCACCCGAGTACGACTGCATCACTTGCAGATACAGCGCGGTGAAGAAGAAGATCGAGAAGATGCCGAAGTAGACGGCGAAGGCGACGATCAGTGCACTACGCACTGCCGGAAAGCGCAGGTAGTGCAAGTTGAGCATCGGTGCGCGCGCCCGTGTTTCGACGGCGATGAACCCGGCGAACGCGAGCCCGCCGAGCACGAAGAACGCGAGCACCGACGGCGAGGTGTAGCCGCGATCCTGACCGGAGATCGCGGCATAGATCACCGACCCGAAAGCTGTCGCGCCGAGCAGAGCACCTGCCCAGTCGATCGGCTCGGGGCTCGGGTCGGCGCTCTCCGGGACCGACCACAGTGCGACGACGAGCGCCACCGCCGCGATCACCAGGTTGAACCAGAAGATCGAGCGCCACCCGTACGCATGGACCAGCACGCCGCCCAGCACCGGTCCCGCGGCCAACGCCAGCCCCGACACCGCCGCCCACACTCCGATCGCCTTCGCGCGCGTGCGGTCGTCCGGGAAGACGTGCCGAAGCACCGACAGTGTGCCCGGCTCCGACGCCGCCGCACCGAGTCCCATGATCGCGCGACCGGCGACGAGCACCGCGACACTGCTCGCGAGTGCCGATACCACCGACCCGGCACAGAAGATCACCAGGCCGACGATCATCACCCGCTTGCGACCCCAGCGGTCCCCGAGCGACCCACCGGCGAGCATCAGCCCGGCGAACACGACGGTGTAGGCGTTGACCACCCACTGCAGCGCGGTCACGTCCGCGCTCAGATCATGGCGAATATCGCCCAGCGCCACGCTGACAACGGTGGTGTCGAGAAAGGTCACAAATACCACTACAGCGACTGCGGTCAGAGCGACACGCGGTCGCGCCGTCCCGCCCGGCGCATTGCCCATCGGTCTCACGGGCACAGGGTACTGGCGGGTTCAGCCAGACGCCAGACGGCCACCGGCCGACGACATCAGCGGGACGCGCACCGGCGGAAGAGCCGGGCCGGCATAGGAATTCCCTATGCCACCTGCTGACATTTCGTCTTTGCCGCGCACTGTTTTCCGGGCATACCGTGAAACAGCTCGACGAGGAACGCACCGCGATTTCATCGAGGTTTCGCGCGCCGCACATGTCGATTCCCTGCCCGTCGGGCGAATACGCAATCGAAAGGACCGCTGGCATGACCACGATCGAGAATGTTTCGCACACGCGAGAACTCGCCGGAAAACGAGCTCTGGTCACGGGCGGTTCCCGCGGAATCGGGGCGGCCGTCGTGCGCCAGCTGCTGGACGCGGGCGCCGAGGTGCTCACCACCGCCAGATCGGCGGCGAACACCATCCCGGACGGGTCCACCTTCGTGACCGCCGACGTGCGCACGCAGGCTGGGGCACAGGCGCTCGCCGCCGCCGCGCACGACGTGCTCGGCGGGGTGGACATCCTCGTACACAACGCCGGTGGCGCGCGCCCGCACGCGAGCGCTTCGGCGATCCCCGACGCGGAATGGCAGGACGCGCTCGACTTGAACTTGCTCGCCTCGGTGCGGCTGGACTCGCTGCTGGTGCCAGGGATGCGGGAACGGCGGTCTGGCGCGATCGTGCACGTCTCCTCGGCCGCGGTTCCCACCGCGGCACCACAGTTCCTGCACTACGTGGCCGCGAAGGCCGCGCTGCAGACCTACAGCCGGGGACTCGCCTTGGACCTGGCCTCCGCCGGAATCCGGGTCAACACCGTGTCGCCGGGCAAAACCGCCACCCCCGGCGGTGAAGAGACCCGCGAGTTGTGGGCACGGATGGACGCGACACTGGGCGACACGGTCACCGCGACCAGCACGACGCCGCTGGGGCGCGACGGTCGCCCCGGCGACATCGCCGACGCGGTGCTGTTCCTCGTCTCCGACCGGGCGAGCTGGCTCACCGGAACCAATCTGTTCGTCGACGGGGGCGAATTCCCCCGGGGCTGAAGCCGGTCAGCGCATCGGCGGGAGTGACGCGGCCTCGGTCCAGGTCTGGCGGCGAAGGAGTTCGAGCAGCGCTGACTCCGCCGGGCCCGGATCGGTCCGGACGACAGCGATGACGGGCTGGGAAACGACCGGATTCACCGGGCGAACAAGGTGCTTGTGACCGTGCGGCACGGCCGAGGCCGGGACGAGAGTCACCCCCAGCCCTTGGGCCGCCCACCGCACCGCCGTCGACGTCTGGGACACGCGGGCGGCCGTGGTCGGGGTCAGCTCGTTGCTGCCCAGCACGTCCAGGAGCACGGCGTCGAGCGCGCTGTCCCGGTCGAACCGAACCCACGGCTCCCCCGCCAGCGCACGCAGTTCGACCCGCTCCGTGGCGAGTTGGGGGTGCCCGGCGCCGAGCACGACGACGAACTCCTCGTCGCCGAGGTGGTGCGCGTCGTCGGGAGACTGCTCGCACGCCGCCATCAGGGCCAGGTCGAGGACGCCCTGGCGCCCCAGGCGTTCCAGTTCGGCCGAACTCGGCTCCTCGAAGACGGTGACCTCCACCCGGGGGAACCGGCGGCGCAGCGCACCCAGCGCACGCGGCAGTTGACGAGTGCCGAAGCCCATCTGCGCCGCGACTACCAGCTCACCCACCAGCTCGTCGGCGCCCGCCCGCGCCGTTGCCCGTGCCCGCCGCGCCGCGCTCACCGCGACCTCCGCTTCGCGCAGGAAGGCGCGACCGACCACGGTGGGTACCAGGCCCGTCGGCGTACGAGCGAACAGCTTCACGCCGAGTTCCCGCTCGAGGCCGCGAATCTGCTGCGACACCGACGGTTGAGCAACGTGCAACACCTCTGCCGCCGCCGTCACCGATCCCTCTTCGGCCACCGCCAAGGCGTACTCGAACTGACGAAGGCTCATCGGCGGGTTCCTCCCTGAGGGTGTCGAGCTGCTCCCGCGATGCTAGGCCGTCGCTCCGGGCCGGCCACGATCGGTGCGTCGGCGACCAGCGGTGCACGGCGTCGAGCTGTCCGGCGCGCGGGGTGTGCGAGACTGGGGCGGTGAGCGATGCCGATGCGGGCACCTACGTCGAGGCGGGCGAGTTCCGCCGCGATACCAACTACATCACCACGCGGATCACCGCCGACGGACGTGAGGGCTATCCCGTCGAACCGGGGCGGTACCGGCTCGTCGCGGCCAGGGCGTGTCCGTGGGCCAATCGCACGCTGATCGTGCGCAGGCTGCTCGGGCTCGAGCCGGTGCTGTCGCTCGGGCTGTGCGGGCCCACCCACGACAAGCTCAGCTGGACTTTCGATCTGGATCCGGGCGAGGTCGATCCGGTGCTCGGCATCCACCGTCTGCGCGATGCCTATCTGGCCCGGTTTCCGGACTATCCGCGCGGCATCACCGTGCCCGCGATGGTCGACATCGTCACGGGGCAAGTCGTCACCAACGACTACGCGCAGATGACCCTCGACTTCTCGACCGAATGGGCGGCCTACCACCGGCCGGGCGCACCGCAGCTGTACCCCGAACCGCTGCGCGAGCAGATCGACGAGGTCAACCGAGACGTGTTCCGCGACATCAACAACGGCGTCTACCGTTGCGGGTTCGCCGGCGATCAGGACGCCTACGACGCCGCCTACGTCCGGCTCTTCGCCGCCCTCGACCGGATCACCGAGCGGCTGAGCACTCAGCGCTACCTGGTCGGTGACACCATCACCGAGGCCGACGTGCGGCTGTTCACCACGCTTGCCCGTTTCGACCCCGTCTATCACGGCCATTTCAAGTGCAACCGCACCAAACTCAGTGAGATGCCGGTGCTCTGGGCCTACGCCCGCGACCTGTTCCAGACTCCCGGCTTCGGCGACACCATCGACTTCGGGCAGATCAAGGAGCACTACTACGTCGTGCACCGCGATATCAATCCCACCGGTATCGTCCCCGCGGGGCCGGACCTGTCGAACTGGCTGACCCCGCACCACCGTGCGGAACTGGGTGGGCGCCCCTTCGGCGACGGCACCCCGCCGCCTGCGCCGATCCCCGCCGAGCAGGTCCCCGCGATCGGCTGAGGCCCGCTGACCGTCGGTCCCGATAGCCAAGCGGGGCAACAGTTTCGGTGATTCGTCGAAACGGCTTCGTGTCGGTGCTCAGCGCTAGCGTGCTCGGGTATGGACACCGTGCCCGATGCCTGGTTCGCCGACTTGCTGACACAGCTGTGCGCGAGCGACTTCCGCACCTTCAGCCGGCTCGACGTCGAGCAGGTGTGCGGTACCGCGGGGTGGCTGCTCCAGGGTGACGGCGTGGTGGTCATCCCGGGAACACCGTCCGGTGGCCGCATCGTCGACGACCGCCGTGCCGACGGCGAGCAGCGCGCACACCTGTCCCTCACCGTCACGACCATCGAGCCCGAACAGTTCCGTCACTACCTGGACCTGACGGTGACGACGTGGGGTGCACCGACCTGGTTTTGCGGCCTGTCGGCTCTCGGCGTCGGCTGGGTCGACGGCGACGCCCTGCGCACCCTCGAGCTCTCCGACCACGGCACGGTGTCCTTGCGAATCGAAGCCCTCGATGCGGATGCCCAGCGCAGGTGGCGGAATTGGAAAACCCAGTACCACTACCCGCATCTCATCGACGAAGCCGACCGGGTCCCCAACGATGAGCACGATGTCTCGCACACGAGCGCCGACGATTACGAGGTCAGCTTCACCTGGTCGGCCGGTTCGGCCGGGCGCGGCAACGAGATCTGGAGCGTCTACACCCTCGGTCACCTGCGTGGCCTGCTGACCGACCTGCTGGGCAGCGTGCACCTCGCCATGCGAGCGCTCGGCCCCGGCCCCGAGCCGCTCGTCCTGCACTTCTTCGACCGCGACAAGACACCGGATCGCTACGCCCAACTCGAGCTGTCGCCGACCGAGATCCGCCTGCGCGCCTTCACCACCGAGGCCACCCGCCCACACCTGGACCGGCTCGGCTTCGTCGACTGCGGTGACGGCAGTGCCACCCGGATGTGGCCGACCGACCAGGCACGAGCCGCCGCCACCGTCACCGTGGTCTTCCTGCACCGAGTCGGGCTCGGTTCGGAGAATCTGACGATGACCGAGTCGGGGAATCCACTACCGATCGACCATTTCTCGGTGGATCTCCAGGTCGACCTGGAGGCTGACGGCGGCCTTCCGGCGTCAGCTGTCTTGCCACCGTTCGACCTGCCCATCGGATCGCTCGCCCCGCTGTCCGATACGGCCGATCAGGGCGGTGAGGACGAACAGGGCGATCAGGATCAGCAGATGGGCGACGAAGAGCGCCAGCACGGGGAGCGCGAAGCCCTCGTCGGTGAGAATCCCGCGGTCGCTGACGCAATACAGGGTGAAATTGGTCGACGTTCCTTCGGAGTCGTGGAAGGTGTCCGAGACGACGACCGGCTCGGTGGCCGGCGGTGAGCAGAACAGGGGTGCGGTGAGTTTCGCTTCGCCCGGCCAGATGGCAACAGCCAGGAGAATGGTGAGAAAGGCGGCGGCGCAGGCAAGCGACACCGCGGAAATCAGGACTCGTCGCATTCGCTATACCTGCCGCACTCGAAGGAAGGTGCCGGTCCGGTCGAATTCGACGACCATCTCCGAGCGCGGCGACAAGACATTGGCGACGATGCGGATCTCGCGGCCGAAACAGCTCACCACGATGACGGTCACCTGCCCGTCGGGCAGCGCGCTTCGGGCGAGGGCGGTGTCGACGATGTCTTCGATACGCGACAGACCGGGTACCTCGCTGACGGCGAAATCCTCGCCGTCGAGGTCGTCGGCGGCGGAGACCCGAACCGGACGTGGCGCGCTGAGGGCGCCGAGAGCGAAGGAGTAGTCGTCGAGCTGCCGGGATCGATCAGGTGGCCGAACGCGCAGGCGCACAGTGGGTTCCCGAGCGGCCAGTACCTCGTCGCCGGCCAGATACCGGGTTATCTGGGCGGGTTGGTCGTTCAAGGTGAGGCGGAACCGGGTCGAGTTCGGCGGGGTGAGAATGATGACGTTCGCTTCGAGGTCGGTGGCACCGGTTCGCCGGCTCAGCGCCGTGATGGCCTCCTGCGGCAACGAACTCACCAATCCGCCGCCGCGCGCTCGCAGCTGATCCTCGAAATCCGCCCGGTCCACCGCGCCCACGCACCCGCTGGTGCCCAGAACGACCAGGCAAACGAGGACCCGAAACCATCTGCCACCGCGCACATCCCGAATGCTAAGCGTTGTGCCGGGATCGCGCCGGTCGTCAGCCCCCGACTGGTTGCAGCACGCGCAGAATCGGGTCGTAGGCCCAGTTCAGCATGCGCTCGGCGTCCTGCCGCGCGGCGGCGCTGCTATGGTCGGAGCTGTGCAGGACGACACCGATCAGCGGGATGCCGGCGCGCACCGTCTCGAACATCAGGCAGTGTCCGGCGGCGTCGGTGTTGCCGGTCTTGATGCCGATGGTGCCGGGATATTCGTCGAGCATGCGGTTCGTCGTTTCCCAGTGGTGCTCGCGGTTGGCGGGTCCCGCGGGAACGTGGAAGTCCCGCGCACCGACGATCTCGCGGAACAGCGGCAGGTTCATCGCCCGCACACCCAGTGCCACGAGGTCCGCCGGCGTGGAATAGGTGGAGTGATCGGTGGGATACGGCATACCGGCCGGGTCACTGAAATGTGTTCCGGCCAAACCCATCACCCGCGCGGTGTCGTTCATCCTGGCCAGGAAACCGCCCTGACCGGGACCGAACGACTCGGCGACGGTGTAGGCGGCGTCGCAGCCCGACGGCAGCAGTAGCGCGTAGAGCAGCTGGCGCGCGGTGAGCACCTCGCCGGGAACCAGTCCCGCGGTGCTGCCGTTTTCCCTGGCACAGTAGGCGCCCGCTTCCTGCGGCACCGTCACCGGCCGTTCGAGGTCACCGCTGACGATCACGACCACCGCCGTCATCACCTTCGCGATACTGGCGATCGGGACCGGGGTGTTCGCCTCCCGCGACCACACCACCGTCCCGGTGAGCCCCTCCGCCAACGCCGCGCCCGAGGCCTGGACACCGTCGGGCCCGGCAGCCGGCCACGGCAGCAGACCGTCAGCACTCCCGGAGGGTGCGGCAGCCGCAACGCCGTGACCAGCGGCGACGATCAGAACCCCGACAGTGACGGCGTGCAACACCTTGGCGAATGTCCGCATGGCGACATTCTGGCGTACAACTACGCCGACCTGCGGGATTTACCCCCTCGATTCACCGAACTCGTTGCCCTTCCGGTCGACGATCCGCCGGAACTATGCCGGGAACTCCCGCACATAGACCGTGTCGACGCCGAGTACACCGACCGAGGTCGCGCCGCCCGGCTGACCGAGTGGCTCCGCCCGTCCGGGTAGCGGTTCGTGGAAGAAGCGGACGTTCTCGGTGACGAACTGTTCTTGACCGGGTGGCAGATCGTCTTCGTAATAGATCGCCTCGACCGGGCAGGCCGGTTCGCACGCGCCGCAGTCGATGCACTCGTCGGGCTGGATGTAGGCCATCCGATCGCCGATGAAGATGCAGTCGATCGGGCACTCCTCGATGCAGGCCCGATCCAGGATGTCCACGCAGGCGGCGCCGACCACGAACGTCATGTTGTACTCCTCAGCTGTACTGGCCCGCACATTGCGGTAGTGCTGATCCTGGTGCGCGCGCCTGCGGGCGGGTAGCCCCCGATATCCACCACCTCGTAAGGTTTCCTTATGAGCTTGCCGCCCGGAACGCCTGATCTGGAGGTGCTCGATCTCCTGGTATCGGTGGCTGAGCTGGGCAGCCTCGGTGCCGCGGCGCGCAGACACGGCATCAGCCAGCCCGCGGTCGGCATGCGCATCAGCGCGTTGGAACGGCGGCTGCGGCTGCGGCTGATCGATCGCGGACCCACCGGTTCGGCCTTGACCGATGCCGGTGCGGCCGTGGTCGAGCTGGGTCGGCCGGTACTGGCCGCGGGGCTGGCTCTGATGGACGGTGTCGCTGACCTGCACCGCGAACTGTCACCACAACTGCATGTCATCGCCTCGAAAACCATTGCCGACCACCGTATTCCGCAGTGGCTGGCGGCGTTGCGCAAGCTCCGGCCCGAGCTCGCCGTCGAACTCGACGTCGCGAACTCACAGCAGGTGACCACGGCGGTGCGCGATCGCGAGGTGGTGCTCGGATTCGTCGAGGGGCCGCAGGCACCCGCGGGGCTGGGAAGCCGGGTGCTCGTGGCCGACGAGCTGGTCGTGGTCGTGGCACCGACCCATTCGTGGGCCACCCGCGCACGCTCGGTGCGCCCGCGCGAACTCGCCGATACGCCGCTGGTGTGGCGCGAGAAGGGATCCGGGACACGGGACACCGTCTGGGCGGCGCTACAGATCCACGGCACCCCCGCGCGGCCCGCGGCCGAACTCGGTTCCGCCGCAGCCATTCTCGCGACCACCCGGAGCGGACTCGCCCCCGCGGTGGTCAGCCGCCTGATCGTCGCCCACGAACTCCGTGCGGGCACCTTGCACGAGGTCGAGCTGGCCGATTCGCTGGTGCTGACCCGAAAGTTTCGCGCCATCTGGCACCGCAGCACCCCACCATCCGGCCCCGCGGGCGACCTGGTCGACCTCGCCGCCCGCATCGAAGCGGCCCGACCGACAGTACGGCGACCGCCGCGAGACTGATCCGTCGACACCGACCAGCGACGCCGCGACGGCGCGGGCATCGCTGCCGTCCTGGTTACGGCTCCGAGAGGATCTCGAGATATCCGTCGGTGCCGTTCACGCGGACACGCTGCCCGTCACGGATCAGCTCGGTGGCGTGTTCCACGCCGACGACGGCGGGGAGGCCGTATTCGCGGGCGATCACCGCGCCGTGGGTCATCAGGCCGCCCACTTCGGTCACCAGTCCCGCGATCCCGACGAACAACGGGGTCCAGCTCGGATCGGTGTAGGCGGTGACCAGGATGTCACCGGATTCCAGGTCGGCCTGCGCGATCTCGGCGATGACGCGGGCGCGACCTTCGATCGTCCCGCCCGAGACCGCCAAGCCGGGCAGTGCCCCGGCGGGCAGGTCCTCGCGCCGATACGCCCCGGCGAGCGCCTCACCGTCGGAGGTGAGCACTCGCGGCGCGGTGAGCGACCGATACGAACGGAACGCGTCCTGTCGTTCACCGACGAGGGCCCGCTCGGCCCGATGGGTGCGAACGACCTCCTGCAGCTCGTCGAATCTCAGGAAGAAGATGTCGCCGGACTCGTCCAGTACACCGGCCTGCACCAGCCGTTCGGCTTCGCGCAGCAGCGCCTGCTTGTAGACGAAGTAGCGGCTCACCATGCCGTATTTCGGGTACTCCCGATATCCGGAGAAGGTGCGCACACGCTCGATCATTCGCGCGGTCTCGGCGGCCTTGTGCTCCCCTTCGGGGAGAGCGCGCAGGCGTCGCAGAATCTGTCGTTCCGATTGTTCGGCCTCGCGCAGGCCGTCCTCGAAGCGACGTCTGCCCTCACCCGGCCCGAAGTTCTTGATATTGCCGAGGATCGTCGGCACCAGCGTGGCGGGACTCTCGCTCCAGCGCGGCCGGGTGATGTCGATTTCGCCGGTGCAGCGCATGCCGTACTTGCCGAGGAACCCCTCGATCGCGACTCGTGCGTCATCACCGCCCAGGTGATCGGCCAGACCGTCCAGGAAATCGTCGCCCTCGATCCGCTCCAGGTACGCCACCACCTCCGGATGCGGGCGGATCGCATCGGCGACGTCCAGCAACGCCAGGCCCATCTCCGATGTCACGTTGCCGGGGACCGACTGGGTGAGTGTGTCGGCAGCGTTCTTGTCGCCCAGCCATTCCCGCAACCGATCGTTGAGCCACTCCGTGGCCTCCATCGCGGCCATGATCACCTGCAAACCCTGGGGAGCGAACAGGACCCGCCGCAGCTCCTGCTGGATATCGGTCCGGATGAACTCGAGCAGCGGCGGTCCGGACAGGTCCTCGATGTCGCGCTTCATGGCCGCCAGCGATGCCTCGCTCTGCGCGATGAGCTCGGTGACGATGTCGGGATCGGTGTCGATCGGCGCGGGGGCGGTACCGAACGGCGTCGCTGGTGCGCCGGAATCCTCTTCTGGCACTTCACGAACGAAGTCACCGCGCTCGAGCACCGTGCGCAGCGCGTCCCCCATCAGCGGGTCGGACTTGCCGAGTCCCGCCGCCAAGGCGGCGCCTTTCGCGGGCACGGACACCATCGCGGTGACGTCGACGAACAACCGCCCGCCCGCGTCGCGCATCGGAGCGTTGCTCGTGAGCTGCCACACCGAGAGCCCCAACGGCTTCATCGCGTCGGTCATCATCTGCTGATGGCCCACCGACACATAGACGTGGTTCTCCCCGTCGTCGGCGTCGGGGATCGGGAACAGGCTGGTGATCGGCCTACTCTGCACGATGCGGAAATCATCTCCGTCCGCACACCATTCGATGTCCTGAGGACTGCCGAAATGCGCCTCGATGCGGCGGCCGAGCCGCGCGAGCCCCAGCACCTGCGCATCGGAGAGGACCTGCTCGTTTCGGTGTTCGCCCACGATCTCGCGCACCTGGGTGCCGCCGGTCGGGACCGGCACCACGCGAATCTTCTTGGTGGCGATCGCCTTGTCGGCGATGTGGTCGTCGCGAACCCGGTAGACGTCGGCATCGACCAGACCCGACACGAGCGCTTCGCCGAGACCGAAACCGGCGTCGATGGACACGACGGTCCGGTCGGACGTGAGGGGGTCGGCCGTCATCAGGATGCCGGCGGCGCGCGCGAACACCATCCGCTGCACGACCACGCCCATCCGGATCTTCTTCTGGTCGAAGCCGTTTCGCAGTCGATAGGTGACCGCTCGCTCGGTGAACAGCGAACCCCAGCACCGGCGGACATGCTCGACGATCGCCGCCGCTCCCACGACATTCAGGAAGGTGTCCTGCTGGCCGGCGAACGAGGCGCCCGGCAGATCCTCGGCCGTCGCACTGGATCGCACGGCACAGGCGCCCTCTGCTCCGAGCCGAGCATGCGCGGCGAGGATCGCCTCCACGACCGCGTCCGGCACGACCAGCTCCTCGATCATGCGCCGCAACTGCGCGCTCAGCCGGGAGATCGCGGCCCGATCACCTGGCTCGAGGCGCGACACCTCGTCGAGCCGAGCATCGAGCGTCGGCTCCCCCGCCACCGTCCGAGCGAAGGCATCGGTCGTCACGCAGAACCCGTCCGGCACCTCGACACCGTCGATCCGCGACAATTCGCCGAGGTTCGCACCCTTACCACCGACGATCGCGACCATTGTTCGATCGATCTCGTCGAACCCGAGCACATAGGCCATTCCGCTACTCCTCACCTGGTGGTTTCGGTCTGACGCGAGCGATTATGGACCAGGATTCAGCGCCTCATGAGAGCCCGGAATCGTGTATACAGTAGAAGGGGGAAGCAACGGGAAGCGCTCGTGCGCCCGACACCGGCGGCAAATCCGTGACCACACCGGATTCCCGTCCACGACAGCCCCGATCTGCAGTGATGCGATTCGGGTTGCCACACCGCGGGGCAACCGGCCTCCGAGAGTCGACCGCTGCCGCGTGACAGGTGCTTGCGCCATGTTGCCCATCGATTGCGGATGCCGAGATTTTCACCTCGCGCGCCGATCCGGGCAGCCTGCGACCCCGAATATGTGACAGATCAGCTAGCACGCAGCGTCCAGCCCCCGGCTTTGCCTGTGAGGACACCATGGCCACCGAAAACCCCGTCGACTTCCCGCCCACAACCGATGCGGCCGCCGAACCGGCCGCGCCGTCCTGGGCCGCGCCTGCTCTGCTCCTGTCGCTACTGATGCTCGGCCTCGACCTGGTGGCCCTGATTCCCCTCGGTGCGTGGATGCGCGACTACGGCATCGGCCTGGTCTGCACGATCTACCTGCTCCACGTCCTGGCGTCGACCGCGGTGGCCGCATGGACCGTGAGCCAGTTCCCTCTCCAGTTCGATATCGAACCGGAGCAGCAGAACACCTAGCCGTTCCGCCTCGGCCGTGCGGGTGCATCTCTGCTGAATTGTCGGCGAACACCCGGTTCGCGGTACCGTCGGGCCTGCCACGCCTGCGTGCACGGGTGGCAGGATAGGGGCGGAGTTTGCCTGATCTATCCGGAGCACCGCTGCACCATGACTCGAACTCGCACCCCGCGCCCCTCCGATGTGCCGCGCACTGCCGGCGGCGACCTGGTGAATGTGCGACTCAGCGTGCTCGCGTTGACAATCGGCGGCACCCAGCTGTTCGTGATCCCGCTGGTGCTGCTCCCCGTGGATGCCGCGTGGGGTTGGGCCCTGGTGCCGCTGACGCTGACCGTCACGCCGTTCTGGTCACTGATCCACGAGGCCGTACACGGGTCGCTGCTACGGAATCGGACCCGCAACGACCGGATGGGACGCATGCTGGCGGTGGTGTACGGATCGCCCTTCGCGATGCTGAAAGTGGGCCACCTGCTCCACCATCGATACAGCCGGGTTCGCGAGCGCAGCGAGATCTACGACCCGGCGACGACCACTCGGCGGTCCGCCGCTCCCCAGTTCTATCTGAAACTGTTCGGCGGTTTGTACCTGCTCGAAGTGCTCGCGCTCCTGCTCGCGCCGATGCCCGAGCGAACCATTCGCGCACTGGGACGTCGAGTGGACGCACCCGATTCGGTCGGTGGTCTCGTACTCGAACGAGTCGCCCAGCCGGTGGTTCTGGGAAAGTTCCGCACCGACGCCGCCGCGATCGTCGTCATCCACACCGTCGCGTTCCTCTGCTACGGCGCGCACGGCTGGATGCTGCTCGCCGCGCTCGGCGGCCGCGCCCTCATCATCTCCCTCTCCGACAACGCCTACCACTACGGCACAGACCTCGAATCACCGAGAGCGGCAATGAATCTGCGCCTGCCCCGCACCCTCGAGCGCTTCGCCCTCAGCTTCAATCTGCACGACGTACACCACCGCCACCCCGGCCTGCGCTGGTACGAGCTACGTTCCCGATTCGACTCCGAAGGCGCTCACTACCACCTCGGCTGGTTCCGCGCGGTTGCCCGTCAACTCCGCGGCCCGATCGAACTGACCTGATTTCGCTCGATTTCGCGGCGCCGGGTGAGGCATCGTAGATCCATGCCGCTGACGATTTCGGTTCTCGCGGACCGCCCCGACCTGTATGACGCCTTCACCGCAATGGCCGACTCCTGGCCCGAATTCATGCGCCACGACCCCGTCGGCAGCCTGTACTACTCGATGCTGGATCGGTTCGCCGACTACATCCTGGTCTGCCAGGACGAGGCGGGCGAGGTGGTGGGTCGAGCCTATTCAGTCCCGTTCCGGCTCGGTGCGGCCGACCTCCCCGACGACGGCTGGGACGGTGCGATTCGCCGCGGCATCCATACCTCGGCGACCGGCGCACAGCCCGACACGGTGTCCGCGATCGAGATCGTGGTCGAACCGAGCAGGCTGGGCACCGGGCTGAGCGCGGAAATCCTTGCCGCTCTGCGGGACAACGCCGCTCGGCTCGGATTCGCCGAGCTCGTGGCACCGGTGCGCCCCACCGGAAAAACCGACATCGAACAGCCGATGAGTGTCTACGCCGGGCTGACGAGGGCGGATGGGCTGCCGGTCGACCCATGGCTACGTGTACACGTCCGAGCCGGCGGCACGATCGACAAGATCGCACCGCGATCCATGGTTATTCCTGGGACGCTGGCGGAATGGCGTGCGTGGACCGGCCTGCCGTTCGACACCAGCGGGCAGGTGCTCGTACCCACAGCACTGGCCCCGGTGTCCTGTTCGGTCGAGCACGGTGTCGCGGTCTATGTGGAGCCCAATGTGTGGATCCGGCATCCGACAGCAGCGACGGGTTCGCAGCCGGTCAATGAAGGTCGAGGTTGGTGACGGTCTCGGGGCCGAGCGCGATGCGGGCGTGCCAGGTCGGTGGCTCCCACGGATCGGGAGCCACGCCCTGGTAGCGGGCCGACAGGTCGAGGTAGCGGGATCCGCCCGCCTCCGCTGCCACGAATTCGTAGTCGTACCAGGTGAGGTCCGAGCCGGTCGGCACGTGGAGTTCGGTGCTGTCGCTGGTGCCGTCCGTGTCCTCGATCGCCTCTCTGGCCTCGAGATCGCGGACCAGAATCGGCACCGCCGCATAGAGTTCCAGGCTGGTCGCGGTGGTGAACCGGTCGGCCGGATAGCGGCCCTGCCAGCCCGACGGATCGGCGAGTACCACGTCCTGGAGCGGCTCGACGACGATACGATTCGACGACGCCGGGTCCGACGCCGCTGCGCTGCACCCGGATCGACCGCGCAGGAGCGCGTTCGCCGTCACCAGGACCGTGGTGGGTTGCCCGGACCCCGGTGCCGCCCCGGTGGTCCAATGCGGTGGGGTGTCCTCGTCGTGTCCGGCCATGAGCTCGACGATCGTGGCAGCCTCGGCACCGTCGACAGTGGCGCACAGCGCTCTGCCGTAGCCGCCGACGCCCAAGGGGCGCTGCGTGAGCGGGAGGGCGAACGGCCATCTGGTCGGCTCGGGCAACGGCTCGTCGTCCGGTGAGACCGCGGGCTGGAACGCGATATCGAGGGCCGTCGGCGTGTACGGCGCACGACGCTGCACCGTGAGCTGCTCGTCATCGGGCAGCGCTCGCAAACGATCGATCACATTCCCCAACCTGCGCATCTCGCGATTGCCGGAATGCGTGCGGGAGTCGGTGTCCAGGCCGTAGACCGAGACACCCACCGGCCCATCGAAGTTCGCGTACACCACCGTCGTCGGCTGGTCCGTCGGCGGCGAGAACTCGCGGTAGTGGGCATCGTTGAAGGAGAGTTCGTCGAACCACGCGCGAACCTGCTCGATGCCGTCCTCGGTGAGCCGGGCCCAGTACACGCCGAACACACTCTCCTCGGCCCCGTCGTCCACGTAGGTGAAAACCGTACCGTCGCGCCGCAATTCGAAGAAGGGAACACGCCGGCTCCCGACACGGCCGGTCTCCAGGAACCCCGCCGACTCAGCGATCGACACCAGCACATCCGCGTCACGCACGGCGGGCGGATCACTTTCGCCGCGGCCGAACACAGTGCACGCGCAGAGCAACGACACCGCGGTCAGCATCGCACCGAGAACAACCGATCGGTGAGCCATATCCGAGCCTAACGCACGCTGTGATCTTCCACGCCTGAGTAGCCGCCCCCTCCCGATGGCCGCATCATGGACAAATCGCCGACTCTCAGATCCGGGCATCTGTCAGTCGCGCGCCACCGGTGCCGCGCGTTCGGCGAGACTGCCCATGCCTGAGGAGTCCGCCGGTGAGCCATGCATTCTTTCGCGCACAATCCGATCCGATCGGTGGCGCCGAGGTACTCCATCCCGAACCCGAGGCGAGCAGCGGATGGATCGGTGGACAGCTACGCGGGATGGCTGTCGGCGCGGTCTTGGCGCGTGCGGTGGAGCGCGAGCTCATCGTTCGCGAACGGAGCGACTTGCGGCCGGTGCGGTGGACGCTCGACCTGTTCCGCCCGGTGTTCATGCGGCCCTGCACAACTCGTGTCGACGTGATCCGCGACGGCCGCCGATTGTCGTTGTTCGACGCGACGCTGATCCAAGACGGCCGAGCCGTCGCTCGGGCCGGCGCGCTGTATCTGCGCCCCGGCCCGACACCGCACGGCATCTGCTGGTCGCCGGAGACGGCCGCGGATCCGCCGCCTGCCGACCGCGAACCCTCGCCCGATCAGGATCGCGTGTACTTCAGCGAGGAACAAGGATGGAGTCCCGATGTCCGCACCCACCACAACGCGGCCCGCACGGGGATCTGGCACCGCCCGATCGCGGTCGTGGTCGGTGAGCAACCGACGCCGTTCCAGTTCGTCGCGGGACTCGCCGATGTGACGAATGTGGTCACCAACCTCGGCAGCCACGGCCTGGAATACATCAACGCCGATGCCACGCTGACGTTGACCAGGCTTCCGGAAGGGGACGAAGCCGGGCTGGTCGGCTTGGACCGGCTGGCACAGGACGGCATCGCGCTGGGCACCGCGGCGATCTATGACCGCAAAGGCGTATTCGGTACCGCGACAGTCAGTTCCCTCGCCAACACCCGGGGCCCAGCGGACCTGAGCGCTATCGGGGCTTCGTCATCGGCCATGGCCGCGGAGTAGTTCGCACCGCCCATAGCTGCGCCGTCGTGGCGATTTCATTGCCCGGCCTCGTAGGCTTGCGCTATGGCACACGACACCGATCAGCCCGTCGACATCAAGCCACGCTCCCGCGATGTCACCGATGGACTCGAGAAGACCGCCGCTCGTGGCATGCTCCGCGCGGTCGGCATGGGTGACGAAGACTGGGTCAAACCGCAGATCGGTGTGGCCTCGAGCTGGAACGAGATCACACCGTGCAATCTGTCGCTCGACCGGCTGGCCAAGGCGGTCAAACGCGGTGTTCACGCCGGGGGCGGTTTCCCGCTCGAGTTCGGCACGATATCGGTCTCCGACGGCATCTCGATGGGCCACGAGGGGATGCATTTCTCACTCGTCAGCCGCGAGATCATCGCCGATTCCGTCGAAACCGTGATGATGGCCGAGCGCCTCGACGGTTCGGTGCTGCTCGCCGGCTGCGACAAGAGCTTGCCGGGCATGCTGATGGCCGCCGCGCGACTGGACCTGGCGAGCGTATTCCTCTACGCGGGTTCGACCCTGCCCGGCAATATCGACGGCAAGGACGTCACGATCATCGACGCGTTCGAAGCTGTCGGCGCCTGCATCAAAGGTCTGATCACCCCCGCCGAGGTCGACCGCATCGAGCGGGCGATCTGTCCTGGCGAAGGCGCGTGTGGCGGCATGTACACGGCCAACACCATGGCCTCGGCGGCCGAGGCACTCGGAATGAGCCTGCCCGGATCGGCTGCACCGCCTGCCCCGGACCGTCGCCGTGACGACTTCGCCGAGAAGTCCGGCGAGGCCGTCGTCGGATTGCTGCGCA
This sequence comes from Nocardia sp. NPDC055050, assembly GCF_053608345.1. Lineage (NCBI taxonomy): Bacteria > Bacillati > Actinomycetota > Actinomycetes > Mycobacteriales > Nocardiaceae > Nocardia > Nocardia sp. NPDC055050. The sequence continues at coordinate 274,683 of NZ_JBSGVG010000003.1, forward strand.
AGGGGATCACGGCCCGCGACATCATGACGATGGAGGCGTTCGAGAACGCCATCACCGTCGTCATGGCGCTCGGCGGGTCGACCAACGCCGTGCTGCACCTGCTGGCCATCGCCCGCGAGGCCGGTGTCGGCCTCACCCTCGCCGACTTCAACCGGGTCGGTGACAAGGTGCCCCACCTGGGCGATCTCAAGCCGTTCGGCCGCTATGTCATGAACGACGTCGACAGGGTCGGCGGCATCCCCGTCGTGATGAAGGCCCTGTTGGATGCCGGTCTCATGCACGGCGACGTCATGACCGTCACGGGCGCGACCATGGCCGAGAATCTCGCCCACATCGAGCTCGGCCTCGACGGCGACGTGATCCGCCGCCTCGACCGGCCGATCCACCGTACCGGCGGGCTCACCATCCTGCACGGCTCGCTCGCGCCCGAAGGCGCCGTCGTGAAGAGCGCCGGTTTCGACTCCGATGTCTTCCGCGGCACGGCCCGGGTGTTCGACGGAGAACGTGGCGCGATGAACGCACTCGAGGACGGCACGATCGTGGCCGGTGATGTCGTCGTCATCCGCAACGAGGGGCCCAAGGGTGGACCCGGCATGCGCGAGATGCTCGCCATCACCGGCGCGATCAAGGGCGCCGGCCTCGGCAAGGACGTTCTGCTGCTCACCGACGGCCGGTTCTCCGGCGGCACCACCGGATTGTGCGTGGGGCATGTCGCCCCCGAAGCGGTGGACGGCGGCCCGATCGCCTTCGTCCGCGACGGCGACCCGATCGTGCTCGATGTCGCCAACCGCATCCTCGACGTCGAGATCGACGAGAACGAACTCGCCGCCCGTAAGGTCGGCTGGGAACCGCTGCCGCCCAGATACACCTCGGGGGTGCTGTCGAAGTACCGCAAGCTCGTCAGCTCGGCCGCACACGGCGCCGTCACCGGCTGACGGCGCCGCCTCGGCGAGAATCGCTCAGCTCAGCGTCTTCAGCGCTGTCCCGTCGTAGGGCTTCACCTCGTCGATCCGCCCCGCCAGGACCTTGGCGGCCCATTCCGGGTCCTGGAGAAGGGCTCGACCGACGGCGACCATGTCGAATTCGTCGCGCTCCATGCGATCGAGGAGGTTGTCGAGACTGCCGAGCTCGGCACCCTGGCCCGAGAACGCACGGAGAAAATCACCGTCGAGGCCGACCGATCCGACGGTGATGGTGGGCTTGCCGGTGAGCTTCTTGGTCCAACCCGCCAGGTTCAGCTCCGAGTCGTCGAACTCCGGGAGCCAGTAGCGGCGGGTGGAGGCGTGGAAAGCGTCCACACCGGCCGCGGCGAGCGGAGCCAGGATCGCCTCCAGCTCCTGCGGCGTCTCGGCCAGGCGGGCGTCGTAGGCCTCCTGCTTCCACTGCGAGTAACGGAAGATCACCGGGAACTCGGGCGAGACGACCGCGCGGACGGCGCCCACCAGCTCGGCCGCGAACCGCGTGCGGGCCACCGCGTCACCGCCGTACACATCGTCGCGGCGGTTCGTGCGCTCCCAGAGGAACTGATCGAGCAGATAGCCGTGCGCACCGTGCAGTTCGACGCCGTCGAAACCGATGCGCTCGGCCGCCGCGGCGGCCTCGGCGAAGGCGCCGATGACGTCGTCCAGGTCACGCTGGGTCATCGCCTTGCCGGTGCCCTCGGTGCCGTCGACGCGAATGCCGGAGGGGCCGACGGCGGGCGCGTCGACATAGGGCTGCTCGCCCTGATTGCGCACCATGCCGATATGCCACAGCTGCGGCACGATCGTGCCGCCCGCCGCGTGGACGTCCTCGGCGACCTTCGCCCACCCCGCCAACTGCTCCTCACCGTGGAACCGCGGCACACTGTCGCTCTGCCCGGCCGACTGATGGCCGACGTAGGTTCCCTCGGTGACGATCAGACCGACACCCGCGGCGGCGCGGCGGGCGTAATAGGACCGAACATCGTCACCGGGAACGCCGCCGGGCGAGAACATCCGCGTCATCGGCGCCATCACGATGCGGTTCGGGACAGTCAGGCCGTTCAGTGTGACGGGCCGCGACAGGATCTCCGCCGTGCGGGAGGCCTCGGACTGGGTGACGATCACTGGATACTCCTCAGAGGTACTTGACAAAGTCGAAGGTTGAGAACTTCAAGCAATGCCCCCACGCTAGAGGCAGATATTTGAGATAGTCAAGTTTCTGCGGATAAGCTGACCCTCATGGAAGAAGCTGCGCGCGTCGATACGGCCCAGCTCATGGAGCTGCTCTCGGTGGCGCTCGGCGTCTATTACGGGGACTTCACCGCGGCGGCGGCGAGCGAGAACCTCACGGCGAGTCAGGGCAAAACGCTGACGGTGCTGCGCCGAGGGCCTGTTGCGATGCGCGCCCTGGCCGAGACCCTGTCCTGCGACGCGTCCAATGTCACCGGGATCATCAACCGGCTGGAGAAGCGCGACCTCGTGCGCCGCGAGGCCAGCGCGTCCGACCGGCGCGTCACCCACCTCGTCATCACGCCCGAGGGCGAGCGTGTCACCGATACGATCCGTGCGAAGATGCAGTCGACGCAAGACGGCCTGAAGAAGCTCAGTGACCGAGATCGAGATTGCCTGTTCGCCCTGCTGGAGCGTGTTTTCGTGACCGGCGCCGACTGAGCTGCCGATCGCGGCGCCGCGTCAGAAGGACGACCCGAGCAGGGTCCGCACGAAAGTGTCGGTCGACTTTCCGAGCTCTGCGGTCGTTCCCGCGGCGAGGACCCGGCCCGCGTGCAGGATCACCATTCGGTCGGCGACGCGGCCGTGAGTCAGCATCTGCACCTCGTTGCTGACCACGAGTACCGCCGCACCGGAGTCGGCGTAATCGCGCAATGATCGCCACACCCCGTACGCCGTCGCCCGGTCGAGAGAATTGGTCGGTCCGTCTGCGATGAGGACGCGCGGAGCCGGCAGCAACGCGGCGGCGAGCGCGGCGCGCTGGATCTGACCTCCCGAATGCTGATGTGGGAGAAGGTCCGAGGCCTCGGCCGGATACTGTGCGGCGGCGCACGCTCGCTCGACACTCCACGCTCGATGGCGCCGCTCCAACGCCCGCAATTGGGCGCCTACCGTCTTGCCCGAGTCGAATGCCGTCACACCTTCTTGCGGCACATAGCCCACGACGCCCTCACGCAAGGCCGCCCATTGCTGACCGTCGACAGCCACACCGTCGACCAAGACCTGGCCCAAAGACTGCGCGGCGGCGGGCAATCGTCCCGCGAGAGCCGAAGCGGCCATGGACTTTCCGGCGCCGGGCCCACCGAGCACAGCGGTGATCTGACCGGCAGGCACCACCAGATCGACCTCCGTGAGCACGGTTTCGCTCCACCGCGCGGTGTCGACACGGACGGTCAGGCAGCACAGTTCCACGGTCACAACTCACCATGGCACGCTCGAGTACCGAGCATCCACCGTTCGCCGGATGCCATCGGAGCCCATCGCATCACCGCTGCCATGATTGCCGACCAGAATCGCGATTGCTTTCGCGACCTGCGCGGAACTGGTAGAACCGGATCAAACACGAGGTGCCGATCGCGAAGCGCCGAGACGTTCGCCGACAGACTCTCCCTATCGGTCGACGCCCGCGGCTGACGTAAACGTTCGCAGATCGGCGCGCTGCCACGAGGAGACGTCATGGCTACCGACCAGAGCTTGCTGCACCGTTTCGTCATTTCCCAGCTCGGCGCAGCCGGGCTCGATCGTGCGCAGCTGATCCGGGACACCGGGGTCCCGGATTGGACGATGACCGGCCACGACGTGCATCTACCCAGTGCGACGTTCTCCCGGCTGTGGGAGGTCGGCGAACATCGTCTCGGCCCGGACGTCGCGCTGCAGGTGGCCCAGCGCTACGAGCTGTCCAGCCTCGGGCTGTACGACTATCTGTTCGCGTCCGCGCCGACGCTGGGAGCCGGGCTGGCCACCTGCGGTCCCTACATCACCGCGGTCACCACCAATCACCGATTCGACCTGGTCACCGAGACCGAGGACGAGTCCACCCTGTACCTCGAGATGCTCGACGGCGAAGGCCGTGGCAGGGACCACACCCAGCTGTGGGGCCTGTCGGCCGTCCTGAGCCGCGCGCGCCGGGTCGTCGACGATCCGCTGAACCCGGTGCGTGTCTCACTGCGTCAGGCCGCTCCCGCGCACGTGGACCGCTTTCGTGCCGTCTTCGGCTCCGCCACACTGGAATTCGACGCACCGGCCGACTCGATGACTTTCCGCTCCGCGGACCTGAATCTTCCCCTGACCACCGCTGATCCCGTCCTGGCAGCGGTTCTGGAACCGCTGGCCGCCGCCCTGGCGCCACCGCCGACCCTTGCCTCGGCCTGGCCCGCACGAGTGGCCGACGCGGTGGACGAGGCCATCGACGGCGGGGCGGTCTCGCTCGACAGTGTCGCCCAGATCCTCAACATCAGCCCTCGCACGTTGCAGCGGCGGCTGGCCGAATCCGGCACCACCTGGCGGGCCGAACTGGACCGGGCCCGCAGCGCGAGGTTGTCGCGAGCGGCGTCCGGAGGCTCGCTCAGCGGCACCAAGCAGGCGGAACTGCTCGGCTACTCCGACGCGGGCTCGCTGCGCCGGGCTGCCCGGCGCTGGGAAACGGGTTCGCCTCCGGTTCGCAACATCACGTCCTGAGGTAGGTCGAGGCGATCTGCCAGAACGTTTCCCGCTCCAGCAAGCGGAAGTCCCACCCGTCGATGAGATCGCGGAACGTCGCGACGATACCGGCTACGTCGAAGTCATCGCGGGTCGCGGTTCCTTTCGACTCCAGCGCGGAAATCACGTAGACAGTGGCACTCTCCCTTGTCACCGCACACTCCCATCGTTCACTCACCGACCATCCGAACGTAAGTGTCGAATTACCTCGCGGCCACGACAAGAACAGAACGCGCCAATCTAGTGCCGAACACGCCAACCTCAGCTCCGAGGCGCGGGATTCACCCGTTCCGGATGAGGCCGACGCCGCCGTTCGCTGGTTGGCTGAAGCTCGCCGACCGCGCGAACGGCGGTCCGAGGCGAGGAGTGTTCGTGAACTCGTACCCGCCGATCGACGAGCACGGCATCGTCGGTGATCTGCAGACAGCGGCGCTGGTATCGGCCGCCGGAACGATCGACTGGTGGTGCGCGCCACGGTTCGATTCACCGAGTGTGTTCGCGTCGCTGCTCGACAGCGAGAAGGGCGGACATTGCTCGCTCGCCGTCGACACCACCAACCCGGTGACCGTCCGGCAGCTGTACCTGCCCGACACCGCCATTCTGTTGACGCGGTTCTCCGGACCCGACGGCGTGGGCGAGGTCGCCGACTTCATGGAGCCGATTCGCGGCACCGAACCCGCCGACCGGCACAGATTGGTGCGATTCGCGCGGGTGGTGCGGGGAAGCTTCACGTTCACTCTCGCCTGCCGCCCCCGGTTCGACTATGCCCGCGCCACCCACACCCTCGACCGAGTCGATGAACGAACCGCCGTCTTCCGTTCCGGCATCGCCGATCTGCACCTGCAATCCACCGACCCGATCGCGTTGCACCCCGACGGCGCCGACATCACCGCGCGATTCACCTTGTCCGCCGGTGAGCGAGCCGCGGTCGTGCTGACCACCGCTCCCGCGGGCGCGGACTTCTCGTCGGCACCGATGTGGGCAACGATCGCCCACGAGTTCGACCAGTGCCGTCGCTTCTGGCAGACCTGGTTGCGCTCGTCCACCTACCGCGGGCGCTGGCGGGACATGGTCAATCGGTCCGCGATCACCCTCAAACTGCTCACCTACGCCCCGACCGGCGCGCCGATCGCCGCGGCCACCATGGGATTGCCCGAACAAATCGGCGGCGAACGCAATTGGGACTACCGCTACACCTGGATCCGCGACGCCTCGCTGTCGGTGCGGGCGCTGAGCGACCTCGGCTTCACCGAGGAGCCCTATGCGTTCCGTCGCTGGCTACGCGACCGGGTCGACGCGGGCGGCACCGCCTCCGGCGAACCCTTGCAGATCATGTACCGCGTCGACGGCGACCCACGCCTGGACGAAATAACGCTGCCCCACCTGGAGGGATACCAGGGTTCGGCGCCGGTCCGGGTCGGCAACGGCGCAGCTGACCAGATCCAGCTCGACATCTACGGCGAGGCAGCGGACGCGCTGGCGCAGGGGACCGATATGGCCGCCATCGCCGGTTGGCGGACATTCAGCCGCCTTGTCGACTGGCTCGCGAACAACTGGGATCGCCCCGACGAGGGCATCTGGGAAACCCGCGGCGGCCGCCAGGAATTCACCTACAGCCGCCTGATGACCTGGGTGGCCTTCGACCGCAGCATCCGCATGGCGAACGCGCAAGCCAGGCCCGCCGACGTGGTCCGCTGGACCGCCGAACGCGACGCGGTCTTCCGGCAGATCATCGACCGCGGCTGGAGCGAGAAACGCCAAGCGTTCGTCCAGCACTTCGCCACCGACGTCCTGGACGCCTCGCTGCTGCTCATGCCCCGGATGAGATTCCTGTCCCCCACCGACCCGATGTGGCTGAGCACCCTCGACGCCATGGACAAGGAACTCGTCAGCGACAGCCTGGTCTACCGATACGACCCCGAGGCGTCACCGGATGGCCTGCTCGGCACCGAAGGCACCTTCAACCTGTGCAGCTTTCTCTATGTCGAGGCCCTCGCCCGAACCGGCCGCTTGCAACAGGCCCGCTACGCGTTCGAGAAGATGCTCACCTACGCCAACCACGTCGGGTTGTTCGCCGAGGAGATCGGTCCCTCGGGTGAGCAGCTGGGCAACTTCCCGCAGGCCTTCACCCACCTGGCCCTGATCGCCGCTGCCATCGCGCTCGACGAAGAACTCGATCGCGCCGAGGCCGAGCCCGCGCCGGACTGATCAGCTCACCCACGATGCGAACACGTCAGACAGCGCAGGATGCACTTCATGCCATTGTGCACAGCATGCCACTTCGCTCAGCTCTCGGCGGCGACGACGCAGAACTCGTTGCCGTGCGGGTCCTGCAGCACGGTCCAGGCGAAACCGGGCAGCGAGTGTTCGCCGTGGACCGTGGCTCCCAGCGCCGTCAGCCGGGCGACCTCGGCCGCGCGAGCCGTGGTCTGGAAATCGATGTGCACCCGGTTCTTGGTCACCTTGGTTTCAGGAACCAGCTGGAACGCGAGATAACGCCCCTCCCCGAAACCGACGCCGGGCGGGGTGATCATGATGTAGTCCCCGGAGTCGACGAGGACCGTGTAACCGAGGGCGGAGCTCCAGAACTCGGCCAGTTCGGCGGGATCGTTGCTGTCGATGGTGATGCCGCCGACAGTGATGGTTTCCGACATGGACGAAACGCTAGGCCGTGGCACCGACAAGTTCCGATGGACGCGGCGCGCGTGCCAGACTGGGCGACGTGAGCGGGCCGGTGAAGAAAACCAGTGGGGCGCAACCGAACGACAAGCCTTCGCGTGAACGCGGGGACGTGATCGGTGGCGGGATCCTGTGGCTGGCCAAATGGGCGCTGTGCATCGTGGCGATCGCGGCGGGCGCATGGGTACTCGGCACGATCACCGCCCGGCTCTGGGTGGTGATCCTGCCCGTGGCGCTGGCGGTCGTGGTGACCACGATCCTGTGGCCACTGACCCGCTGGCTGATCCGGCGCAAACTGCCACCCGCGCTCGCCGCGTCGATCACGCTACTCGGGTTCGTCGCACTGCTGGCCGGGGTCGTCGCCTCGATCGTGCCCTCGGTGGCCGATCAAGCACCGCAGCTCGCCGACAAGGCCACCGACGGGGTCAACCAGGTACGCGGCTGGATCCAGGGACCACCGCTGCGCATCCGCGACGAGCAACTCGATTCCGCGGTCGAGGCGATCATCGGACGACTCCAGTCCAGCGGCGCACAGATCGCCAACGGTGTGTTCACCGGCGTGTCCACCGCGACATCGCTACTGATCACCCTGTTCCTGGTCCTGGTGCTGGTGTTCTTCTTCCTGAAGGACGGGCCGCGTTTTCTGCCCTGGATGCATCAGGTGTTCGGCAACCGCAGCGGCCGCCACGTCGAAGCCGTTTTGGAGCGGGTGTGGGCGACTCTGGGTGGCTTCATCCGGACCCAGGCGATCGTCAGCATGGTCGACGCCGTCCTCATCGGCGCGTCGCTGTTCATCCTCGATGTGCCACTGGCGTTGGTGCTGTCGGTGATCACCTTCATCGGCGGATTCATCCCGATGGTCGGCGCGTTCGTCGCCGGTGCGCTCGCCGTCCTCGTCGCGCTGGTCGGCAACGGGCTCACCACGGCATTGATCGTGCTCGGCATCGTCATCGCGGTGCAGCAGCTGGAAGGCAATGTGCTGCAACCGGTCCTGCAAAGCCGCAGCATGGAACTCCACGCCGTCATCGTGCTGCTCGCGGTCACCGCGGGCGGCTCGCTCTACGGCATCACCGGGGCCTTCCTCGCCGTGCCCGTCGTGGCGATGATCGCGGTGATCATCCGCTACATCGGCGAGCAGATCGACATAGCCACCGGAGCACAACCAGCAGTCGACGAGCCCGATGCCGACGAAGCCGAGACCGGCGAGGCCGCGGTGGCCTCGCCGACTTCCGGCTCCGGAGCAGCGCCCGACCCCAGCACCTAGCCCCGCGCGCATCCGGCTCAGCGTCCGCCCGAAATCTCCGCACGATCGCGGCCGTCCTCGCCTGCTCCGACACCGAACGAATCCGTGCCGATGCGCGACCGATCGGCCAGGGCGACCACACCCGCCGCTGCCGTGGCGGTCGCGGCGGCAGCGACCGAACCAACCCAGCCGAACCAGCCGATCGCCGCCGCGCCGAACGCCGTGCCCAAGCTTCCTCCCACGAAGTAGACGGACATGTAGGCGCTGTTGAAGCGAGCCGGCGCGGAGGAATCGATGGCCAGCACCGCACTCTGATTGGCGACTTGCGCGGCGAACAGTCCGGCGTCGAAAAGGCCGAGGCAGATCAGCGTCACCACGGTGTTCGACAGCGCGACGGACAAGACCACGACCGAGCTCAGGGCGAGCGCGAGCCCGACCAGGATCACCTTCCGGTGGCCGACACGATCGGTCCAGCTGCCGGCGATCCTGGTGGCGAAGACGCCGGCCAGCCCGGCGCAGGCATACAGGCCGATCCGTTCGGGGGTATACGAGTACGGCGGCTGCGACAGCGCCACCGCGAGCCCAGCCCACACCGCACAGAACGCGAAGAACCACAGCGCGCCTCGCGCTGCCGCCCAGCGCAACGCGGCGAAGCGGGCGAACAGGCCGGGCATCCCCCGCACCGTATCCAGATATCCGATAGCTGCCCGCCCACGCACCGCGGGCAGCACCACATACGACACTGCCGCCACCACGACACAGGGCACCACGAACACCAGCAGCATTGCGCGCCAACCGATCATCTCGGTGAGCCAGCCACCGACGATGCGCCCGGCGAGGATTCCGGCCGAAATGCCCGCGGTGACGATCCCCAGAACCGTGGCCTGCCGACGAGGGGCCGCGAACCGCCCTGCCACTGAACTCAACTGGGCTCCGACCGCCGATCCCGCGCCGACCACACCGATGACGATCCCCAAGGTCAACGGCGAACGGGCCGCCGCCCCGGCGACCGAAGCCAGCGCCAGCGCCGCGAACTGCGCCGCCACCACGGTGCGGGGCGCGAACCGGTCCACCAGCGGCACCAGCAACACCAACCCCGCCAGATAGCCGATCGGGCCGCAGGCCAACGCGGTGCCGATCGCCGCCGCGGAGGTGTCCAGCGATCCGGCGACCTCGGCGACGGCCGGTTGCAGCAGGTACACACTCGCGGTCGCCAGCGCGGCGGCCAGCGCCATGAACCACACCACCGGCGCGCGCAACGCATTGGTCGAAATCTCCGGAATCCGTTCGCTGTCCATGGCACCGACGATAGGAATCGCGCCGCTTCGGATCCGGCGGAAAACGGACGGCACCGTCGGTCAGCCCGATGCGCTGTGCCCGGAACCTCGCAGGTCGTCGCGTGGTGTGATGGACGCGGTGACTCGGTCAGCCAGCGCGCGCAGGTGCTGGATCAGTTCGGGCGGTTCGTGTACGTGGAATCCGAAGCCGAAAAGCCCGGTGTAGACCGCTATTTCGTCGAGCGAGTTCGAGCCGGTGCGCAGCAGACAGTGCGCTTCGTCGATCGCTTCGATGACTCCGACAGTCGGCGGGATGCGATCCGCCGCCACGGCCGCCGACACCTCCAGCGTGATGCGGGCCTGATAGCGGTAGGCGGAGGTGCTGACACCGCGCGATACCCACCCGCCCAGGTCGACTTCGGGCGCCTCGCGTGGGGTGAAGCGTGGCCCGGTGGGGATTCGCGGGCGGAGTCGGTCGACACGGTAGGTGCGCCAGTCCTGCTTCTCGACGTCCCAGCCGACCAGGTACCAGCGCCGCCCGGTGTGCACGAGTCGATGGGGCTCGGCTGTTCGCCGGACCTCGGCGCCGTCGTGGGTGCGGTAGTCGAACCGGAGCCGTTCGTGGTCTCGGATCGCGGCGGCGATCGCGGTCAGTACCTCGGGGTCGACCGTTGCGGTTCCGGCGGGCACGGTGACAGTCGCGGCGTGCAACGCCGAGACCCGGTGTCGCAGCCGTGACGGCAGGATCTGCTCCAGTTTCGCCAGCGCTCGTAGCGAACTCTCCTCGATGCCCGTGACCGATCCGCCCGCGGCCGTGCGCAGTCCGAGGACAACGGCGACCGCCTCGTCGTCGTTCAGCAGCAGCGGTGGCAGCTTGGTGCCCGCGCCCAACCGGTATCCGGCGGTGCCGGCCACCGCGTGCACCGGGTAGCCGAGGGTGCGCAGCTTGTCGATGTCGCGACGGACCGTGCGAGCGTCGACCTCGAGACGTTCGGCCAGGTCGGCGCCGGTCCACACCCGGGGCGTTTGCAGCAACGACAGCAGTTCGAGGAGGCGAGCCGAAGTTTCCAACACAGTTCGCATTCTTCCCCACTGCTAGGGCAGAACCTGTCCTAACTGTCTCGTAGCGTGGTTTTCATGAGCGAAGCAATCACTCCCTTCCGCATCGACGTCGCGCAGTCCCAGCTCGACGATCTCCATCGACGTCTGGACGACACCCGCTGGCCCGACGGTGTGACCGGAGTCGGCTGGGCGCAGGGTATTCCGCTCGACTACACCCAGGAACTGGTGCGGTACTGGCGCACCACCTACGACTGGCGAGCGCAGGAGGCGCGCCTCAACGCGTTCCCGCAGTTCCGCACCGAGATCGACGGTCACGCCGTGCATTTCCTCCATGTCCGGTCGGCCGAACCCGATGCGATGCCGTTGATCCTCACCCATGGATGGCCCGGATCGATCGTGGAGTTCCTCGACGTGATCGGGCCGCTGACCGATCCGGTCGCGCACGGCGGCCGGGCCGAGGACGCGTTCGACGTGGTAGTGCCGACGATTCCCGGCTTCGGGTTGTCCGGTCCCGCGATCGGCTGGTCGACCAGCCGGGCCGCGCGAGCCTGGGCCGAGCTGATGCGCCGACTCGGCTACGAGCGCTACGCCGCCCACGGCGAGGACACCGGTGCTGCCATCTCGCGCGAACTGGCGGTGCTCGATCCCGACCACCTCGTCGCGTTGCACGTGACCATGATCGCCTCGGCCACCGTCACTCCCGAGACGGCCGATCTCGACAACCCGGCCGAGAAGCGGGCCCTCCAGCTGGCTCAGCGCGCCCAGTACGAACTCGGCGCGTACGCGATGCTGCAGGCCACCCGCCCGCAGACACTGTCCTACGCGCTCACCGATTCCCCCGTGGGGCAACTGGCTTGGATCGTCGAGCGCTTCAAGGACTGGACCGATTCGACCGATGTCCCCGAGGACGCCGTCGACCGTGACACGATGCTCACCAACGTCATGATCTATTGGCTCAACGGCACCGCTGGTTCCTCGGCGCGCTATTACTACGAGGGCGCCGCGACGTGGGGCCTGCCCGAGCCCGCGACCGAGGTGCCGGTCGCGGTGGCCGTGTTGCCGAACGACCTCGGTGTCCCGGTCCGTCGCATCGCCGAACGCAACCACACCATCGTGCGCTGGACCGAATTCGATCGCGGCGGCCACTTCGCGGCCATGGAGGAACCCGACCTGATCATCGACGACCTGCGCGCCAGCTTCCGCGACTTCCGTTGACAACGCCTCCTCACAGACACTCACGACAGAAAGCGACACAGAGCATGGCCACGGTGCACAAAGAGATCCTCATCGACGCCGACCCCGCACAGGTGTGGGCGGTCATCAGCGACTTCACCGACGGCCCCGTCCGGATGGCCCCGGGATTCGTCACCGACAGCCGACTCGTCGAGCCCGGGGTCAGGACCGCCACTTTCGCCGACGGAACGGTCGTTCGCGAGCGCCTCATCGCCCTCGACGAGCAATCACGCCGAATCGCCTACTCCGTCATCGGCGACACCATGCGGCCCACCCACGACAACGCGTCGATGCAGGTCTTCCCCCACGGTGACGGCCACAGCCGATTCGTCTGGATCCACGACGTCCAACCCGACGCCCTCGCCGTCCCGATGGGCGCGGCAATGGAACACGGCCTGACCATCTTCAAGCAGACGATGGAGACCAGCCGCTAGCTTCCCGCGTCATGCACCGAGAGGCTCCAGTCAGGTCGGGGTGGCGCTGCGTGGACCGAACGCGCTACCCGTGCGGTGGCGTCGATGATCACAAGCTCTCGATGGCGGTCAACGCAGGCCGGGAATCACTTTCGCTGCCGCGATCACCGCGGCCAGGTAACGGTCGCGTTCGGCCCTGGTCACCGCGGCCCGCATCGGGCCGACGATCAGCTCCGCCAGCACATCCCCGCCGGGGCCGAAGACGGGCGCCGACACGTAACTGATCGGCAGTGCCACATCGGTGTCGAGTTCGGCAGGACGATAAGCCGTGCCGCTGATCTCCCCGAGCAGCGCGAGCACCCGTTCGCGCAGCGTTCGGCTGACCGGATCGTGGGCGAGATGGTCGACGACGTCGGCGAGGACATCGAGGGTCGCGACGCTGCGGGAGTCGACCCCCCAGACCGCGGCGCCGACGACGCGGATGTCGCCCAGAAGCCGCTCGAATTTCACGCGATCTTGCGGCTCTGCCGCCGCCAGCCACGGTTGCCGGATCAGGTCGGCGGAATGGGCCACGATCGTCGCCGCGGCGGGCGGGATGAGCGGCAATCTGGTGCCGACCGAGATTCCGGCGGGAATTCGTCCACGGTTCTCGACGACGGCGCTGAACAGGATCTCGGCGCCGTCGACAACAACCAGTGCGACACCACAATCCACGTCCTGCGCCAGGCCCTGCAGGGCGGCGTGCAACGACGAGTCCTCGGCGCGCTTGCTTCGTTCTCGCTCGGCGGTCCGCAGGAACGCGGGACCCAACTCGTAGGTGAGATCACCGCGGCGAGTGACCCACCCGCGCGCCCGCAGCGCGGAGAGCACGTTGCCGACCGTCGACCGGCTCAGCGCGAGACAATCGGCGATCTGCGCCGAGGTCTGCGGTTCAGCCGCGTCGGCGAGAAGTTCCAGCACGGACACGACGCGCTGTGTGGGCGGTGATGCATCGACAGGCTCCATGTTGCCGCCCACCGCGCCTCCTCCCCTCCGCCCTGGAGTACCTATTCGCACACCACGATACAACTATTCAGTTTCTCGAGTGTGATTGCGCAGCATCGTCGCGATCAGCACCGCAGCGAGCCCGACCAGCGCGGCGGCGATCGTCAGCGCATAGGTGAACGCTTGGGTCGCGGCCTGCCGAGCGTCGATCGAGCCGGCCGAGGAGTCACCGCGACGCGTGGCGAGCGTCACCAGGATCGCCAAACCCAGTGCGCCGCCGAGTTGCTGGACCGAGCTGAGGACGGCGGAGCCGATTCCGGCGTTGTCCGCGGTGGTGCCGGTGAGTGCGGTGACCGCCAACGCGGGCAGGCTCATCCCGCAGCCGATGCTGGTGACGAGCAGGGCGGGCAGCACCCCCGAGGCGTAGCTGTCATGGCCGTCGATGCCCGACATCAGCACCAGGCCCACCGCGCTGACAAGGAGCCCGGTCACCAGCCCAGCACGCTCACCGAGCCGGTTCACCGCCCGCGACGACACCCACATCCCGGCCAGAATCCCCGCCCCGAAAGGCAGATACGCCAGACCCGCGATGAAAGGTCCGTAGCCGAGAACGGTCTGGAGGTGCAGCATCAGCAGGAAGGCCATCGCGTAGAAGGCGGCGGAGAACAGCAGGGTCGCCCCATTGGCCACCGCTCGTGGCCGAAAAGCCAGGAACGACAACGGAACCAGCGGTTCTTCGGTGCGCCGCTCCACGATCACGAACACCACCGCCAGCAAGACCGCAGCGATCATCGCCATCGTGGAACCGAGTTCGCCCCAACCGGTTTCGGACGCGCGCAGCAAGCCATAGACCAGTAGCACCGGTGCGCCGGTGATGAGGGCCGCTCCCACGACATCGACCCGCGTACGTGGTCCACTCCGGCTCTCCGCGACCCACCGTGGCAGCAGCACCGAGGCCACGACAACGACCGGGACGTTGATCAGGAAAATCCACCGCCACGAAGCGAACCCCGTCAGAGCCCCGGAGATCACCAGCCCGGATGTGGCGCCCACCGCGGCCGTCGCCCCCCAGATGCCGATCGCCTTGGCGCGTTCGCCCGCACCCGGATAGAGCAGAGTGAGCAGCGCGAGCGCGGCCGGGCTCGCCATCGCCGCACCTGTGCCCTGGACGAATCGCCCCGCCACCAACTGCCACGGTTCCTGCGCGAGCGCGCACAACACGCTCGCCACGCCGAAAAGGGCTACGCCGCTGAGGAACACCCGGCGCCGGCCCAGGAGATCGGCCACTCGGCCGAACAACAACAGGAACCCGCCGAAGGCGAGGATGTAGCCGTTCACCACCCACGCGAGACCCGCGGTGGTGAATCCGAGGTCGTCGCGCACGGTGGGCAGCGCGACACTGACCACGTTGTCGTCCAGATTCAAGATGAACTGGACCAGGCAGAGCACGATCAGCACCGCGCGGCGCCGAGCCACATCTGCGCCCGAGCCGGATTCCGCCGTAGAGATCGAAGTCATGCATCGACGGTAGGCAGCGAAGACAGATGGCCGCTAGCCGTCACCAGGCCAACTGATAGCGCGTTGAGGACATAGACTCAGAATGTGCCCGAACCCGCCTTCGAACCCGCTCCCCCCGGCGTGGGCGCGATCGTGGTCGGCAGCTTCCCGCTCGCGGCCGGACAGTGGACCCACGAGCACTACCACCCCCAGCACCAGCTGGCCTGGACACGCAGCGGCGTACTCGGAGTCGCTGTGGGACAAGCGCATTGGATCGTGCCGCCGACCCGCGCGTTATGGCTGCCCGCAGGAGTCGCGCACAAGACCGGCGCGAGCCGCGACGCCGTGCTGTGCAGCCTCTATTTCGAACCGGACCGCTGCGAGCTGGACTGGTCCGAACCCACCGCGGTCCGCGTCGACGGCCTGCTGGCCCACTTGATCGTGCACCTCGCCCAGAGCACACTGGCCGATGATCAGCGGCTCCGCGCCGAGGCGGTCGTCCTCGACCTGTTGCAGCCGCTGCCCGCGACGCCGATCGACGTGCCCCACCCCGTCGACGAACGAGTACGCACAGTCGCCGACGCGCTACTGGACAACCCGGCCGACCCGCGCAGCCTGGAAGCCCACGCCCGGGCCGTCGGCGTGAGCCGTCGCACGCTCACCCGATTGTTCGTGCAGGACACCGGGATGAGTTTCGACCGCTGGCGCACCCACGCGAGAATCCAGGCCGCGCTGCCACTGCTGGCCGACGGCCGGCCCGTCTTCCTCGTCGCGCACACCGTCGGATACGCCACCGCCAGTGCGTTTCTCGCGGCCTTTCGCCGAACGGTCGGCACATCGCCGCGGCGATACCTCGACGGCTGAACCGAACAGCCCCGAAGCCCACTACCATCAGGTGATCGGCAGCCCCTGCCGCACTCCGTCAGCGGCCTCCGGTGGACCCGTCCACCGGACGTCTGACGCTGAGCTGCGACATCCAGGCGACGCTGTCGATCGTCGCGACCCGCACCTCGGTCGCGATCGCTTTCATGTGCCCCTCGTCGAAGAGCGCGAGCGAGGCGCTACTGATCGTCCCCGCCTCGTCTACGCCGGCTCTCCAGCTGTCCGCCAGCCGTTTGTTCATCTCCGCCACCGCGTACCGGCGCACCCGATCCCAGCTCAGGTCGGGATGCACCTCGTTCACGGTCCCGGTGCACAGCCAGTCGTCGAGCGTCATTCCGAACAGTTCCGACCACTGCTCGGTATAGGTAGTCACTGACTCGCTCCTCTGATCGGCGCTGCGACGTCGCACGGTGTCCGACCTGAATGATAAGGCCGCCCTACCGAAATCGATAGCGGGCCTTATACATTCGCCGCAGCATCGGCCGGATCGGCAGGCGGCCCGCTCAGCTCTCCTTGACCAGGTCCGGCTCGGTCTCGGCCATCACCGCTTCACCACGCGCGACCATTCCCGCTTCGTCGGACAGTGTCAGATGCGGGATGAACAACGCGAGCGCGAACGCGAGCACCGCACCCGGGATCAGGTACCAGAACCCGGGGACCAGCGCGTCGACGTAGGCGCTGACGATCGCGTCGTGCAGGTTGTCCGGCAGGTTCTTGACCACCGAGGGAATCAGTGCGCTCGGATCGATTTTCGCCGCCGCCGCTTCCTGCCAGTTCGCCTGGAACGCGCCGGTGAGGTTCTCGGTCAGCCTGCCGGTGAAGATGGAACCGAAGATCGCGATGCCCAGCGCGCCACCCATTTCACGGAAGTAGTTGTTGGCGCTGGTCGCCGTGCCGATCTGGTCGGGGGCCACCGCGTTCTGCACCACGAGCACGATGATCTGCATGATCAGGCCGAGGCCGGCGCCCATCACGAACAGCATGGCCGAGACCAGCCACATCGAGGTGTTGGCGTCCAGGCGGGTCAGCCACAGCATGTCGATCCCGATCAGCGCGGCGCCGATCGGCGGGTACACCCGGTAGCGACCGGTTTTGGTGATCGCGTTCATCGAGGTGATCAGCGTGAGCATCATGCCGATCATCATCGGGATCAGGAGCAGACCCGACACCGACGCGGAGGTACCGCTGGCCATCTGCAGGTAGGTCGGGATGAAGCCGATGGCCGCGAACATCACCAGGCCGACGAGGAATCCGATCAGCGAGGTGAGCACGAAGGTGCGATTGCGGAACAGCCACAGCGGCAGCATCGGCTCCTCGGCCCTCGACTCGACGAACACGAAGGCCGCAACCACGATGACGAGAGCGGCGATCATCGACACCATCACCGTCGAGCCCCAGGCGTACTGCTTGCCGCCCCAGTCGGTGATCAGGATCAGCAAGGTGGTCGCGGTCGACATGAGCACGATGCCGAGGTAGTCGGGCCGGAACTTGGGCCGATGGCTGGGGATGTTCAGGTAGCGGAAGGCGATGAACAGCGCGGCGATGCCGATCGGCACATTGATCCAGAAGCACCACCGCCAGTCGAGATGGTCGGCGAACAGTCCGCCGAGCAGCGGTCCGGCGACCGAGGTGATGCCGAAGACAGCACCCATCGGAGCCATGTACTTGCCGCGGTCCTTGGCGGGCACCACATCGGCGATGATGGCCTGCGCCAGGATCATCAGACCGCCGCCACCCACACCTTGCAGACCGCGGAACGCGATGAACTCCCAGAAGCTGGTCGACGCGGCAGCGCCGATCGACGCGGCGGTGAAGACGGTGATCGCGAACAGGAACAGCCATCGCCTGCCGAACATATCGCCGAGTTTTCCGTAGATCGGCATCACAATGGTGGTGGCGAGCAGGTAAGAGGTGGCGGTCCAGGCCATGTGCGAGACACCGCCCAGTTCGCCGACGATGGTCGGCATCGCGGTGCCGACGATCATCTGATCGAGGCTGGCCAGGAACATGCCCGCGATCAGAGCGGAGAAGATCAGCCAGATCCGCTTCTGCGTCAGGACGATCGGGGTGGGCGGCGAGTCGGCCGTCGTGGTCATCGGAGCGTCTCCCTTGTGCTGTCGTCCGGCCGGAACAGCCGGGAGGCCATGGCGCAGTGCTCGTGCAGCGCTGCCGCCAGCGACCCGTTCGGGTCGGCGGCCAGCGACATCGCTGCCCGCGTGGTGATGGTTGTCATGATTCCCGCGGTGAGCGAGGCGAATTCGGGGTCAACGTCGGCCCCGCACCTGGCCGCGAGGAGTTCGGCGATGGCGGCCTCCATCCGGGCGCCGGAGGCGATGAAGGCGGCGAGCACTCTCGGCTCGGCCATCACCAGTTTCGTGACCAGCGAGATACCCTCGCGCACTTCGCTTTCCGGCTGGAAGCCCGCGGCGTGCAGCCAGGTGAGGTCTTCGATGAGCACACCGGTCGGACCGCCTGCGACGAATTCGCTTCTGGCTTCGGGCGTACCGATCTCACCGATCGGGCCGACCACCGCGTCCAGCTTGGTCTCGTAGTAGTTGAAGAACGTGCGCGGCGAGACGCCCACGGCCTTGGCGATGTCGTCGACGTTCGTCGCGTCCAGCCCGTGCTCGACCGCCAATCGCCGCGCGGCGAGGCAGAGATCGAGCAGGGTCCGTTGCTTCTTCTGTTCACGCAGACCGACCGCGGCCTGTTTGACCGGCTCCTGAGTCACGCCCATAAATTAGCACAAACTGCAATATTTCAGGAACTGCAACTATTTGCCCGAGAAGCGGGCCAACTCTTCGGGCAGGTCGACGCCGCGTTGATGCCGGGAAAAGGACCGACCCGGGGCGACACTGGAAGTCGTGGACATCGACCCCGGGGACAGCGCTGCGCAGGCGCCCGCGCGAACCAGAATGCCGACGTGGCTACCTCGGGCAATGGCGCTGGCACTGGCGTTCTTCGGATTGTTCCTGCTCGCGGACTGGGCGTTCCACCGGCTGACCGGCATCCTGATCATCTTGTTCGTCGCGTTCTTCATCTCGCTGGCGATGGAGCCGCCCGTCGCACTGCTGGTGCGGCGGGGGGTACCGCGTGGTCTCGCCACCGGCCTGGTATTCATCGCCACCTTCCTCTGCGTGCTGGCCTTTCTCGCCGCACTGGTGACCCTGCTCGTGGAGACGGCGACCAACCTGGTCCATGAGACGCCACGACTGCTCGACGAGGGCGTGGACTGGGTCAATCACACCTTCGGACAGCACTTCACAACGCACGACCTGAGTCAACGGCTGCTACGCGAATCCGACCTGCTCGAGAGCTACGCGCACACCGCCGCCGACAATGCCTGGGGCGTGTCTACCACGGTCCTGGGCGGCTTGGCCCAGGTCCTGACCATCGCACTGTTCAGCGTCTACCTCACCGCGGGCGGCCCGAAGGTGCGGCGCACGGTGTGCTCGCTCCTGCCGCCGGCACGCCAGCAGACCTTCCTGCACGCCTGGGACCTCGCCATCGACAAGACCGGCGGCTACCTGTTCTCGCGGTTGCTGCTGGCGATCGTCTCCGCGATCGTGCACGGGGTATTCCTGTCGATCCTGCACCTGCCCAACCCCATCGCGCTCGGGGTCTGGTTCGGCGTGATCTCCGCGTTCATCCCGACCATCGGCACCTACATCGCCGCGATCGTTCCGGTCTTCGTGGCGCTGACCGTCGACCCGATGGACGCGGTATGGATCATCGTGTTCGCGGTTGTCTACCAGTGGTTCCAGGACTATCTGCTACAGCCTCGGATCACCGCGCGCACCGTCGACGTCAATGCCGCGATCGCCCTGCTGTCGGTACTCGCCGGTGGCGCGCTGCTCGGCGCGGTCGGCGCGCTGTTGGCCATTCCGGCCACCGCGACAGTGCAGGCGTTCCTGTCCGAGTACGTCAAACACTATGCGGTGACCGAGGATCCGCGCATCGATCAGACGACACCGCGCCGCAAACGTTCCGCCCACACAACCACAACCACAGCCGCAGTCGCAGCCGAGGACGCTGTCTCGCAGAAGGACAGCGACTAGGGCGCGTCACCGTAGATGACGAGCCAGATCGCGCGACCGAGTGATTCGGCCAATTCCTCCTCGCCGACACCGGTTTCGGCGGCGAAGGCGACCGAGATCGTGCGTTCGACCATCGAGGTGAGAATCAGGGCGGTGGCTCGGGGATCGAGCTGCGGCCCGACGCGGCCCGACGCCTGTTCGGCCGCCAGCCGGGCACGCACCAGTTCGGCGAAGGTCGCCACTCGGGAACGCCAGTAGGCACCGACCTCCCGGTCGTAGGAGCCCACTTCGGTCAGGGCGAGCAGCAGATAGCGATGGTCGCGGAACCCGCCGATCATCGCGCGCATGGCCAGCACGACTCCGGCCTGCTGATCGGTGTGCTCGGCACTCCACCACATCTCGGCCGCGGCGAACAGATCGGCGGTGGCCAACTCGGCCATCCGGATCAGCAGTCTGCTCTTGTCCGGAAAGTAGCGATAGAAGGTAGATCTCGCCGACCCGGACGCGGCGGCGATCTTCTGCACGGCGATCTCGGTGAACGGCGTGCCGTCGGCCAGCAGGTCTTCGACCGCGGTCAGGACCCGTCGTTCGAATTCCGCCCGCCGGTCGTCAGCGGGTTTGCGCGCCGATCGCGGGACACGGGTCAGTGAGGGCATCGGCTATCCGTCGCCGATGCCGCACCGGGTGCGCTGGCATTGCCCATGCGTCCCATTGTGCCCGTAGACCCGCGGGCCGCCGTGGTGGCGGGGGTAGGGGCCGCGGCAATCCCCCTGTCCCGGTTGGCTATTGACACCTGAATACGGCCCGCCTCATCATCAATCGGACACACTGTCCGAGACTCAGTGACCGAGGTGGTCTTCATGGTCGATTCCCCCGTCACCGCAGTCGAAAGGACCGACGTCGTCGTGGTCGGCGCGCGCTGCGCGGGGTCGGCTACCGCGGCGACACTCGCGAGGGCGGGTCACGCTGTGGTCGTGCTCGACGCCGCCATCTTGCCGTCGGACACCCTGTCCACCCACCTGCTCTGGCCGGCCGGGCTGGCCGAGCTCCAGCGCCTCGACGCATTGGCCGCCGTCGAAGCACTCGGTGCGCCACGGCTTACCAGGGCCTACGCACAGGCCGCGGGCCACGGTGTCGGTTCCGGCTTTCCCTCGGTCGACGGCATCGACTACGCGATGTGTGTGCGCCGCACCGGACTCGACGCCGTGCTGGTGCACACCGCGGTGAACGCGGGCGCGCAGGTGCGGCCGCGCTGCCGGGTCACCTCGGTGGTCTGGGACGGGAACCGTTGCGCCGGTGTGCGATACCTCGATGCCGCGGGCCAGACCAGGGAGATCCGCGCCGCGCTCGTTGTCGGCGCGGACGGGCGGCGCAGCACCATCGCCCGCGCGGTGGGCGCCGAACGACCGTTTCTGAGCGTGCCGAGCGGGCGCGACTGCTATTTCGCCTACTGGCGCGATGCCGCCGACGCCCCCCGCCACATCGCCGCCCAGTGGCGTGTCGGTGCCGACCTCGGCACCGCCTTCCCGTGCGACGACGGCCTGGTGCTCAGCCTGGTACAGCCGCCCACGGTCAGCGACCTCGGACGAGGTCCCGGTGTGGCGGAACGCCGCTACGCCGAGGCCCTGGCCCGGATTCCGGATTTGACCAGCCGACTGCGCGGTTGTGAGCGCGTGGGCCGGATCCGTTCCGCCACCGGCATTTCCTCGTACTTCCGCCGTTCCGCGGGCCCGGGCTGGGCATTGCCCGGCGACTCCGGACACTTCAAAGATCCCGTCACCGCGCAGGGCATCCGCGACGCCCTGCACTATGGACGCACGCTCGCCGAGTCGGTCGACGAGGTTCTCCACGACCCGCGGGCTCTCGACACTGCCCTGTCGGAGTGGGAGCGCCGCCGCGTCGTCGAGTGCCGCGAGATCTTCCACTGGACGAATCGGCTGGCACGTGGTGAATCGTTGCGGCCCTTGGAGATCGAGCTCTACCGCACCGCCGCCGAAGACCCGGAACTGGCGGAGATCACCGCGGGCATCTTCTCCCGCACCCACCGGCCCGCCGAACTGTATACCCCGTCCCGCGCACTGGGCCTCGCGGTCCGCGCCTCGTTCCACCAGTGGGCACATCTGCCCGCCGTCCTCTCCGACGTGGCACGCGAGATCCGCGACTCGACCAGCGAATGGCGAACCACGCGGACAACCCTGCGCGGCAACGCAACCGATGACTGCCCACCACCGAACCCGCCTTTCACCCTCACCACCGCAGGTCCAGGAGAACACCATGCCTGATCAGCCGACACCGTTGTCAGCACCGATCACCCGCCGCACCGCGCTGCGCGCCGGGCTCGTCGCCGGAGCCGCACTAGCCGTGACTCCCCCGGCCTTCGCCGCAGCGACGACTGCCCGGCGTTCGCCACTACTGCGCTCCGGCGGCAAGTCGGTGGCGATATTCGGTGGCGGCATGGCCGGGCTCAGTGCCGCGCACGAGCTGGCCGAGCGAGGCTACGACATCACCGTCTACGAGCCCGCGTTCCTCGGCGGAAAAGCCCGCAGCATGGGCGTGCCGGGAACCGCGTCGCCCGGTCGTCAGCATCTGCCGGGTGAACACGGGTTCCGCTTCTTCCCCGGCTGCTATCAGCATGTCCCCGACACGATGAGCCGAATCCCGTTCCCCGGCAACCCGAACGGTGTGCTCGACAACCTGGTGCGGGTCGAGGGCACGGTCGCCGGATTCCAGGACCTGCCGCCGATCTTCGCCCCGGTCGAGCTCGGTGGACTGAGTCAGTTGACGCCGGAACTGGTGCAGAACAGCATCATCGGCGCGCTCGGCTTCATCCCCGACCTACCACCACACGAGCTGGCGTTCTTCGCCAAGCAGATGCTCGTGTGGTTCACCTCCAGCACCGAACGACGCTTCGGCCAGTGGGAATACGTGACCTGGGAACAGATCATGCAGGCCGAGGGAAAGTCGCCCGCGTACCGGAAGTACCTGGTGAACGCGCTCACCCGGATCACCGTCGCCGCGAAGCCGCAGACCAGCTCCGCACGAACCATCGGCACGATCGGCGAGGCGCTGGTCCTGGCCGCGTCCGGCACGGTTGCGCAGTTCTCCGGTGGCGTCGACCGAATCCTCAACCGCCCGACCAACGTCGCCTGGATCGATCCGTGGGTCGACTACCTGCGCACGCTCGGCGTCCGCTTCGTCATGGGGCAGGGCCTGGCCGCATTGCGGATGGCCGGCGGTCGCATCGCCGCCGCGACGATCAGCGGAACAGGTGGGACCACGACAGTGACAGCCGACCACTATCTGTGCGCCATGCCGGTCGACCGCGCGGTCGACCTCCTCGACGACACGATCATCGAGGCCGATCCGCGCCTGGGCGGGATGCGAAACCTGGTCACCGACTGGATGGTCGGCATCCAGTACTACCTGCGCCGCCCCACCGACATCCCCGAGGGACACATCGCCGCGTTGGGCTCCCCCTGGGCCCTCACCGCGCTGCGCCAAGCCCCCATGTGGGTGGGCGACTTCCCTGCCACCTACGGCGACGGCTCGGTGCTGGAATGCCTGTCGGTCGACATCTCCGACTGGGACACACCCGGAATCCACTTCGGCCGCACCGCCAAGGAATGCACCGCCGCCGAAATCGCCATCGAGACCTGGGCGCAGCTCAAAGCCTGGCTCAACACCGGCACCGACTGGCTACGCGACGAAGACATCCACTCCTGGCATCTGGACCCCGGCATCACCTGGTCGGGAACCACCATCCACAACGAAACCCCGCTGCTGGTCAACACAGTCGGCTCCTACGACGATCGTCCCGACGCACACTGCGCGATTCCCAACCTCTATTTCGGCGGTGATCACGTCCGCCACCACATCGACCTGGCCACCATGGAGGGCGCCAACGAATCCGGTCGCGCGGCGGCCAACGCCATCCTCGACGCCGCCGACGATCCGAGTCCCCGCGCCCAGATCTTCCCGCTGGTCTCCCTCCCCGCTTTCGCTGCCGCCAAAGCCATCGACGCGGACCGCTTTCGCGCCGGTTTACCTCACCTGCTCGACGGCTGACCCTTGACCATCCGCAGTTTCTGGTGCACGCTGACACCACATCATTGTGGTGTCAGCGTGCACCATAATTATTCGAGGCGGACCGCCCAGAATCGGATGAGGTAACGATGCCCTGCTGTCTGCCGGCGAGCTACCTCGTCGCGGGATTCCAGCGGCTGCGCCGTCGCCCGGCCACGGAGACCGACACCGCGAGTTTCGCTCCCCGTTCGCGATGCTCTACGCCACCCTCTGGCAGCACGATCATCACGCCCACGCGAGGCAGGCGAGCCATATGCCGGTCCCGCCGCTCAGCTGCGCATTCATGGCGATCTCCACCCCTCGACAGCCTCTGACAGCTGCCAGCCTTCGAACGGAGCCGACCATGACCACACCGTCTCCCGTGCCCACCGCACCACACAAAGGGACCTCGCTGCTTCGCCGATACGTCGGCGATCGACGATTTCTGCTCGCCCTGCCGCGCGCGGTGGGGCTACAGATTCTGCACCCGGCCATCGCGACAGCTCTCGACGAACACATGGCGATGCGGCTGTGGTACCACAAAGCGCGAACCGTGTCGCAGACGGTTCACATGGCCTATCACGATCGGGACCAGCAGCACCGCATGGTCAACATTCATGGGCACATCGGCGGAACCGACGACCGTGGCGCGCGCTTCCACGCACTGAATCCGGACCTGTTCCACTTTCAGCACGCGACCTACGTGGAGACGCTGGTGGTCGCGATCAACACCTTCATCGCGCCGATGTCGGATCGCGACCATGAACGGCTGTACGAGGAGTGCTGCGAGTGGTATCTGCGATTCGGCGTGTCGGCGCGGGCCATGCCGCAGGACTGGGCGGGTTTCGGCGACTATTTCGAACGGGTGTGCGCACAGCAGTTACGCCTCACCCCAGCCGGTCGCACGCTCGCACCCGAGATCGTGCGTCCGACCAGCTGGGTCCCGCGACTCCTGCCATCCGCCGCCGTCCGCGAGTTGCTCCACCCTCGCACCAAGGAACTGCTCGACGTCCGGTCCAGACCGGGAGATCGGGCCGCGTTCCGCTCCTACGCCACCGGCCTGCGGATGGCGGCGACGGTAGCACCGCGCAGGATTCGCTACGTTCCTTCCGCGCGCGCCGACAGGCGCGCAGGTCTCGTCCATCGTGCGGGCCGGGAGCTGTAGCCGGATCCGATCCAGCTTTCCTGATCACCATTTTGATTCCCTTTCCTCTTCACCAGTGAGAGAATCCTCGGTAACATATAGCGGTCAAACACGGCTTCCACCTGTTCTGATATTTGCAAGCAGGGGCAAATAGCGGATGAACATGGCGGATCCGTTTCGACCCGAAGATCTGAGCCGGTCATCGAAATGACAGAGTGATATACAAAACATCTCACTCTGTCTAAGGTGGTTGGTAGTCCGATACGGCTATCCAGGAGAAAATGTGTCTGATTCCGCCACACCCACCGTCGACGCCGCTGAACTGGCTGTTCGCAACCCAGCGTCCGGAGAACTGGTCGGCACCGTCGCCGTGTCGACCCCGGAGGAGGTCGCCGCAGCCGCGGCCGCGCTGCGCACAGCACAGCCGCGGTGGGCTTCGATCAGCGCGGCCGGGCGCAAGCAGTGGCTGCTCAAGCTGCAGGATTGGGTGCTCGACCACAGCGACGAGCTGGCGGACTCGATTCAAGACGAGTCAGGAAAGCCTCGGGTGGAGGCCGAGGTCGAGGTCGCGTTCACCGTCGACCTGCTGGGTTACTACGCGCGAAACGCCGCGAAGTTTCTCGCCGATACCGCCGTGAGCCCCCACACCCCGTTGATGCGGGTCAAGAAGCTGACCACCACATACACGCCGTATCCGGTGGTCGGCATCATCACGCCGTGGAACTTCCCTCTCGCCATGCCTGCCTCCGACCTCGTCCCGGCGCTCGCCGCGGGCGCCGCGGTGCTACTCAAGCCCTCGGAGGTGACCCCGCTGACGCCGCTCGCCCTCGCGCGCGGCTGGGCCGAGATCGGTGCGCCGCCGGTGTTCACGGTGGTCTCCGGATCCGGCGCCACCGGCGCCGCGGTGGTCGGCAACGCTGATTTCATCCAGTTCACCGGCTCCGGCAACACCGGTCGCCGCATCGCGGTCGCCTGCGCGGAACGCACGCTGCCCTACAGCCTCGAGATGGGCGGCAAGGACCCGGCGATCGTGCTGGCTGACGCCGACCTCGACCGCGCGGCCAACGGCATCGCCTTCGGCGCACTGACCAACGCCGGACAGCTGTGCGTGTCGGTGGAGCGGGTGTACGTCGAGGCCGCGGTATACGACGAGTTCGTGAACAAGCTGGTGGCCCACGTCAAGACGCTGCGGCTCGGCCGCGACGACCGTAGCGGAAACATCGACGTCGGTCCCCTCGCCAACCAGGCCCAGCTCGACATCGTCACCCGCCACGTCGATGACGCGCTGGCCCAAGGCGCGCGAGCGCTCACCGGCGGCAAGGCGACAGGCGAGGGCAACTTCTTCGAACCGACGGTGCTGGTCGACGTCGATCACTCGATGTCGTGCATCACCGAGGAAACGTTCGGCCCGACGATCCCGGTCATCAAGGTCGCCGATGCGAACGAGGCGATCCGGCTCGCCAACGACTCCGAGTACGGACTGTCGGCCTCGGTGTGGACGGGCAACAAGTCCCGCGGGCAGGCAATCGCGCGGCGACTGGCCGTCGGTGCGGTGAACATCAACGACGCCACCATCAATCTGTTCAATTTCGCGCTCCCCCACGGTGGTTGGGGCCAGTCCGGCACCGGGTACCGATTCGGCGGTGCCGACGGCGTGCGCAAGTACTGCCGCAAGCAGGCGATCACGGCTCCGGCGCTGCCGACCCAGAAGTCCGAACTCGTCTGGTACCCGTACAGCCTCAAGAACTTCGGCTTCATGCGGAACGCGATGCGCGCGACCGGCGCTCGCGGCAGGCGCCGCTTCGGCAGGTAGAGGTCCGGCCGCGGACGGATGTCTCACCGAGCCGGTGACTCATCTGTCCGCGGCACGCGGTGGTCGCTGCCCCACGCCAGGGAATCAGCGAGGCGCGGCGCCGGTCTCCTGGGTCGCCGTGCGCACGTCCAGCGGACGGAACCCGGGTGCGATGTGATCGCGGGCGAATCGGCGCGCCGCCGCCTCGTCGTCGAGCGGGATGACCGTCGGCCTGGTCAGCACCAGCGAGAGCGCGGTACGCGCCACCAACTCGGCAACGGGGAGCGGGTCGTAGGCGGGCAGCTTGCCCGCCTCCTGCAAGCGGGTGATGAACTCGGCCAGGAAGTCGCGACCGAGCTCGATCACCGGCGCCCCACCGGTGGTGAGGTAGGGCAGGACGGTGGCGGCGTCGGTGGCGAGGAGGCGGTCGAGCAACGGGTTGTTCCGCAAGCCGAGGGCGAAGGCGACGAACAGTTCGACGATCTGGTCTTCGGCGCTGGCGCCCTCGTCGGCCTGCCGGCGCATCGAGGCGTCGGCCTGCTCCAGCAGGTGGCGCACCTGCCAGAGCCCCACCGCCTGGACCACGTCGGTCTTCCCACCGAACCGGCGATACAGCGTCGCCAGGGACAGACCGCCACGGCGGGCTACTTCCGCCATGCTGGTGCGCTTGATCCCGAAGTCCAGAAACGCGGCCAAGGCGCCGTTCAGGACGTCGGCGTTATCGCGCTCGACACCGCCGTGTCCGCGAATACGTGCCAGCAACCTGATCGACTCGGCCAT
Organism: Nocardia sp. NPDC055050; assembly: GCF_053608345.1. Lineage (NCBI taxonomy): Bacteria > Bacillati > Actinomycetota > Actinomycetes > Mycobacteriales > Nocardiaceae > Nocardia > Nocardia sp. NPDC055050. Next base: position 302,438 of record NZ_JBSGVG010000003.1, read on the forward strand.
ATCCCATTCCCCTCAGCTGACAAGAGCCCGAACATAATGTGGTCTGCCGGTAGCCCGCAACCTCGACTCTGTCAGACCAGGGGGCGGCCGAGCCGCTGACGCCGCCGCATGTCCCGCAGCATCGTCGAGTACGGCACGATCCGCGCACGGACGGGTAGCCGTCCGTAGACGGCCCCGATGGCACGGAACATCAGCCGATGCCGCCGCTCCTGTTCGTCGGTCCACGGAAGGTAGAGCTGTGCGCGCATGGTTTCGGGCAGCAGTCCGGTGACGGCGAAACGATGAAAGTCGGCAAGCCGACGCGGCCTCGGAACATTGCGCAATCCGACCAGTTTGCGCAGATATTCGGCGACCAGGTCGTCGATCTGCATGTTCGCCAGCCCCGATTCGAAGTAGCTGTCGAAAGCCGCCAGGTCGGCAAACCACATGTCGGGCCTCATCTGCAACCCGGTGCCGAATCTGGCCCCGTACTGCACGAAGACCTCTTTGGTGGCCCTGTCCAGTGGCCCGTAGAGGCGTTCGTGGGTATCCATGACTCCCCAGCACAGGCAGACCGCGACCCACTTCTGCAGTTCGGGGTCGAACGCGTTGTACTTCACCTCGGCGCCGGGCGCGGAACGAACGCGTCGATGGACGCTACCCACGGCCTGTCGATACTCGTCCCGGTCCTGCTCGGTACCGAGCATCGCCACCGCGATGTAGGTCAGCGTGGTGCGCAACCGCTTCCACGGATGGACGTCGGCGCGGCCGGAGTCGACGGTGCTCTCGACGACGCCGTAGCCCACCGGCCGGTTCGCGAGCTGCACGATCACATTCGCGCCCGCCCCGGCGAAGGCGCCGATCCCGTCGAGGAATCGCTCGATGTCGAAGTCCTCGACGGTGCCGTATCGACACCGCAGGACTCCGTCGACATCGCTCGCCGTCACAGGATCGGTCACCGTTGACACTTGACGCATAGTCCTGCGCCTCCTTCTTCTGAGAGCCACTAAGGCAATGATACAGTGAGATGATATTCGACTAAACGACTCAGTGGGGGCTTTCGGTCACTGCCGCTACGCACCGACGCCCCGCAGCGCCGAAGCGCTGCGGGGCGTCGTGGTGGTTCGACGATGGTGCGGTCAACCCTGAACCGAGTAGCGCAGTGCCGCGGGCGCGGTAGCGGGAACAGCGGGCCGCTTGGGCAGGATCGGTGCGAGGCGGACGTAAGCAGAACCCAGCACGGGACGGGGGTCGGCATCACCCTTGTTGGGCCAGAACGCCATCGCGCGCTCTGCTTGCGCGGTGATGGTCAACGACGGGTTGACCCCGAGATTGGCCGTGACCGCACTGCCGTCGGCGATGTGCAGTCCTGGATATCCGTAGACCCGCTGCCAGGGGTCGACCACGCCGGTGTCGGCGGAGTCACCGATGGTCGCGCCGCCGATGTAGTGCGCGGTGGCCGGAATACCCAGCAGGTCGGTGACCAGATTTCCCGCGTCACCATCGATTTCGGCGGCGTACTCCCGAGCGATCTCGTGCGCGATCGGGATCCACTCGGGATTCGGCTCCCCCGACCCCTGTCTGGTGACCAGACGCCGGCCTTTCAAGAAGGAGGTCAGCGAGTTGTCGAGCGATTGCATCACGAGCAGCACAACCGAGCGCTCGGCAGCACGGTGGACATTCTTCAACCGGATGAACTCGAGCGGATGCGCCGCCACCATGAGCAGTAGCCGCAGCATCCGGAACGCGCCGCCGTCGACCATCGGCAGGCCCTGGGTGAACAGCGCGTTCTGTCCTTTGCCGTACGAGCACACCTCGATATGGGTGTGCGGCTCGGGATGAATCGAGGAGGTGATCGCCACACCCTGGGACAGGTCGTACCGGCTACGACTGCATACCGCGACCACCGCCTCGGAATTGCTTCTGGTCAGCTCCCCGAGCCGAGGCGACAACCCGGGCAGCACACCATCGTTTCGCATGCGGTGCAGCAACTTCTGGGTACCCAACGCAGCCGCGGCGAAGACGACCTGGCGCGCCGTGAACCGGCGCCGGTTCCGGCGGACGATACCGCCCGACCGCATGGTCTCCACGAGGTAGCCGCCGTTGCCGTCCGGCCGCACCGAGGTGACCGTGGTGAGCGGGTGCACTTCGGCCCCGTTGCGTTCGGCCAGGTACAGATAGTTCACCGTGGTGGTGTTCTTGGCATTGTGCGTGCAGCCGGTCAGGCATTCGGAGCAATGAATGCAGCCCGCGCGCGTCGGGCCGGCACCACCGAAGTACGGATCGGGCACCTCCGTGCCCTCCGCACCCTCGTTGAAGAAGACCCCGACATTCGTGCGATGGAACGTGTCGGCAACCCCGCGGCCCTCGGAAATCTTCAGCAGCACTTCATCTTTGGGCCCGACGCGCGGATTGGTTTGCACGCCGAGCATCCGCTTGGCCTGGTCGTAATACGGCGCCAGCTCCGATTTCCAGTCCGTGATGTGCGACCACGCACGGTCTTCGTAGAACGCGGGCAGCGGCTCGTACAGGGTGTTGCCGTAGATCACCGACCCACCACCGACACCCGACCCGCTGAACACCGCGCACTTGCCGAGAACGCTGATCCGCTGCGGCCCGGTCAAGCCGAGTCGGGGCATCCACAGCGACTTGCGGATATTCCAGTTGGACTTCGGGAAATCCTCGGGATTCCATCGCCGCCCGGATTCGAGAACGCCGACGCGGTAGCCCTTCTCGGTCAGCCGCAGCGCGGTGACGCTGCCGCCGAAGCCGGAACCGATCACAATCACGTCGTAGTCGTATTCGGTCATGACGCTCACCGCCCCCCGTGTCCGTCGACGACATACTCGGTCAGCGCCTTGCGCACGATCTTGCCGGTGGGATTGCGGGGCATCTCGTCGAGGAACACCACGTCACGGGGCACCTTGTACCTGGCGAGGTTGTCCTTGACGTAGTTCTTGATCTCCTGCGCGTCCGGCTTGTCGTCCGTGGCGACGACGAAGGCGCGCAATCGCTGTCCGAAGTCAGCGTCGTCGACACCGATCACCGCGACATCGGCGATATCGGCGCGACCCGCCAGCAGATTCTCCACCTCCAGCGGATAGACGTTCTCACCACCGCAGACGACCATGTCGTCGTCGCGGCCGTCGATGAACAGCAGCCCATCAGCGTCGAAGTGGCCCATGTCCCCGGTCGACATGTACCCGTCGATGATCTGTTTGGTCTTCCCGTCGGTGTACCCCTCGAACGGGGCGACGGTGCGGGCGAAGATTCGCCCCGAGACGTTCGCCGCGGTGATTCGGCGATCGTCGCTGTCGTAGAGCGCGATGCGCGCGGTGACCGGTGCCCGCCCGACGGTGCCCGGCGCACGACGCAATTCGTGCGGCTGGGCGACAGCGGTGATCGCGACCTCGGTGGAGCCGTACCCGTTGTAGAGCACGTCACCGAAGGCCTCCTGCCATCGGATCGCCAGGTCGGGGGGCAGCGGTGCGCCGCCGACGAAAACCGTGCGCAGCGTCGAGGTGTCGTACTCGGCGATGACGTCGGGACCGAGCGCGAGAATGCGGTTCAACTGGGTCGGCACCGCGACCAGCATCTCGACCGAATGCCGCTCGATCGCCGCCAAGGTGGCCTGCGCGTCGAAGCGGCGCCGCAGCACGATCTCGGCGCCGAGCGCGCTGGCTATCGTCCAGGTCCCCATCCCGGTGGTGTGGAAAACCGGAGTCGCGATCATGACGACCCCACCGCGAGGGAACGGCACCCGGTCGACGACCAGGGCGGTGGCGAACGGAGAGACCTTGGTGCGCGGCGCACCCTTGGGCAGACCGGTGGTGCCGCTGGTGAGGATGATGAAGCCCGCGGGCCGGTCCGGCGGGGGCAGCGGGGCATTACTGTTCGCCGCCACCAACATGTCGATGGTGACCGTGCTCGGCAGCGGCGTGTGTTCCGCGTCGACCCAGGTGAGGATCCGGGGCATCGTCTCGGGCAGGGCATCGATGAGCCCGGCGAATTCACTGTCGAACAGAATCGCGCGAACCTTCTCCCGCACAGCGACTTCGGTGAGTTGCGGCTTGGCGAAACTGGTGTTCAGCATGGCCAGCCGCAACCCTGCCTTGCCTGCCGCCACCATCGCCAGCACCAGGCCACGATGGTCACGGGCCAGCACGCCGACCACCTCGCCGCCGCGCAGGCCCTGCCCGAGCAGACCGTGGGCCAAGGCGTTGGACTGTTCGTCGAGCTCGCGGTAGGTCAGCACGCCGTGCTCGTCGGCCAGCGCGGGTTCGTCGGGCCGATCGGCCGCCCCGGCGCTGATCATCGCCGCTTGTGGGCCGTAGGAGTTGTTGAGCGCGATCATGCGCTTGATCCGGCGCGGTCGCCACAGGTCGATCAGGCCGGTCTGGTGCAACCGGCGCACCGCCCGCACCTTCTCGCGTACCTCGGCCGCGGTGCCGTTGGTCAGCTTCATCGATGAGCCTCTTTCGAATTCCGGTCCGCGAATATCACTGGCCCGCAGGCGTTGTCGTGTTGGTGGTCAGGTGATAGTGCTCGGGGCGCAGGGCTCGGGTCTGTAGTCGATAACTCAGGACCGCGCCCGGCCAGTTGTTGGTGATCCGGCCCGCGGCGTTGCGATACCAGCTCGAGCACAGACCCCACGGCGTACGGGCGAGCCGGGCTTGCAGCTTCACGTCGTATTCCTCGGCCACCGCACGCCGGACATCGAGGGTGTGCGCCGGGTGGCGGGACAGTTCCTCGAGCGCCTGGCGGATGTAGCGAGCCTGCGATTCGATCATGTAGACGATCGAGCCGACGCCCAGGTTCGTATTGGGCCCGTACACCATGAACATGTTCGGGAAGCCGGGCACCGTGATGCCGTGGTAGGCGCGGGCACCGCCCTGCCACTCGTCCTCGAGCTTGCGCCCGTTCGCGCCGCGAATCGCCATCGGCCACAGGAATTCGGTGCCCTTGAACCCGGTTCCGTAGATGATCACGTCGACTTCGTGCAGCACGCCGTCGGCGGTTTTCACCCCGGTCGGCACGACTTCGGCGATCTCGGTCGTCTCCACCCGCACGTTCGGCTGGGTGAGTGCCGGATAGTAGTTGTTGGAGAACAGCCCACGTTTGCAGCCGGCCGGGTAGTCGGGCGTCAGTTTCGCGCGCAGTTGCGGGTCGCTGACCTGCGTGCGCAGATGGTTCACGGCGATCCTGGTGACCAGGCCCCTGATCGCGGTGACATCAGCGATGCCCAGCGACAGAAACTCACACAGGACCCAGACCGCGAATCGCTCGGCGAGGCGAACCGGCGGCACCGTCGCGAACATCCGGTGATGCCACGCCTTGTACTCGACATCGGGCTTGGGCAGCACCCACGCCGCCGAGCGCTGGAACAGTGTCAGGGCCCCCACCTGCGGCTGGATCGCGGGCACGAACTGGATCGCACTGGCACCGGTGCCGACAACGGCGACCCGCTTGTCCGTCAGGTCGACACTGTGGTCCCACTCCGCGGAGTGGAAGGCCGGTCCGGCGAACGAGCTGATCCCGGCGATGGTGGGCAGCGCGGGCCGCGAGAGCTGACCGACCGCGGAAATCAGCACGTCGGTGGTTGCCTCGTAGCCGTCGGCGGTACGCACCGTCCATTTCCCGCTCGCATCGTCGAATTCGGCTTCGGTCACCTCGGACCCGAACCGGATCCGCTCGCGCAGGCCGTTGTCGCGCGCCACATCCCGCAGATACGCGTGGATATCGGGCTGTCCCGAGAACCGCTTGGGCCAATCGGATTTCGGCGCATACGAGTACGAGTAGAGCGGGGAGGGAATATCGCACCCGGCGCCCGGGTAGGTGTTCTCCCGCCACACCCCACCCACATCCGACGCCCGCTCCAGGATGACGAGGTCGTCGAAGCCGTGGCGCAGCAGTTCCATCGCCATGCCGAGGCCGCCGAACCCGGTGCCGATGATGACAGCGGACGGCATTGTCCGAGTGCGCATAGCCCAGCTCCTCATGTCAGTGATCTCTGCGGTCAACGGTAGGTCGCCGTCGACGCGAGAACGAGGATGCCCGCGGACAGAAAATTGACATTTCAGGCCATAATGGAAGGCATGCGCGCGCGACAGGAACCAGCAGTGGACACGTGGGACTTCCCCCGGGGTGTTGCCAGCGTCGCCGTGATGCACCGGTTCGCCGTCGAACACGGAGCCGACGCGACGTCGATGCTCGCCGGTACGGGTCTGTCCGTCGCCGACCTCGACTCCGCCGACCGCCAGATCGATGCCCGCACGGAATTGCTGGTGGTTCGCAATCTGCTGCGCGAACTCGGAACCCGCCCCGCGCTCGGCATCGAGGTGGGGCGCAGTTACCGCATCAGCGCCTTCGGTATCTACGGCTACGCCTGGATCACCAGTCCCACCCTCGGCGAGGCGATCTCCTTGGCGCTGAGCTACTTCCAGTTGAGCTTCGCGTTCTGCACACCGGTCGTGGAGCTCCACGACCAGCAGATGGTTGCCCGGATCCGACACGATCGGATCCCGGATGACGTCCAGCAGTTCCTCGTCGAACGCGACACCTTCGCGATGCATCGGGTGCTCGACGACCTGCTCGGCCGACCGGTGGATATCCACCAGGCGCGGTTCGCGTTCCCGGAACCCGGCTATGGCGACGACATCGCCGCGATCCTGGGCGTGGACCCCCGATACGGGCAGGCCGAAACCAGTATCACGATCACCGCCGAAACCCTGAATCAGCCACTGCCACAGGCGAATCAGGCCACGCTGGCCCTGTGCCTGGCGCAATGCCGTGAACTGATCGACCGCCGGACCACCCGCACCGGGATAGCGGCCGAGGTTCGCGACCATCTGCTGGCAGGCACCGGTACCGCGGGAATCGCGATTCCGCCGTCGCTGGACGCGGTCGCCCACGACCTCGGCACCACCGGCCGCACGCTACGACGGCATCTCGCCACCGACGGCACCAGCTACCGCGTCCTGCTCGACGAGGCGCGGCGCGGTCTGGCCGAGGACATGCTGACCGCCACCGCGCTCTCGGTCGAGGAGATCGCCGTGCGGCTCGGCTACACCGAGGCGGCCCCCTTCATCCGCGCCTTCAAGCGCTGGACGGCCACCACTCCGGCCGCCTACCGGCGCACCCGGGGTCGCCGCTGATCACGGCGACCCCGACCGCCGAGCATTCCCTATTGACGCCGTGCCAATATATCTGACAATCTGTTTCCGCAGATTGAGGCAGATTGCGTCCTGGGAGGCACGGATGACCGCACAAGCGGGCTGGGTAGACGATGAGATCGAAGCCGTTCGCGAACTCGCGACGAAGTTCTTCGAGAAAGAGGTGCTTCCTGGCGCCGAGCGGTACAAACAGCAGGGTCACCCCGACCGTGACCTCTACCTCAAAGCAGGCAAGCTCGGGTTGCTGGCCCCGTCTGTTCCCGAAGAGTACGGCGGCGGAGGCGGCACCTTCGCCCACGAGGCGGCGATCATCGAGGCCCAGTCGAAGGCAGGCGACACCTCCATGGGCCTCGCGATCCACTCCGGGATCATCGCGCCCTACCTCGTCGAGTTCGCCGCCGAAGAGCTCAAGGCGCGCCTGCTGCCCAAGGTGGTCAGCGGCGAGTGCCTGCTCTCGATCGCGATGACCGAACCGGGAACGGGATCGGACCTGCAGAACATTCAGACCAGGGCGGTGCGCGACGGCGACGAGTACGTCATCACCGGTTCGAAGATGTTCATCAGCAACGGCGCGCTCTGCGACGCGGTCATCATCGCCGCCAAGACCGACCCCGACAAGGGCGCCGCCGGGGTGTCGCTCATCGTCGCGGAGGTCGGTGACGACACCCCCGGCTTCACCCGCGGGCGGACCCTGTCCAAGATCGGCGGCACCGGCCAGGACACCGCCGAGCTGTTCTTCGACGGCCTGCGGGTGCCGGTCGGCAACCTGCTCGGCGAGGCCGAGGGCCAGGGCTTCTATCAGATGATGAAGCTGCTCCAGCAGGAGCGACTCGTCTGCGCGGTGATGGCCGTGGCGTCGATGGAGGCCGCGGTCGCGATGACCATCGCCTACACCAAGGATCGGCAAGCGTTCGGAAAGTCGCTGCTCGGCTTCCAGAACACCAAGTTCGAGCTCGCCGAGTGCGCCACCATCGCCAGAATCGGTCGCGTCTTCCTCGATGACTGCCTCACCGACCACCTGGCAGGCGAGCTCGACGTGGCGACGGCGTCGATGGCCAAATACTGGCTCACCGATCAGTTGAGTGTGGTCGCCGACCGCTGCCTGCAGCTGTTCGGCGGATACGGGTTCATGACCGAGTACCCGATCTCGGAGATCTTCACCAGTGCGCGGGTGCTTCGTATTCTCGCGGGAACGAACGAGATCATGAAGGAACTGATCGCCCGTTCGCTGTAGCCCGTTCCAGCACAGAACCCCCG